>NZ_AP023439.1:3800429-4113810 GCF_014701095.1 Streptomyces tuirus | reverse complement strand
CAGGTCTTCCACGGCAGCCCACGCCCCACCGCCGCGTGACCCGGCGATCGGGAGCCAGTAGGGAAGCCCGGTCAGCGACACCGAGTCATTCCCGGCCCCGCTTGCAATGACGCGGGGATCCTCGTGCCTTGGATGACCGGTTCCCCACCTCGGACCGACTCGTCGACCGCGACGTGCTCACGGGGGGTGAGCAAGGCAGGAATGCTGCGGCCATCCTTGTAGAAGGGAGCCAGAACATCGACCATCTGGTGGATGACCACGTTGCCCCCCTTGATCAGGTCCACGGCGTGGTCGGGCTCGGCCAGGTAGATGGTGTCCGGGCCCGCCACGAGTTTGTACGAGGACAGGTGCTTCCACTCGCCGAGGTCTTCCCGGAGTGTGTTCAGCGCACGGCGGATCTTCTGCAACGAAGCCTCTTCGCGCAGCTGCACACAGATGCGGAGTGCGACAACGTCGCGGAACGAGTAGAGGATCGGCCTCTCGCTGGAGATCTCGGGCACGAGCACGGCATCCTTGGGCCCTGAGGCTCGGCGCCAGTGGGAGAGCTGGCGCAGCGTCGCGCCGGAGAGTGCCGCGGCGAGTTTGGGTTCGTACGACACCGCGCGCCTCCTTCCACCCCTGCCGATACGGGCCGAACGTACCCCATTCTCCTGGAAGCCACTCGGCGCAGAAGCCGAAGGGCCCATTCAGGGGGCTTGGCACTCGTCCGCGGCATTTTCGGCCACTCACCGGCGGTACCCGGCTGCGCCGCGTAACCTCGCGGACTTGGGGGCATCACCATCCGGTGCAGGTCAGGACGCCGACGAGGGGGCGCGACGGCGGCTGGACGCGTACACGTATCTCAGCGCGCCCGAGCGGCTGGAGCACGTCGCGATCATGCGGGTGTTCTGCGGAACGCTGCTGGCGCCGGGCCATGACCGCCCTCGGCGTCGCACTCCATGAGGAGGCCACTCTCGACCTTCTGGTGGATGACCTGTCACATCAGATGTAGGGACGTCGGCGCCATGCCGAACTCCCGGAACCAACCCGCCCCGCGGGCCCCTCCAGGCCCGTATGTCGGTAACCGCCCTCACTGTCAGTCCCTTTCGGCATGATTGACGCCCACACCTGGTACACCACCGTGCCCGGGTGGGTCCGATCAGAGGCCAGAGGCACGGTGTCGGAGATTGGAGTCCGATGGCCGCGGCGGAATCACGTACGTCCCTGCCTTTCGATTTCCTCCGTACGGTCATCGCACAGACGTCCGGCGACTCCCCGCCCACGCGCATGGCTGTCGAGGCGATACGCACGGCGCCCCAGGGCACGGACCGGGACGGCCTGCTCATGGCCCTGCTCACGGGACCGCTCGCGCAGTCGGCACCCGAGTGGCTGTTGGCCACGGCGGTGGAGAGCGACCTGAATCGCGAACCGCAGCCGTATAGGACGCCCGGCCACATGGAGTTGGCCTGTGTCGCCCTGTCGCACCCCGCCTGCCCGGACGAAGAAAGGGTGCGACTTCTGCGAGAGTGCACTGAGGCGCAGCTCGGTGGGCTTGGCCGGAGAGAGAGTGGGGCAGCACTCATCCGCGCCGTCGTTGCCGAGCTCCACCGCCGCTCGGCAACGGGCCTGACCATCACCCCCGAACTGCTCACCGCTCCGACGCCCGCCCAGCTCGTACTCGGTGAACACGGCTTGCACGAGGACGTGTTCGTCGCAGCCCTCGACTGCCTCCCGTCCGGGCCGGACAAGCATGACGGCGAAGAAGACGTCGAGGCGTGGCTGGAGCGCCACCGCGCCGCATCCGATGCTTGGGACAACATGTGGTCCGGCATCCTCCGGGCGCAGAAGGAGCATCACCGCCCCCTGCTGGCCTGGTCCGCGCAGCACCCCGCCGCCGATCGCGTGGTGCGCGAGCACCTGCTGAGTTCCTTGCCGTGGCACGTCGAACCGGCCTTGCTCGAGGAAGTCGCCGCACATGACCTGGAGCGCTTCGATCGAGCGGTCCTGCTCACCCGGATCTCCCGGTCCTGCCGGGACGGGCTCACGCCCGCGCAAGCACGGGAGCGCTACGCCGAGGAGCTGGCGGCTGCGTCCCAGGAGGAGCGGGACTACGTGGAGCGATTCCTCGACGAGGAGATGCAGTCCGGGTACATCCAGACCATGGCCTGCCGCTCCGCTGTCGCCTGGGTGGAGCGCGCAAGCAGGCAAACCTGGCGGTTCCTCCTCAACCCCAGCGAGGCCCGGCGTCTCGGACGGCCCCGGGAATGGCTGGCGTCCGAAGAGCTCGTCGCCGACCTCGGCACTCGGTTCGCGACCATTTCCCTTACTGCCTTGAGCCTCTGGGAGCCGGACCCCGATTCGCGCCATCCGGTCGTGCGTGATCTCGGCTGGTTGCATGCCCTGCTTGTACATCTCCCCGAAGTCCCGGACGAGGCGCGGCAGAAAGCACGTCTCATGGTGCAGGAAACCAGGCGGGCCCTGTCCGCCCGGTCCGGTGCGCGCGACTACTCCTCCTCCGGCCGTTCCGCGTGGGAGGAGAACCGACGGGCCAATGAGCTGATCGCCACCATCATGCCGCTCATCACCGATCCCGTCCCCGCCTTGCCGGGCCGACGCACGGCCTCTCTCGGCGACCCGCAGGACATCGGTTTCAAGAAGCTGGCGGACGCCGACGAGAACGTTCTCGCCGCCTACCTCGACCGGCACACGGGCAACGACACGCTCGTCGAGGAGGCCCTGCTCTCCTTCGCCGCCCGCTCCTACCGGAAGTCCCTCACCTTCGACGACGTGCTGGCCCGCCACTCCGCCCCACAGCACACACTGCTCGATCTGACACTGCACCTGCGTAGGCGCCTGGGCGGCGGACCAGACCTTCGTGGACGCTGGGCCGAGATCATGCTGGCCCGGCCCGAGTGCTCTGCGGAGTTGCTCCGGCTGCTGCCTGCCTGGTCAGCGCTGAAGGCCCGTGGCCCGCGCTACGACACGACTCATCCCGCAGTCGCCGCCTACGTCACCGAGGCGCTCGGAGACAGTGACGAGGCGTGGCAACGGTTCGCGGCAAGCCCCATGTCGCACGCCGGCCCGGGCGCCTGGCATCGGCTCGGGGATCTCCTCGACGCGGCAGTTGAGGGGGCCGCGTGGCCGACGCCTCCGCAGGGACGATGACAGCAGCCATGTCGATCGGTCTCAGTCCGGGAGCCGACAGTCCGACCCTGGTGACCAGGGGCCGGGCCGGAGAACGCGTAGCCGTTGGGGGCGTCACGGGCTTTTGGTGCCGCAGTTCGTCGGTGCTTTCCTCACGGTTTGAGGACGACCTTCTCGCAGTTGTCCTTCTTGTTTTTGAACAGGTCGTAGCCGGTCGGTGCCTCGGTCAGGGGCAGGCGGTGGGTGATGATCCGGGTGGGGTCGATCTTGCCCTGCTCGATCATGGCCAGCAGCGGTTGCATGTACCTCTGCACGTGGCACTGGCCGGTCCGCAGGGTCAGTGACCTGTTCATCCAGGCACCCGCCGGGAACTTGTCGATCATCCCGCCGTAGACGCCGATGACCGAGACCACGCCGCCGCTCCGGCAGGACATGATGGCCTGGCGCAGGGCGTGCGGCCGGTCGGTCTCGGAGCGGACCGCCTGCTTGGCGCGGTCGTAGAGGTGGATGTGGGAAGCCCCGTGTGTGGCCTCCATGCCGACCGCGTCGATGCACTTGTCGGGGCCACGGCCGCCGGTGAGTTCGAGCAGGGCGGACCGTACGTCGGTGTCCTCGAAGTTGATGGTGGTGTAGCCCTGGGCGGCGGCCATGTCGAGGCGGTAGGTCTCCTTGTCGATGGCGATGACCTTCTCCGCGCCCAGGACCCGGGCGCTGTCCATGGCGAACTGGCCGACCGGCCCGGCGCCCCAGACGGCGACGACGTCACCTTCCTCGATGTCGCACATGTCGGCGCCCATGAAACCGGTCGGGAGGATGTCGGACAGGAAGAGCACCTGCTCGTCGCTCAGGTCCGATTCGATCTTGAGGGCGTTGGTGTCGGCGAGCACCACCCGCGCGTACTCGGCCTGGCCGCCGGCGAAGCCGCCGGTGAGATGGGAGTACCCGTAGATGCCGCAGGTGGGATGACCGAACATCTTCTCCGAGATGCCGGCGTTGGGGTTGCTGTTCTCGCAGCACGAGTACAGCTCCGCGCGGCAGGACGCACAAGCGCCGCAGGCGATGGGGAAGGGCACCACGACCCGGTCGCCGACGCGCACTTTGCCGTCGCTGATGCCGGAGCCGACCTCGACGACTTCTCCCATGAACTCATGGCCCAGGATGTCGCCCTTCTCCATGGTGGGCACGTAGCCGTCGACCAGATGGAGGTCGGAGCCGCAGATCGCCGTGGAGGTGATTTTCACGATGGCGTCGCGGCTGTTCAGGATCGAGGGGTCGGGGACGTCCTGCACCTCGACCGAGTTGCGTCCCGTCCAGCAGTTGGCCTTCATGACAGGGCCTCCTTCAGTTCGTCCTCGGTCAGCGGTCGGGCGGGGTGCTGCGGGAATTCGCCCCGGGCCCGCTTGCCGCCGGGTGCGCCCTCGGAGCGGACGACCTCACCGATTTCCGCGATCTGCTTGAAGCGGCGAAGGTCGTCGTCCAGTTGCTGGTGCGGCTCCTCGCCGAAGTAGCGCGCCGCCGCCTGGCCCAGCGGCCCCCCTGGCAGGTCGTAGCGCAGGGACACGTGTATCTCCGTGCCCCGGCCGCCTGGGGCCGGCACGAAACGGACTTCGCCGGAGTTGTCGATGTCGGCACCGTCCACCGAGCGCCACGCGATCAGTTGGCCCGGGACGTCCTGGGTGATCTCGGCGTCCCATTCGACGGTCCTGCCGAACGGCGCGCCGGCGCGCCAGTGACTGGTGCGCGGGCCGGTCACGCGCACCTCGTCCAGGTGCACCATGAACTCCGGCAGTCGCTCCAGGTCCTTCCAGAGGGTGTACACCTCGTCCGGGGACCGGGTGACGGTGGTGGCCGCGGTCAGTTCCATGGGGCTGCTCCTACGCGTGCGGGTCACGGCCGCGTAGACGTCCGTGGCGGTGATGGCGGTGACCGCGGCCGTCGCAGCGACGGTGCGTCCGAGGCCTCGACCGTCGTGGTTCTTCAAGGCCCGGCCGAGCATCGTCAGATCCATGAGGTCGCCGCCGACGCGACCCCAGAGCCAGACGGGATGCGGCCGTCCCAGCAGCCCGGCCGCCGCCGCCAGTTCGCGCACGCCGACGGCCGTCGTGGCCGTTCGGTGCCGGGGGGCGTCGCCCACGCCCAGGGCCCGCGCGAAGCCCGCCGGGGCGACGACCTGGGGCACGCCCAGGGCCGCACTGGCCCAGCCGAGGCCACGCACGAGCGGATCGTGTCGCAGGCTGGAGGTGGAACGGGTGTCTGTAGTCATCAGTGCTCCTCGCGTGCGTCGCGTGCGATGAGGTGAGGTGAACGGTAGGCGGGCCGCTTCAGGGGGCCCACGGCCCCACAGGTGGCAACGCCGGCGTATCCGCGCGATCCGCGTCCAGGCGGCCGACCGCGGGTGAGGAAGGCCCGCCCGGAGTGGTGCCGGAGCGGCTGACGACTCTCGAGCTTGCGAGGACGGAGTCCGTGGTTTCGGCACGCGTGCGCGAGGCGTTCACCTGGAAGAAAAGAGAACGGTTGTTTCGCCCGGTCCGCCGGGCGGAGCACCGGTGCTCCGGCGGCGTGCGGTGCGAGTCCCCGCCAACCTACGGCCGAAACAGTCACTCATCGTGTGAATCAGGTGCATTTCCCGCCCGCCAGAGCGACCACCGTGCAGCATCGTGCAGTCATGCGGTGAGAGGAGATCGGTGGGGAGCTGTCGTAGCCCCCTCGGCCCGGTCGCGTCGCAGATGTCGCTGTGCTGTGCTGGAAGCAGCCGCAGGAGGCGACACCGATGCATGGCAGCTGGGCTACCGCGTTCGTACCCTCCCGGTCGCCCGCCCCGACCGGATCGGGCGGGACGTTGCTGCCCACGCGGGATCTCCTCGCCGGATGGGCCCTCGTCGTCGTGATCGCGGTCCCGGCATGGGCGCTGACCGTCGGGCAGGCCCAGGACATGGGGGTCGAACCCGGCACCATGGGGATGGCGCTCCCCCTGTTCCTGCTGCTCTGGGTGACGATGATGGCGGCCATGATGCTGCCGTCCATGGCACCGGTGGCCATCACCTGGGTGCGAGGTATCGGACGGCAGTCCTCCGGCTGGACCCGGGCCGCCCGCACCATCGAGTTCGTGGGCGGATATCTGCTGGTGTGGACGGCCTTCGGGCTGCTCGCCTACGGGGCCCTCGCCCTCACCGGCGACCTGGTGGACGACCATCCGACCGCCGGACGCTGGATCGGCTCGATCGCCTTCCTGCTCGCCGGCCTGTATCAGCTCGGGCCGCTCAAGCACGTCTGCCTGCGGCACTGCCGCGACCCGCTGGGTCATCTGGTGCGCTACGCCGGCTTCCGGCGACCCGCCCGCGACCTGCGGGTGGGCGTCCACCACGGCGCCTACTGCGTCGGCTGCTGCGCCGGGCTGATGGTCGTCCTCATACCCCTCGGCGTGATGAACGTGGCGGCGATGGCCGGACTGGCCTTGGTCGTCTTCGCGGAGAAGCTGTGGTCCCGCGGCTTGCTTCTCTCCGGCGTCGTGGGTGTCGCCTTCCTCGTCCTGGCCGTGCTCGCACCGTTTCAGGACTGGCTGCTGCCGGGGCTGCAGGGCTCGATGCCGCCCATGGACGGCATGTGATCCCGAGTCCCACCGCTCTCCGGCCGTCATCGAGTCGCCAGAGGCACGATTGCCGACGTGGAACGGTTTCCCGCCCGGGGCGTGAGGTGCAAGCTGGAAGGGAGGCCACCCTCCCGATCCCGGGAGCGGACTCGGGACACGCGGTCTCGCCACTCCGAGTGAGCCCCTTCGGGCTCGGCAGGAGGGAAGCGAGATGACAGAGCAGGCCACCACCGGCACACGCTGGCACCTGGCCGGCGACTGGTTCGATGTGTGCAAGTGCGCCATACCCTGCCCCTGCACGTTCGCGCAGCCCCCGACCTACGGCGACTGCGAAGGCGTACTGGTCTGGCACATCCGGGAAGGCACCTTCGGCGACCTACGGCTCGACGGTCTCAACGTCCTGATGCTCGGCTCCTTCGAGGGCAACCCGTGGGCCGGCACGCACACCGAGCCCTACGCCGCGGTCTTCCTCGACGAACGCGCCGACGACGAGCAGCGGGCCGCGCTCGGGGCCGTCTTCGGCGGTGAGGCGGGCGGATGGCCGGCCCAGTTCGGGGAGATGTTCCACCCGGAGATGCGCGGCATGGACATCGCCCCCATCGTCGTGGAGATCGACGAGGACCTCGCCACCTGGCGAGCCGAGATCCCGGGCCGTGTCACGGCGAGCGCCGAGGCTCTCACCGGCCCGACCACGCCGGACGGCGCTCGCGTCGAGGTGCACAACGCCCCGGGCGCCGAGGTCGGGCCGGGCCAGGTCGCCACGTGGGGCCGGGCGACGGTCGACCGCGCCGACGCGTTCGGCTTCACCTGGGAACGCTCCGGCAAGTCGAGCAAGCACTTCTCCTTCGACTGGAGCGGCCCTGACTGAGGAGGCGGCCCGTCTGGGCTGAGGGCTCCGGGTCCTGGGGCTCAGGTGCCAGGGTCCGCCGGGAGGGCCAGGAGTACGCGCAGGCGGGGGGCGCCGAGGGCGATCGTCGTGCCGACTGCCAGGACGAAGATGCCGAGCAGCAGGAAGTATGTCGCCGGCGTCAGCACCGTGGTCAGCCGGAACAGCTGGCCTCCCACGACCACTCCCACCGCGCCGAACAGGCCGTTCACGGCGAGCAGGCGGCTGGTGCTGCCGGGTGGGGCCACCGCTGCGGCGAGCGCCAGACCCGCGGGGGCGAGTGCGATCTCGCCGCAGGAGTACAGCAGGTAGACCAGCAGCAGCCAGTGGGGGCCGACCGGGCCGTGCTCGGCGAGCGTGGCCGCGACCGCCATCAGCACAAAGCTGGAGCCTGCCGCGATCAGCGCGCCCGCGAACTTGACCGGCACGTCCACACGCGGCACCCGTGGCCAGAGCCGGGCGAAGAGCGGGGCGACCAGCAGGACGAAGAGCGGATGCACGGACTGGAACCAACTGGCGGGGACCTCGAAGCCGAGCAGGTCCCGGTCGGTGTGACGCTCGGCGAAGAGGCTGAGCACCGAACCGCTCTGCGCGAAGATCATCCAGAAGGCGGCCGACGCCGCCATCAGCACGGTGAAGCCGGCGAGCCGGCGCCTGTGGCCCGTGCCCGGCGCATGGGCCCGGCGGAGTGAGCTCAGGTACCAGAACGGGAGGGTGACGGTCGTCAGGCCGAGGACGGCGAGCACCACGGGGAGAGGCAGCAGTCCGCAGGACGCCGGCACCACCATGAGCGCGCCCACCGCCCCGGTGATCCACGCGGCGCGCCGGAGCATCGCTGTGGCCTCGGGGCGCGGCACCGGGCGAGGTGGACGCGCGCCGACGTCCCCGTACCGGCGCAGGCCGAGTGCGAACTGAATCAGTCCCGCCGTCATGCCGACGGCGGCCGCCGCGAAGCCGAGGTGCCAGGCGACGCGCTCGGCGAGCAGCCCGGTGACGACGGGGGCGATGAGCGCGCTGACCTGGATGCACATGTAGAAGAGGGAGAAGGCCGCCTCGCGGCGGCCCTCCCCGTCCCCGCTGACCGCTGCGACCATGGCCGCCATGGCAGGCTTGACCAGGCCCGTCCCCGCGACGACCAGCAGCAGACCGGCGTAGAGCGAGCCCGTCACCGGAACCGCCAGCACCGCGTGGCCGCAAGTGATCAGCGCACCGCCGAGCAGCACGGCCCGGCGCGCGCCCAGCACCCGGTCGGCGAGCCAGCCTCCGGGCAGACCGGCCATGAAGCTGAGAGACATGTACGCCGCGAAGATCGCGGTGGCCGACTGCGGCGCCATGCCCATGCCGCCGCGCGCCTCGGAAGCGGTCAGGTAGAGGACCAGGATCGCCGCCATCCCGAAGAAGCTGAACCGCTCCCACAGGTCGACGGCGAGCAGTGTGCCGAAGCCGGGCCCGCGGTCACCGGCCCGCGGTGGTGCGGAGGTGGTGGCGGTCGGCGGGGAGTCCTGTGGGGTGAGGGACGTGTCCACCGGAGATCACCGGGCCGGTTTGACTGCCACTCCGGCCAGCATGGCGAGCGCCGGGTCGGGAGTCTCGGCCGGTTCGGGGCGCCACAGCGGGGCCCGGACCACACCGGGCGCCACCAGCTCGAAGTCCTCGAACAGCGCGGCGAGTTCCCGGTTGTCGCGCCAGATCACCTGGCTCACCGCGCCCCGGTACTGCTCGGCCGCCTCCGGCGCCGTCCTCGGGACCTCCTCCGCGCCGGCGTGCGAGATCACCAAGGCGCTGCCGGGCGCCAGCCGCTCGGTGTACTGGCGCACCAGGGCGAGCGGGTTGTCGCCGTCCGGGACGAAGTGCAGTACGGCGGCGAGGATCAGCGCGACCGGCCGGTCGAAGTCGATCAGCCGACGGGTTTCCTCCGCCTCCAGGATCTCCCGGGACTTGTACAGGTCGCCCTGGAAGACGGCCGCCCGGGGTTCGCCGGCGAGCAGCGCCCGGCCGTGCGCGACGGCCACCGGGTCGATGTCGACGTAGACGACCGTGCTGTCCGTGTGGGCGGCGAGGGCCACGTCGTGCACGTTGCCCTCGGCCGGGATGCCGGAGCCGATGTCGAGGAACTGGCGTATGCCGAGCGCGGACAGCTCGCGCACCGCGCGGCGCAGGAAGGCGCGGTTGGCTTTGAGGGTGGCCGGGAGGTCCGGGTTGCCGGCCGCGACCTTGCGGGCGAGTTCCCGGTCCACCGCGAAGTTGTGGGTGCCGCCGATCCAGTGGTCGTAGACCCGGGCGATGCTCGGGGTGTCGATGTCGACCTCCGGCGGGGCCCAGGCGGGGCGTTCGGTGGTCCGGGGTGCCGGCCCGGTGTCCTGACGTTCCACGGGTGTCTCCTCCAGTAGGGGCGGGGCGGGGTCGGCGCTCATGCCGTGAACACCGGCAGTTCTTCGAGGCCGCGCATCATCAGGCTGCTGCGCCAGCGCAGTTCGTCCGCGTCCGCGCCGAGCCGCAGCCCGGGAAGGCGCGTGAACAGGCGGCTGAGGACGATCTGGCCCTCCAGCCGGGCGAGCGGGGCGCCCAGACAGTGGTGGATGCCGTGGCCGAACGCGACCGAGCCGGACTGGACGCGGGTGATGTCCAGGCGGTCCGGGTCGGGGTAGCGGTCGGGGTCCCGGCCGGCGGCGCCGATCGAGATGGTCACGAACTCGCCCTCGGGGATGGTGACGGAGCCGACCTCGACGGGTTCGGTGGTGAAGCGCCAGGTGGCGTTGGTCACCGGACCGTCGTAGCGGAGGAACTCCTCGACGGCCGCGGGCCACAGCGACGCGTCCACCGCGAGCTGCTCGCGCACCCCGGGGTGCGTGAGCAGGGCCAGGGCGCCGTTGCCGATGAGGTTGACGGTGGTCTCGTGGCCCGCCACCAGCAGCAGGAACGCCATGGAGATCAGCTCGTCGGACGACAGCTGGTCGCCGGCGTCCCGGGCGTGCACCAGGTCGGTGAGCATGTCGTCGGCCGGCTCGTTCCGCTTGGCCTCGATCAGCTCCGTCAGGTACGTGATCATCGACGCGCTGGCCTCGCGCACCTCGTCGGTGCCCGCGCCGGAGACGAGCAGGTTGGACCAGCGGCGGAAAGCGGCCCGGTCGTCCGGGGGCACACCGAGCAGCCAGCAGATGACCGTGAACGGCACGGGGAAGGCCAGGGCCTCCATGAGGTCCAGCCGCTCGTGCCGGGCCATGGCGTCCAGCAGTTCGTCGGTGAGTTCGGTGATGCGCGGCCGCAGGGACTCGACCCGGCGCGCGGTGAAGGCCCGGCCGACGAGCCGGCGCAGCCGGGTGTGGTCCGGCGGGTCGCTGTCCAGCATGTGCACGCTGAGGACGTGCGGGAACTGGCTGCGCTCCCCCGACTCCGCGAGGAACTCCTGCCGCTTGCCGGGGTCGGCGAAGTTCCGCGGGATGAGGTCCCGGCCGACCCGCATGTCCTTGCTCAGCCGGGGGTCGGCCAGCAGGGCCCGGGCGTGCTCGTGTCCGGTGACCAGCCAGGTGCGCAGGCCGTTCGGTGTCATGACGGGCACGGCGGGCGCGGTGCGCCGCAGGCCGGCCAGCGCCTCGTGCGGGTCCTGGTGGAAGGCCGGGGTGAACAGGTCGGCCGGCGGGGCTGCCTGCCGGGCGTCCGTGCGTGCCATGCTCAGACTCCTTCCGTGACGTCGGCGGCGGGGGTGACTACCCGGTCCCCCGGATAGCTGGCGAGCTCCCGGTAGATCTCGAAGGGCCGGTCCCGGGCGGTGTCGCGCAGCGGCCGCAGCGGTGCGGTCTGGTCCTTGTGGGCGGGCCCGCTCTCCCAGGCGGTGAACGCCTCCCAGCCGGTCCAGCGGCTGACCACGACGTAGGAGCGCGGTTCGCCGAGCGCGTGCAGCAGCTTGTTGCCGAGCAGGCCGGCGGTGCCCGCCATCCGGCGGCTGGCCTCGTGGTAGGCGGGCAGCACCCGGTCCGGGTCGTCGCTCAGGTGGTAGAGCACCACCTCGATGGCGCCGGCGGTCACGACGCGGCGCCGGCCAGGGCGGCGACGACGTGCATGGTCGTCATGGAGCCGCCGCTGCGGTACGGGTGCAGCTTCTGACGGTGTTCCAGGTGACGGTCGCTGGTCTCGAACTCGCGGAACAGCGCTTCGTCGACCCAGTCGCTGACGATGTAGTAGATGCCGTCCTCCTCGGCGCTGCGGGACAGCCACTGGCCGAGGTTGGCGGGGTGGGTGGTGACCGAGTCGCCGACCTCCTGCCACACCTTCTCGAACTCGTGCTCCATGCCGGACTTGATCTGCATGCGCAGCATGACCCGGAAGACCTTCTCGGCGGGCTCGGGCATGTCAGATCCCCCCGTCGACGTTGAGGGTCTCGCCGGTGATGTACGCGGCGGCGTCGGAGAGCAGGAACAGCACCGGTCCGGCGAGTTCCTCGACGGTGCCGAGGCGGGCCAGGGCCGTTTTCCGGGAGTAGGTGGCGCGCAGTCCGGCGGCGCGCTCGGCGGGCATGTCGGCGAAGGCCTCGGTCTCGATGACGCCGGGGGCGACCACGTTGACCCGGATGCCCTGCGGGCCGAGTTCCTTCGCGAGGGAACGGGTCAGCCCGATCATGGCGGCCTTCGCGGCGGTGTAGTGAGCGCGCAGCGGTATGCCCGCGGCGGCTCCGCGCGAGCCGATGTTGACCACCGAGGAGCCGGTGCCGAGCAGCGGCAGCGCCTGCTGGATGATCCGGTAGGCGGCCGTGAGGTTGGTGTCGAGGATCCGCCCCCACTCCTCGGCGGGCAGTTCCGCGAACGGGATGTGGCTGATCACGCCCGCGTTGTTGACGATGCCGTCGAGCCGTCCGAAGCGGTCCTTGGCCTCGCCGACGAGACGGTCGGCCTCGGCGGTCTCGCCGAGGTCCGCGCGGATCACGTGGTGGTCGCCGGCGGTCTCCTTCAGCGCGGCGATCAGGCTGTCGACGGCCTCGCTCTCCTGCCGGTGGCAGGTGAGGATGTCGGCGCCCGCCCGGGCCGCGGCGAGGACGATGCCCCGGCCGATGCCGCGGGTGCCGCCCGTGACGAGCAGTTTCCTTCCGTGCAGTGCGAGTTCCACTGGGGTCTCCTCCTTGGCCGGGCCGCGGCTCAGACGCAGCCGTCGACGTGGATGTTCTGGCCGGTGACGTAGCCGGCGTGGTCGCTGATGAGGAACAGCACGGTCCGGGCGATGTCGTCGACGGTGCCGAGCCGGCCGAGCGCGGTGAAGGAGGCGAAGGCGGCGCGCTGCCGCTCGGCCTCCTCGGGGGGCAGTTCGTCGAGCGCCTCGGTGGCGATGCGGCCGGGCGAGACCGTGTTGACGCGGATGCCGCGCGGCCCGAGCTCCCGGGCCAGGGAGCGGGTCATGCCGACCAGCGCGGCCTTGACGGCGGTGTAGTGGACGCCGCCGGCCATGCCGATGAAGGCGACCGTGGAGCCGACGTTGATCACCGAGGATCCGGCGGAGAGCAGCGGCAGGGTGCGCCGGGTGACCAGGTGGGTGGCGGTGAGGTTGCCCTGGAGGGTGTCGGCCCACTCGGTGGGTCCGAGGTCGGTGTACGGCTGGGGGCGGAACGTCCCGGCGTTGTTGACGACCGCGTCCAGTCCGCCGAGGCTCGCCTCGCACGCGGTGGCCAGCCGGTCCACGTCCGTGGCGTCGGCGGCGTCGGCCCGCAGCACCTGGTGCTTGCCGGGGGTGCCGGCGAGTTCCTCCTCCAGCGTGGCGACGGCCTCGCCGGGGGTGCGGTAGCAGGTGATGACGTCGGCACCGGCCCGGGCCGCGGCGAGGACGATCCCCCGGCCGATGCCCCGGCTGCCGCCCGTCACCAGGACGCGCTTGCCCCGGAGTTGCCGGCCGGCCCGGGCCGCGGTCTCCACCTTGGCCTTGATCAGCCGCATCTGGACGGCGGTGTTGCGGTTGAGCCGGGCGGTCATCCCGGCGTCGTCGATCGGGGCGTCGGGCTTCATCGCGAAGTCCTGGATCCAGCGCATCCGTACGCCGCCGGGCACCTCCTCGTACTCCCAGCGGATGTCCATGTGCGCGAAGGGGCCGGTCTCGACCCGGCGGGCCACGACGGTGCGGGTGGCCGGGTCGGGGGTGCGCTCGGAGACCCAGCTCCAGACCGTGCCGTTCTCGTCCGGGTGCAGGGCGAGGCGGAAGGTGACGGTGTCGCCGTCCCGGCCGAGGATCTCGGCGGAGGCGTACTCGTCGAACAGCCGCGGCCAGGCGGCCACGTCGTTGGTCATCGTCCACACCAGGTCCATCGGTGCCTCGACGACGATCGCGTTGTCGGTGTGTCCCGCCATCAGACGCGAGCCTCCGTGAGCCGGGCCTGGACATAGGTCAGGGCCTCAAGCGGGGTCTGGGTGTGCGCGAGGTCGCCGTCGGGGATCTGGATGCCGTACTCGCGCTCGATGCGGTTGACGAGTTCCAGCAGGGCCAGGGAGTCGTAGCCGAGGTCGGCGAAGGAGGTGCCGGCGAAGTGCTCGCCGTCCAGGTCGGTCTGCTCGTCGACCCCGCCGCTCGCGCGCAGGATTCGCCGGATGTCGTCGAGGGTGAAGTCCGCCATGAGAAGCCTTTCGTGGGTGGTGTGTGGGCTGCGGGTGTGTGGGGGCCGGTCTCGCGGTTCTCCTCGCCCCTGGCCGGGCCGCGACCGCGGATCTCGGTCGGCTGCCGGTGAGCCGGTCACCTCCTGAGGGCGTGGCGATCGCCGGCGCCCGTCACCAGGGCGGAGGTGAAACCGCCGTGGCCGCGGGCCAGGACCAGGGCGGTGCGCGGGTCGGTCTGGCGGGGGCGATCGAGGACGAGGTCGATCTCGCAGCCGGGGGCCGGGCGGCCGAGCCCCGCGGTGTGCGGGACGACACCGGCGCTCAGGGCGAGCAGCGCGGTCGCCACGTCCAGTGCGGCGCCGCCCGCGTAGAGGCGCCCGGTGAGGGTCTTCGGCGCGGTCACCGGCACCCCGCCGGGCCCGAAGACCTCGGTGATCGCCCGGGCCTCGGCGAGGTCCTCGGCGGGGGTGCCGGCGGCGTCGGCGAAGACCACGTCGACATCGCCCGGGGCGAGCCCGGCGTCGGCGAGGGCCCGCCGCACGACGGATACCAGCACGGAGTGCCGCGCGGTGGTGCCGTCCGCGGTGGGGTCGAAGCCGGCCGCGTAACCGAGGATCTCGCCGTAGGCCGGGGCCCCGCGGGCGTGTGCCGCCTCGGCGCTCTCGACGACGAGGATGGCACCGCCCTCCCCCGGGACGAAGCCGGAGGCGGCCGCGTCGAAGGGCAGGTAGGCGCGGGCGGGATCATCCTCGGTGGACAGCCGGCCGGTGGACAGCTGCGCCACCAGGCCGTATGGGCACAGCGAGGCGTCGGTGCCGCCGCTGAGCACGAGCCGGGAGCCGGTGTCCAGCAGCCGCCGGGACTGGCCGAGGGCATCGAGAGCGCCGGCCTGCTCGCCGCAGATGACCCCGCAGGGGCCGCGCATGCCGTGCCGGATGGAGACCTGGCCGGTCGTGGCCGCGTAGAACCAGGCGATGGACTGGTACGCGCCGACCCAGGAAGACCCCTTCTGGTAGAGGTTCTCCATCTCGTGCTGTCCGAACTCGGTGCCGCCCGAGGAGCTGGCGGTCACCACCGCCATCTCGTACTCCGGCAGGGTCGCCGGGTCGGCGGCGGCGTCGGCCAGGGCGTCCTCGGCGGCAGCCAGCGCGAAGTGGGTGAAGCGGTCGGTCTGCGGGACGAGCCGCCCCGGCACCTGTTCACCGGCGCGGAATCCGGGGACCTCGCCCGCCACCCGGACGGGGTAGCCGGTCGGGTCGAAGCGGGTGATGCGGCCGAGGCCGCTCTTGCCCGAGAGCACCGACTCCCAGTGCCGGGCGGCGCCGATCCCGGTGGGCGCGACGACGCCGATCCCGGTGACCACGGACCGGCCGCGCCGGCCGGGGCGTATGCCGGAGGCGCTCATGCCGCCTCCCCGTGCGCGAGGTGGGGCCGGCCCAGGACCATCGCCGTCTGGAAGCCGCCGAAGCCGCTGCCGACGCTGAGCACCCGGTCCATACGGTGCTCGCGGGCCGTCACCGGCACGTAGTCGAGGTCGCACTCGGGGTCGGGCGTGGACAGGTTGGCCGTCGGCGGGACGACCTGGTGGCGCAGGGCGAGGGCGCAGGCGGCGATCTCCAGGGAGCCGATGGCGCCGAGCGAGTGCCCGATCATCGACTTGATGGAGCTGACCGGCACCTCGTGGGCCCGCCGGCCGAGGCTGCGCTTGAACGCGGCGGTCTCGTGCCGGTCGTTCTGCTTCGTGCCCGAGCCATGGGCGTTGATGTAGTCGATGGCGCCGGGGTCGAGCCGCGCCCGGTCCATCGCGACCCGGACGGCCTCGGCCATCTCCCGGCCGTCGGGCTTGAGTCCGGTCATGTGGAAGGCGTTGCTGCGGCCCGCGAAGCCGAGGATCTCGGCGTACACGGTGGCGCCGCGGCGTCTGGCCGACTCCAGCTCCTCGATCACCATGACGGCGGAGCCCTCGCCCAGGACGAAGCCGTCGCGCCGCCCGTCAAAGGGCCGGGAGGCGTGTGCGGGGTCGTCGTTGGTGGCGGTGGTGGCCTTGATGGCGTCGAAGCAGGCGGATGTGATCGGCGACAGCGGAGCGTCGGTGGCCCCGGCGAGCACGATGTCGGCGGTGCCCTCCTCGATCAGCTGGACGCCGTGTCCGATGGCGTCCAGACCCGAGGTGCAGCCGGTGGAGATCAGCGCGACCGGCCCCTCCGCGCCCGCCTGCCGGGCCACCTCGACGGCGAGGGTGCTGGGCACCATGTAGCCGTACAGGTGGGGAACCCCGTAGCTGTGGTCGACCAGCCACTCGCGGCCGCCGTCGGAGAGGACCGCGTACTCCTCCTCCAGGCCCATGGTGCAGCCGACGGCGCTGCCGATGCTGACGCCGACCCGCTCCGGGTCGGTGCCGGGCAGTTCGACTCCGCTGTCCGCGACGGCCTCACGGGCGGCGACGACCGCGAACTGACCGGCCCGGTCCATCCGGCGGGCCTCCTGGGGTGTGAGCCCGGCAGCGAGCGGATCGAAGTCGCACTCGGCGGCGACCTGTGAGCGGAAGCCGGCCGGGTCGAACAGGCTGATGCGGCGGGTGGCGGTGCGTCCGGCGGTGAGCAGGTCCCAGTAGGCGTCCCGCCCGATCCCGCCGGGCGCGACGGCCCCCACCCCCGTGATCACCGCGCGTCGCTGTCCGGCTGTCATCGGGCCGCACCCACATCCGGGTTGCCCGCGGACGCGTCGAGCGGCTGTTCCGTGTCGACGTGGCCCAGCTCGGGGCGGGGCGCGAGCGGGGAGAGGTGGAAGACCGCCTCGGCCGGCACGGACCCGGTGTTCACCAGGCGGTGGCGCACCCCGATGGGCACCAGCAGCGAGTCGCCGGGGCCGAGCGGCTGCGGGGTGCCGCCGTCCAGCGTCATCTCCAGCCGGCCCTGGACGACGTGCAGGAACTCCTCGGAGTACGGGTGGAGGTGCTCGGTGACGTGGTGGCCGGGGGCCAGCCGCAGCACTCCGCCGAAGCCCGAGGTGCACCCCACGGTCTTGGGGCTGAGGGTGACGCGGATGTCGCCGCCGCGCTTGGTGTTGGCGGCGACCTCGTTCACGGCGACCTTGGTGCTGGCGGTGGCGCTCATCGGGCACCGCCCAGGTTCGCCGAGCGCGGGGCGCTGGTCTGCGGGCCCTCCTGGGGTGTCCAGGAGTAGAAGGGGACGGCCATGGCGTCCTTGGGCTCGCGCCAGTCGGGGTCGTAGGGCGAGATGAACTGGCCGAGCCGGGTGTTGATCTCCTCGTAGAGCGGGTGGCTGCGCGCCTTGTACAGGTTCGGCGCGATGTCCTGGTCGGCCTCCACCAAGTGGAAGTACAGGTTGTGGAACGCGAACAGCGTCCGCCTCGACACCCCCACCAGATGGGGCAGTTCGGTGCTGTCCGAATCGGCGAAGACCTGCGCGACGCCCTCGGCGTCGGCGAGGTCCATCCTCGCCACGATCAGCGTTCGGTGCACGATGTCCTCCCGGCTTGTCGGTGCTGTGTTCACCCTGGTCGGCGGGGGTCGAGACGCTCTCGAAGGCGCCTGGAGAACCGCTGACGGCCCGGTGCCGCGACGGGGACAGCACGACGGCCCGCCGCACCCGGGGGTGCGGCGGGCCGTGAGAGGGCCGGGCTACCGGCGGATGTCCGCCTTCATCAGGGGGACGCCGGTGCCGGCGACGACACCGGCGCCGACCATCCGGCCGTTCGGTACGTCGCCCGCGGGCGTGCCGCGCGAGAGGAGAATCAGGGCCTGCCGGGTGAGCCGGGGCACGGAGTAGAGGAGCTCGGCCTCCGGTGTCAGGTGCTCCTCGACGAGGTGGACGTCGACAAGGTATTCGAGGAGCGTCTCGGCGTCTCCACTGCCGGGACGCAGCCGGGTCACCACCTCGTCGAGGCTCCAGCGGGGGCGCTCGCGCTGGAGCAGCAGGCGCAGCAACTCCCGTGACGGGGCGGGCAGATGCCGGTGGCTGGCGGCCACGGTGGTCATCAGTGACTGGGTGCCGGCGGGGAGTTCGAGCAGCATCCGGTGGTTGCCGCGCAGCCGCGACGCCAGCCGGGCCGCGGACCAGCCGGGCCGCGCCGTGAGCCGGCCGGCGACGGCCCTGATGGCCAGGGGCAGCCCCTCGCACAGCGCCATCAGCTCCCGCACCGCCCCGGGGTCCTGCTGCCTGGAGCGCTCCCCGGCGACCCGGTCGTAGAGCTGGAGGGATTCCTCCCGGGACAGGGCGGGGAGCACGATCTTGCGGCCGGTGGACAGGCTGTGCGCGCGGTAGCGGTTTGTGGCGATCACCGCGCAGCCGGAGCCGCCCGGCAGGACGGCGCGGATCTGGGAGCCGGTGAGCGCGTCGTCGACCACGACCAGCACCCGGCGGTCGGCGGTCCAGGTGCGGAACAGTCTGCTGAGCTCGCCGAGCCCGCTGGGCTGCTTCTCGCGCTGGATGCCGCAGGCGGTGAGGCAGGCCGACAGCACGTCCGCGAGTTGCTGGGAGCCCTCGCCGACGGCGGACAGGTCGATGAAGAGCTGTCCGTCGGGGAAGCGCGGGCGCAGCCGGTGCGCGGCACGCACGGCGAAGGCGCTCTTGCCGACACCGGGCGGGCCGTGCACCTCCACCACGCGCATGCCGGTGCTGGGCCGGTCCGCGCCGAGGAAGGTCTCCAGCTGATCGAGTTCGCGTTCCCGCCCGACGAAGTCACCGGCGTCGGCGGGGAGCTGGGCCGGGCCGGGCACGAGCCGACGCCCGCCCGGCACGGCCTCGGCCTTGGCCGGGGCGGGTCCTCGGAGATGGCCGCGGTCCGCGAGCACCTCCTGGTGGAGCCGCTGGAGCTGCGCGGAGGGTTCCAGGCCGAGTTCCTCGACGAGATGGCCGCGCAGGGTGCGGAAGGTGTTGAGGGCGTCCGGCCGGCGGCCGCAGCGGTGCAGGGCCCGCATCAGCTGGCCGGCGAACGCCTCGTGGGTGGGGTGGGCCCGGAAGGCCTCGGACAGTTCGTCCAGGACGGTGTGGTGACGGCCGAGTTCGAGCTCGAGGGAGAAACGTTGCTCCAGGACGCTCTTACGGCGTTCCTCCAGCTGGGTCGACCAGGCCGACAGCCGGCGTCCGGTACTGACGTCGACCAGGGCTCCGCCCTGCCACAGGGAAAGGGCCGCCTTGAGAGTGCGGGCCGCCTCTTCCTCCCCCGCGCCGGTGCGGAGTTGTGCCATGCCCTGTTCGGTGAGCTGGTCGAAGCGGTAAGCGTCCACCGACTGCTTGTCGTCCAGCCGCAGTTCGTAGCCGCCGACCCTGGTCAGGATTGCGGGGCAGCCGTGCGGTGGACGGGAGCCGAAAGCCGCGCCGTGCTGCCCGGTGGCCAGCAACAGTCTGCGGCGCAGTTGATAAATGTAGGTTTGCAAGGTGGTCAGGGCGCTGAGCGGCGGGTGGTCCTCCCACAGTTCCTCGCACAGCTGGTCCACGCTGACCAGCGAGTTGGCATTGAGCACCAGCAGGGCCAGCACCTGACGCAGTTTGGGGGCGGACGGTGTGACGTCCTCCCCGTTCCTGCGTATTCGCATGGAGCCCAGCAGACCGATCTCTATCACTGCATTCCCCCTGAGTGAGCCGCCTGTGCAGTGTGGCGGCCATCGGTTATTCACCTTCCTGCGTCACTCATTTTTGGGCGAAACATCACACGCTCGAAGGGGCGGAAAAATTGCCGTCCCTTTACTCGGAGAATTACGTTTCACCGAAAAAGAAGTTGAAACCAGCAATAATCCTGCGCGCACCCGGCACTGCGGGTCGAAACCGAGTGCCGCATTCTCGCTCTTTACCTCGTCGTATCCTATGCTTCGCGCACATGGATGACAAGGAGCATATTTCTGTGCGGGCTGTGGCGCCCGGCACCCTCACACCCGCAGTTCGACCCCGTACTCCGAGAGCCACGTGTTCAACTGCAGCACCATCTCCATGCTCGCCCGTTCCACCCACGCGAAGGCACCGCTGGGAGCCACCGCCGTACCCAGCGCCGCCCTGGTCGCCTCGGCGTCCAGCAGCGGGGCGACCGGCGCGGTACCGTCCGCGGCCACGCCCTCGAAACGGTGGCGCACGAACTCGCCGTACGCCGCCTCCTGCACGGTCGGATAGGCGCTCTTGGGCCGGTTGAGCACCCGCTCCGGCAGCAGATCGGAGACCGCCGCCCGCAGCAGGCTCTTCTCCTGGCCGTTCACCCTCTTCAAGTCGGCCGGGACGTTGTAGACGTACTCCACCAGCGCCCGGTCGCAGAACGGCGGGCGCAGCTGCACCCCGTGAGCCATGCTCATCCGGTCGGCCCGGTCCAGATGGGTCGGGGCCCACCGGGTCAGCGCCAGATACGTGACCTCGCGCGCCCTGCGCTCGGCAGAACTCTCGCCGGCCACTCGCGGGACCTCGGTGAGCGCGTCGCGGTAGTGCTGGTCGGCGTACTCCATGAAGTCCAGCTCCTTGCGGAGCGTCCGGTCCACCAGCGAGCAGCCCAGACCGCCCGCGGCGGCGTCGTGCCCGCGCTCGAAGGAGACCCACGGGAAGGTCGTGGAGTTGCTGTGGGCCGGGTCGTAGGCCCAGAAGTAGCCGTTGAAGACCTCGTCCGCGGTCTCCCCGGAGAGCACCGCGGTGATCCCCGCGCGGCGCAGCGCCTGGAAGAACAGCAGCAGCGAGACGTCCATGTCACCGAGCGGTGAGGGCGCGTCCTGGCTGCGCAGGGCGACGGCGTGGGTCCGCGGATCGGCGAGCGCCGCCGTGTCGAGCAGGATCTCGGTGTGCTCGGTCCCGATGTGCTCGGCGGCGAGAGCCGCGTAGGGGGCGTCGGGGGTGGCGCGCATGGTGGGGTGCGGCTTGAAGTTCTCGGCGTAGCCGGTGAAGTTCACCGAGAACGACCGGAGTCCGGCGCCCTCGGCCCGCCGCCGGTGGGCCGCGAGCGCGGTCAGCGCGCTGGAGTCGATCCCGCCGGAGAGCATCGCGCCGACCGGCACGTCCGCACGAAGATGCGTGGCGACCGCCTCCGACAGCAGCCGGCGCACGGTGGCGACCGTGGTCTCCAGGCTGTCGGTGTGCCGCCGGGCGGGCAGCGACCAGTAGCGACGGTGGCCGGTGCCGGGCGCCCGCACGGTCATCGTGTGGCCGGGCAGCACCTCGCGCGTGCCCCGGAACACCCCGGTGCCCGGCTTGCGGCTGTGCGCGAACAGCTCCCGCAGCCCGTCGGCGTCGACCACCGGCCGTACCGCCGGATGGGCCAGCAGCGCCTTGGGCTCGGAGCCGAAGAGCACACCGGACGGCGTCAGGAAGTAGCACAGCGGCTTCACCCCCAACCGGTCGCGGACCAGCAGCAGTTCCTGCCGCCGCACGTCCCACACGGCCAGCGCGAACAGGCCCTCCAGCCGTTCGGGGAACGCCGTACCCCACTCCAGGTAGGCGTGCAGCGCCACCTCCGCGTCACCGTCCCCGGTGAACCGGTGCCCCTTCGCAGCCAGTTCGCGGCGCAGCTCCACCCCGTTGGTGACGCTCCCGTCCAGGGTCAGCACGGCCACCGGGCTCCCGGCCTCCGACTCCACGACGGCCGGCTGCCCCGCGTGCTCGGAGCCGAGCAGGGCGAGCCGCCGGTGAGCGAGCGCGGCATGGCCCTCGATCCACTCACCGAAGCCGTCCGGGCCGCGGTGCGCGAGCGCCGCCGCCATCGCCCGTACGGTGGGCGCCTCCGGTGTCAGGTCCCGTTCGAAGTCCACCCAGCCGGCGATTCCGCTCATCGTGGCGTCCTTTCGCTCTCTGCGTCTGATGGGGGTGCGCTGTTCTCCGCCGTGGCATGGGTGAGGAGGGTGACCTCCACCAGGGAGAGCCCGTGCCGGTCGACCGCCTCCCGGAACTCGGCGAGTGCGGGCGCCCCTTCACCGCGCACGGCGAGCCCGAGCCGGCGCGGGGCCTCCTCCCCGTAGCGGCGGTACAGCTCCAGATAGCCGCGCGCGCTGCGCTCCGCGTCGTCGACCAGCGTGAACCGCACCGGCCGCCGCTGTCCGCGCCAGGTCAGCTCACCCGGCGAGCCGCCCGCGAAGTTGTGCCGCCAGCCGCTGCCGGTCGCCACCACCAGCGCGTCCCCGAGGGTGTGCACCCCGGCGGGCACGGTGTACGGCCGCCCGCTGCGCCGCCCGCTGAAGTGCAGCAGCGCGAGCCTTTCGGCCACCGGACCGGGCTCGGGACGGGACAGCAGCTCCCGTATCCGGGCATCGGCCGCCGCTCGCTCCGGTCCTTCCGGCAGTTCGCGTACGACGGCGGGGGTCACGACAGCACCACCGCGGCGGCGGTCGACGCGCAGCCCGCGATCGCGAGGCCGGTGCGGACCAGATGCCAGTCCCGCCAGGCCGGACGGGGATCCCGCCAGCCGGGACCCAGGTCCTCGGGCCGGGTCCGCTTGACCCTCCGGTTGATCGGCACGTTCCGGGTCTGCGACACCACGGCCACCCCGGCCATACAGAGCGCGGCGGCCGCGAACAGCGCCCGGGGGCCGTCCGGTGCCCGTATCGCGAGCCCCACGTCCACGGCCGTGGAGCCGGTGACGATGAACGGCATGATCCGGTCGTAGCGCTTGCCGAGCAGGATGTGCGTGGACACGTACCGCTCCGGGGTCATCGCGATCAGCGCGGGCATCACGCTCACCGCGACCGCGAAGAGCACCCCCGCCACCAGGCCGGTGCCCGTGAGCACCAGCACACTCAAAGCCTCCACCACCGCTTCCGTCCTCCCTCGAGCCGTGCGCCGTACTTCGGGCCTGGCCCGAACCTGTCAGCCGCTCCTCGCACGGCACTCGAATCCGACTGGGAGCGCGTCGCTCCGCACCGGTTCCGCTCGCCCGCGCCGCGAGCCGGGTTCGAGGCGTCAGGTGTTGCATCGGCCCGCCGAAACCCAACGCAATCCACACCCTCCGAGGAGCCGGCATGGCGGACGAGACGACCGATGTACTCATCGTGGGCGGCAGCATGGTGGGGCTCGCCCAGGCCCTGTTCCTCTCACGGCAGGGCATCCGGCCGGTGCTGGTGGAGCGGCACGCGGACATCTCGGCGCACCCCCGGGCGCAGGCCGCGAGCCCGAGGACCATGGAGCTGCTGCGCGCGCTCGGTCTGGAGGACGCGGTACGGGCACGGGAGAACCCGCACGCCCAGTACGGCGACATCCTCCAGGCCGAGTCCCTCACCGGGGCGGAACTCGGGCGGTTCGACGGACCGTTCCGCGTCGACCGGCACGAGGTCGGCACCACCGGCTGGACCCTGATCGGGCAGGACCGTCTCGAACCGGTGCTGCGGGAGCGGGCCGTGGAACTCGGCGCGGACATCCGGTTCGCCACCGAGATGACGGAGTTCACCCAGGACGCAGACGGCGTCACGGCGGTCCTGCGCGACCTGGGCGACGGCTCGGAGCGCACCGTGCGGGCGCGGTACCTGATAGCGGCCGACGGCTCACGGGCGCCGATACGCACCTCACTCGGCATCGGCCATCACGGGCAGGGCGTGTTCGGGCGGCAGATGAACATCGTCTTCCATGCCGACCTCGACCCGTACGTGGCGGGGCGCACCTTCTTCCTCTGCTTCGTCAGCAATCCGACCGTCAAGGGCGTGCTCGGCAAGCTCGGCGGGGCGGACTCCGACCGCTGGGTGCTCGCTCCGAGCCTGCCACCCGGCGCCGACCACCGCGTCTACGGCACCGAGGACTGCGTGGAGCTGGTCCGGGCCGCGGTGGGTGTGCCCGATCTGCCGGTCACGGTGGAGTCCGCGACGAGCTGGGAGATCGCCGCCTGGGTCGCGGACCGCTTCCGCTCCGGACGCGTGCTGCTGGCCGGTGACAGCGCACACGTCATGCCGCCCACCGGGGGGTTCGGCGGCAACATGGGCATCCAGGACGCGCACAACCTGGCCTGGAAGCTCGCACGGGTGCTGCGCGGACAGGCGGGCCACGGCCTGCTGGACACCTACGAGCAGGAGCGGGCCCCGGTCGCCGAGTTCACGGTCGACCAGGGCGTCATCCGCTACCTCCAGCGCAGCGGACTCGACGAGGCGGCCGCGGCCCGGCACCGGCCCGAGACCACGGTGCTGTTCGGCCACGTGTACCGGTCGGACGCCGTTCTCCGCGAGGCCGGGGACGACGACACCGCCGTGGTGGAGGATCCGACGGCACCCACCGGCCGCCCCGGCACCCGCGCTCCCCACCTCCCCCTGGTCCGCCAGGGCAAGGACGTCGCCCTCCACGATCTCCTCGACGGCGACTTCTGGCTCCTCGCCGGCCCGGACGGCGCTGCCTGGCAGGAGCCGGCGGCCGCGCTCGGCGTCTCCTTCCACCGCGTGGGATCGCAGGAGCCCTCCGAGGTCGTCGAGCGCTTCCTCACCCGCTACGGGGTGCAGGGCGCCGGTGCGGTGCTGCTCCGGCCGGACGGGTTCATCGCGTGGCGCGCGACCGGTGCGGTGGGCGACCCCGCCGGGTCGCTGGTAGCGGCACTCGACGCGGTACTGCGGCGTGCGTGAGCCTTCGGCCAGGTACCGCGGCGTGCGTGAGCCCTCGGCTCGGTGCCGCGGTGTGCCGTCGGCCGGCCGGGCGGTTCCCCGCGCCCTTGCGGGGCGCCCCCGCTGAAACGGCCGCGGTGCTCCCTCCCGGAGCACCGCGGCCGTCCCGTGCACGCGCAGCGTGCCTCGAGGGGCGCGGGGAACCGCGCGACCGGCCACAACCGGCCCGCAGCCGCCCGACGGCCCCCCCCCTCCCGCGCCCCTGGGCGCCTAGGCCCGGTCCAGAATTCCCCGCAGTGCGGCGATCGCCGCCTGGTCGACGGGCCCACTGCGCCCCGCGGTCGTGCGCCACCCCACGAATCCGTCGGGCCGCACCAGAACCGCGCCCCCGGCCAACAGCCCGTACCGGCGCCGGAACGACCCGTCCTGGTCCCACAGCCTGGTGCCCCGGCCGATACGGACCACCTTCAGGCCGGCACCCAGCCGTTCGGCCTCCCGCTCCACCGCGCCGGTCCACGGTCCCGCCGCCTCGTCGACGAGCAGCGTGAACCCGTCGCCGTACAGGTCGATGACGGACACCGGTCCTTCCGGCCCGTCGAGGTGCAGATGCGGTGCCCGCGCCCCGGGCCGCGCCGAGGGGTGCGCGGGGTCCTCGACGATCGCGTCCGGCGCCCCCTCCTCCGCGGCGAAGGCCCCGGAGCGGTAGCAGTACCCGAACGTCATGGTCGTCTCGTCCAGCAGGTCCGCGGCGACGTCCTGGTACTGCTTGCCCTCCCGCACCGCGAACCGCAGCATGGCCTGCCGGACGGTCTCCTCGGCCACCGGCCGCCGTTCGGCGTCGTAGCTCTCCAGGAGTCCGGGGCCGGCCGTGCCGGACAGCACCAGTGCCAGCTTCCAGGCCAGGTTGTACGCGTCCTGGATACCGGTGCTCGCGCCGAACGCCCCCGTCGGCGGCATCACATGGGCGGCGTCGCCGGCGACGAACACCCGGCGGGTCGCGAAGGTGTCCGCCACCCGTGCGGAGATGTCCCACGCGGGCATGTCCACCGACTCGATCTTCAGCGGCAGGTCGGGCACCCCTACCGCGGCGCGCACCAGGGCGGTGCAGCGCTCCTCGGTGAAGTCCTCGGCGCGCTGGCCCTGTTCGGGGAAGAAGGAGACGTTGATGACCCAGCGGCGGTCGTTGTCGATGGGGATGACCGTGCCGCGCACCTCGGGGTTGTTGACGTACGCCGCGATGATCCGGCGGCCGCGCAGCGCCTCGGTCAGATCAGCCTCGAAGAAGAAGCTGACGAGGTTGGTGATGGTGCCCCGGCCGTGCGCCCCGATGCCCAGCATCTCGCGCAGCGGGCTTCGGCTGCCGTCCGCCGCGATCACGTACTGCGCGTGGATCCGCGCCCTCTCCCCGGTGGACAGGTCGACGGTGTGGGCCAGCACTCCGTCCGCCTGCTCTTCGAGGGCGTCGACCCGGGTGGAGAACCGGATGTCCGCCCCGGCCTCGGCGGCCCGCTCCCGCAGGATCGGCTCCAGCTGGTTCTGGTCGATCAGTGTCCACTGGGTGGGGCTGATCCGGCCGATGTCCTCCGGTGAGGCGCTGGGCATCCGTACGCGTTCCTTGCCCGCGAGGCTCTCGACGTGCACCAGGTCGGTGTTGCCGGAGATGGGGGAACGCCCCGCTCGTACCCGCTCCTCCATGCCGACGGCGCGATACAGCTCCATCGTCCGCGGGTTGATGGCACGGGCCTTGGGGTGGGTGGAGGTGTCGGGATGGCGTTCCACCAGAGTGGCGGCGATGCCGTGGTGGGCGAGGAAGACGGCCGCGGACAGTCCGGCCAGCCCGCCCCCGACGATGAGCACAGGGGTCCGGTGCTGCTTCATGCTGCCTCCTTGTGGGCGGTGACCAGGGTGTGGGTCCCGAGCAGGGGCTGTGCGCCGCCGTCGGTGAAGCCGGCCCCGCGCAGCCAGGCCCGGCAGTCCGCCACCCGGTACTCGGAGCCGTCGGGGCTGACCAGCCGCATGTGCAGGCTGCTGAGCAGCCGGTCCGGGTCGCTGCGGTCGTCGTCGATCATCCGGTCGTAGACGAGGACCGAGCCGCCGGGCCGCACCGCCTCGAAGACCCGGCCGAGCAGCTCGCGCCGGCGGGCGGTGTCGAAGCCGTGCAGGATGTGGCCGAGGACGACGACATCGGCCGGCGGGATCGGCTCGGTGAAGAAGTCGCCGCCGGCGAAGGCGATCCGGCCGGTCAGGCCCAGGGCCTCGATGTGCTCGGTGAACAGCGGCCGGGTCCGCTCCAGGTCGAAGCAGGTCGCCTTCAGATGCGGGTGCTCGCGTACCAGGACGGCCGCGAGGTTGCCGCGGGCGCCGCCGAGGTCGACGAACGAGGAGTGGCGGTCCCAGTCGGTGCGCCGGGCGAGTTCGGCTCCCATCCGGTCGCTGTACGCGTCGAGCCCGGCGAGGAACCGCTTCATCTTGGCGGGGTCCTTGTGCCGGTCACCGACGAAGCCGCCCTTGTCCGGGTCGAGGTGCTGGGGCTCGCCGGTGCGCAAGGCCTCGGTGAGCCGGCCCCAGGTGCCGTAGAGCGTCTCGTTGGTGAGCTCGACGAAGCCGCCGAGGTACGAGGAGGAGTCCGGCACCAGATAGGCCTGCGCCAGCGGGGAGTTGCGGTAGGTGCCCGCCGTCCGCTCCAGCATCCCGAGCCCGACCAGCGCGTCCAGGAAGTCCGGGACCATACGGTGGTGGGTGCCGGTGCGCCGTGCCAGCTCCGCGGCATCGGCGGGACTCTCGGCCAGCGCGCCGAACACGCCGAGGGTGACGGCGCTGTGGAGCACCTTGGCGGCGCAGTCGGCAATGGTCAGCCGGATCAGTGGTCCGGGGTCGACCGCCGGAGCCGTCTGCGGGTCTTCGGTCGTTGTCACACGAGCCTCCTGGTCTGCCTCTGCCGGTTCCTCGGCCTGCGTCCTGCGTCGTACGGCTGTGCAGTGCCGACGATGGTCGCGGGCCGTCGATTCGGGCTCGAAGGGCGCTGAAGGGCCGGCCGGGGCACGGCCGGGCGGCGGCGGACGCGCAGGAGCCGCCGTCCCGTGCGGGACGGCGGCTCGCAGCCGGTGGGTGCGGTGGGGTCAGCTCTCCTCGGCGACCGCCTCGTGGCCCTGGTGATCCTCGCCGCGCAGCGGGAGGTTCTTCATCCTCAGGGCGGCCAGCAGCCCCAGGAGGAGGACCGGCACGGCGGTGAGGAACACGGGGGTGAGCGCGGCGGCGTACGACTGTTCCACGGCGTTGCGCACGGGCTCGGTGAGCCGGTCCAGCGTCTCGGTCGAGGACAACGCGTCATGGTCGATTCCGCGCAGCGCGCCCGGGGGCGTGCGGACGACGATCTCCTCGGTCAGCCTGTTGTAGAAGATCGAGGCGAACAGGGAGATGCCCACGGTGGTGCCCAGCTGCCGGGCGAAGGAGACGGTGGCGTGGACCGCGCCGATGTCGTCGCGGGGGGCGGTGTTCTGCGCGGCCATGGTGAGCACCTGCATGTTCAGCCCGGCGGCGATGCCGAAGACGAGCATGTAGGCGATGACCACGGCACGGGGTGTCCCGGTGTCCATGGTGGCCAGCAGCAGCGCCCCCGCGATGCCGATGGCCATGCTGAGCACGGGGTACCACTTGTACCGCCCGGTCTTGGTGATCGCCGCGCCGCTGACGACGGAGGAGGCGACCAGGCCGAACATCATGGGCAGCAGCACCACCCCGGACATGGTCGGGCTGGCACCGGTGACCACCTGGATGTAGATCGCCAGGAAGTTGACCGAGCCGAGGAAGACGATGCCCGCCGCGACGCTCACCAGCACGCTGACGCTGAAGGTGGAGTCGCGGAAGAGGTGCAGCGGGATGACGGGTTCGGCGGTCCGGCGCTCGGCGGCGACGAACGCGACGGCGAGCAGCACCGCTGCCACGCCGAGCCCGAGGATCCGCCAGTCCAGCCATTCGTACTTCACCCCGCCCCAGCTCGCGGCCAGGGTGAGAGCGACGATCGCGGCGCTGAGCAGGACGAAGCCCGCGTAGTCGATATGGGCGGGGCGCTCGACACGAGGCAGGTGGAGGCAGGTGGAGACCAGCACCAGGATCACGATGCCGACGGGCAGGTTGATCAGGAAGACCCAGTGCCAGCTCAGCAGGTCGGTGAGTGCGCCGCCGACGGCGGGCCCGGCCAGCGCCGCGAGGGCGAAGACGATGCCGAAGAGGTTGAAGTACTTGGCGGACTCGCGCGGGTTGAACAGCTCCCCGATGATGGCGAGCACGGAGACGAAGAGGCCGCCGGCGCCGATGCCCTGCACGGTGCGGAACAGGATGAGCTGGTCCATGGACTGGGCGGCACCGCTCAGCGCGGAACCGGCCAGAAAGACCGTGACGGCGATCAGGAAGATCTTCTTCCTGCCGAAGAGGTCTCCGAGCTTGCCGTAGACGGGCGTGGTGACGCTGGCGGCGATGATGTACGCGGTCGTCACCCAGGCGAAGACGTCGAGACCGCCGAGGTCCCCGACGATGCGGGGCAGCGCGGTGGCCACGATCTGCGAGTCCAGCATGGCCAGGAAGACGGCCAGCAGGCAGGCGGTGATGACGGGGCGGATCCGGGTCTGGGGTGGGGAACCGACGGCGGTCAGCGGGCCGTCTGCCCCTGTGGTCCGGGAGGGCACGGGAATGGGCCTTTCGGGCTGGAGTGGGTGCCATCCCCGTCCCGCCGGCCGTGGTCGGCCGGCGTCAGCTGCGGTGTGGGTCCGTCAGGGGATTGCTGTGGGCTGCGCCGTACGGCACGAGTGCGTCTCGTGCCGTACGGCGAGTGGCCGCTCTCGTGCGGGGGATCACCGAGACCGGTCACGTCGGTCGGGAGGCGGTGGGCCGTCGCCGGTCCGCGTCAGGGAACGAGGACGACCTTGCCGAGCTGGGCCCGGGCCTCCATGAGTTCGTGCGCCTTGACGGCCTCGTCGAGACCGAGCCGCTCGTGGACGACCGGGCGCACCTTGCCGGTGGCGATCATGTCGAGCAGGTCGCGCTGTCCCGCGGCGATCGCCTCGGGCCTGTTGTAGAGCATGGCGTACAGGGCGAATCCGGCCACGGTCTTCATCCGGCTGAGCATCAGCGGGTGAATGGGCTGAATGTCGCCGCTGGCCGAGCCGTAGAAGACCAGTCGGCCGAACTGGGCGGTCAGGGCTATGGACTTGGTGAGGATGTCGCCGCCGACGGTCTCCAGGACGACGTCCACGCCCCGGCCGTCGGTCGCGGCCCGGACCTGGTCGTCCCAGTCGTCGTCGGTGTAGTTGACGGTGACGTCGGCGCCGAGGTCACGGACGAAGTCCAGCTTGGCCTGCGTACTGGCGGTGGCGATGACCTTGCCCGCGCCCATCGCCTTGGCGATCTGCACGGCGAGGTGGCCGACGCCCCCGGAAGCGGCGTCGATCAGGATCGACTCCCCGGGTCTGAGCTGACCGGACTCCTTGATGGCGTGGTACGCCGTCTGGGCCGGGCTGGGGAGCAGGGTGGCCTCGGCCGCGTCCATCGAGTCCGGGATGGTGATGGCCCAGGCGGCGTCGGCGGTCACGTAGTCGGCGTAGGCGCTGTGGTCGACGTCGACGACGACCCGGTCCCCGGCGCTCAGGGTGGTGACGCCCTCGCCGACTGCCTCGACGACGCCCGCGACATCGCCGCCGGGGGCGCCGGGCAGCGTGGCGTGGCCACCGATCGGGATGCCCTGGCGGCGCTGGACCTCGGCGAACGTGACGCCGACGGCCTCGGAGCGGATCAGCACTTCGCCCGGTCCGGGCTGCGGCTTCTCCGCCTCTTCGACACGCAGCACCGAGGGGGCGCCGTGCTCGAGGTGGCGGACGATTCGCATGGTGTTCTCCCAACTAGGAGGTGTTGTCGAGCCGCGGATGGTCGTCGCGCGGCTCCGCCCAGGGATCCGGGTTACGTGGTGGGACAATTACATGTCCTCATGCATGCACTTGTCAACTGCACATCAATGATTCAGGACACGTTCTGATGAGGCGTCAGGGTACGAGCACCACACGGCCGAGCTGGGAGCGCGACTCCATCAGCTCGTGCGCGGCCGCGGCGTCCTTGAGCGGCAGCTCGGCGTGGACGACGGGACGGACCTTTCCGGAGGTCACCATCTCCAGCAGCTCCCGGGCGCCCTGGGCCATGACGTCCGGCTTGCTGCCGATCACGCCCCACATGCTGAAGCCCATGACGATGCGGTTGTCGAAGATGTCACCGACTTCGATGGCCGGCAGCTCGCCGCCTGCCGCGCCGTACACCACCGTCCGCCCGAACTGGGCGGTGAGATTCACGGACTTGGTGAGGATGTCCCCGCCGACGGTCTCCAGGGCGACGTCCACGCCCCGGCCGTCGGTCGCGGCGCGCACCTTCTCGTCCCAGCCGTCCTCGCCGTAGTCGACGGTGACGTCCGCGCCGAGCGAGGCGGCGAAGGCCAGCTTCTGCGCTCCGCGGGCGGCGGCGATGATCCGCCCCGCGCCGAGGGCCTTGGCCATCTGGACCAGCAGATGGCCAATGCCGCCCGCCGCGGCGGTGATCAGCACGGTCTCACCGGGCTGGAGCTTCGCCGCCGTGGTGATCACGTGGTAGGCGGTCTGGCCGGGGATGGGCAGCGAGGTGGCCTGCCCGGGGTCGATGCCCTCGGGGACGGCGAACAGCCAGTCGGCCTGGGTGACGACGTACTCGGCGTAGCCGTCGGCGGCGACACCGGTGACCACCCGGTCACCGACCTTCACCTGGTCGACGCCCTCGCCGAGCTGCTCCACCACGCCCGCGACGTCACCGCCCGGCGAGCCGGGAAGCGTGGCGGGACCGCCGACGGGGATGCCCTGACGGCGCTGGCACTCGGCGAAGTTGACCCCGACGGCCTCGGCGCGGATCAGCACCTGGCCCGGGTGGGGGGCAGGGGTGTCGGCCTCTTCGAGCTGCAACACCGAAGGGGCACCGAACTCGTGGTGTCGGACGATACGCATGGACGTACTCCTCTTTCTCTTTCATTGGCTTGCGTGCACGTCAGGGGGAGCTTCGGCGTGCACGACGGGGGTTCTGGCCGGGTCAGGCCCGCGTGAGTTCGACGAGCGAGCGCACCGGCCCCAGGTCGACGACGCGGCGCAGTGCGAGCCCGGCACCGGCGGCCAGTTCGCGCAGTTGCGCGGTGGTGCGCATCCGGCCGCCCAGGTAGATGAGCATCCGCAGGTCCAGATCCGTCTGGTCGGTCTGCACATCGAGCAGGCCCTCGAGGACCATGACGCGGCCGCCCGGACGAAGGGCTTCGGCGCAGCGCTGAAGAATCTCGGCCGCACGGTCGTCGGGCCAGTTGAGCAGGACGTTGGACAGCAGGTACACGTCGCCGTCGGCGGGCAGCGGATCGAAGAAGCTGCCGACCACCGCACGGCAGCGCTCCTGGAGTCCGGCGTCCGCGAAGTCCCGCTCGGCCGCGGCCGCGGGCGCCTCCAGGTCGAGCAGTGTGCCCCGGGCGCCCGGGGTGGCGTCGACCACGGCGGCGAGCAGGTCACCGCTGCCGCCGCCCACGTCGACGACGTGCCGCACGGACCGCCAGTCGCCCTGGGCCAGCAGCTCGGGAACGACCCAGCGCATACTGGCCGCCATCCGCCGGGCGAAGGCCTCGGCGAGCGCGCCGTCCGACTCGACGTCCGTCCAGAACTCCTGCCCGTACAGGGCGGAGTAGACCGGTCCGCCGGAGCGCACGGCATCGAGCAGGCGGAACACCGCGGCCTCGCCCCGGCCGGTGGGGCCGTCCAGGCGGAGCCAGTCACGGCCCGACTGGGGGACGTCGTCGCGCAACAGGGCACCGAGGTCCGTCGGTTCGTAGGCCCCGTCGGGGAGCCTGCGGTAGATCCCGGCGTTCACCAGGTGACCGAGGAGACGGCCCAGGGCGATCGCGTCCACGTCCGCCTCGCGGGCCAGCGTCCGGACCGTGACCGCTCCGGCGGCCATGTGGTCCGAGAGCCCGAGGGTGGCGGCCACCCTGATGGCCATGGGGGTGATCAGGTCGCTCTTGTCCAGTAACTCCTGCGACCACGGGGGATTGCTCACTGCGTCCTCTCACGTGCACAAGCGGTGTGGGGGGTGGGCGACGTCGCGGTGCCGGCCGGAAGGACGTGCCCCTCCGGCCCTCGCGGCCACGTCGTCAGACGGTGCCGAACCAGGTGGTGACGGCCGCGGTCAGCGATTCCCGCAGCTCCGCCTCCGGCATGTCCCGGTCCGCGGCCCAGGCGACATAGCCGTCGGGGCGGACCAGCAGGCCGGCCAGCTGGGGCTCCTCGGCGCACTCGGCCCGCACGTGCTGAAGGCGACCGGCCCAGGAGACGCCCGCGGCCCACTTCTCGTGGACCTGGCCGATCTGCGCGTCGCCGGTCAGGTCGAGGAGCAGACCGGTGCCGCGCTTCAGGTACTTGGGGAGCGGCTGGACGCCGTCCTCGGTCCTCAGCTCCAGGTCGCGGGCGAAGTCGCCGAGCAGCCGGTGCTCGGGGCCGTCGATCGCGTAGCGGACGGTGACTCCGCTGAGCATCTCGGCGAGGTGCCGGTTCACCTGCTCCTTGCGCATGAGGTCGGTGAAGAGCTCGCGCAGCGGGGTGACGTAGGGGTCCGGGTTCATGAGCGCGATCTGCGCGCGGGTGTTGGCCAGCACCTTGCGGGCCGGTGCCTGGCGCTCGCGGTCGTAGCTGTCGAGCAGGTCCTCGGGAGCCCAGCCGTGCACCGCGGCGGCGAGCTTCCAGCCGAGGTTGAAGGCGTCCTGGAGACCGAGGTTGACGCCCTGGCCACCGACCGGGAAGTGGGTGTGGGCGGCGTCGCCCGCGATCAGCAGCCGGCCCGCACGGTAGCGGTCGGCCTGGCACGCGGAGTCGGTGAAGACGGAGAGCCAGCGCGGCGAGTGCGCGCCGAGGTCGTCGCCCCAGATCTCGCGCAGGCTGGCGGTCAGCTCCTCCAGGGTGAGCTCTGCCCCGGGCTCGCGGTCGGCCTCGAAGTCGAACGTGGAGACCCGGTGGTAGGTGTCGTCCAGCGGCACGCAGAACAGCAGGCCGCGGTCGGTGCGCTCCATGCCCATGGGGGCGTTCTCGCGGTCGGCGAGCATCACGTCGCCGAGTCGGGCGGTGACCCGGCCGCCGGTGCCGGGGAAGTCGATGCCGGCCTCCCGGCGGACCAGGCTGCGACCGCCGTCGCAGCCCACGGCGTACCGGGCGCGCAGGGTGTAGGTGCCGTCGGGGCCCGCGACCTCGGCCTCGACACCGTCGGCGTCCTGGCGTATCGCGGTGACCTCGTGACCGCGCCGGATCTCGGCGCCGAACTCGGCGGCACGCTCCTCCAGCAGTCGTTCGGTCCTGGTCTGCTCGGAGAGCAGGGCGTAGCCGTGCGCGCTGTCGAGGGTGGAGAAGTCGACCCACTCGTCGAGGCCCGCGAAGTGGCCGTTGTTCCAGGAGCGGGCTCCCTCGCGGAACCGTTTGAGCAGGCCGCGCCGGTCGAGAGACTCCAGGGAGCGGGCGTGCAGCCCGAAGGCCTTGGAGTGCGGAGTGCGCTCGGGCAGCCGCTCGAGCACCACCGCACGGACGCGCGCGATCCGGAGCTCCGCGGCGAGCAGCATGCCGACGGGACCGCCGCCGACGATCAGGACGTCGAAGTCGACATCGGTGTCGTAGGTGATCTCGACGTCGTGGCCGGGTTGCCCTGGCGGGACGGACTGGGACATGGACGTTCCCTTCGATAGATGTTTACCCACAGGTATATGCTTAATGTCATGCAGTCGATTGAGAGCATACAGATGCTCGTCTGCCGTAATCAACTCGCTTAGAATGCGGACATGGACACTTCGACTCAGCCCTCGCCGCGGGCAGCGGATCTGCTCGACGCTGTCGGTCCCGCCTTCTCCCGGCTGCGGCGCGCGCAGGCGCTGAACGTGGAGAAGCAGGTGTCCCGCAAGGACTTCACCAGGACGCTGGTCCTCAACATCGTTCAGGACGGGCCCGACCAGGAGGGCCAGGAGATCACCGTCGGTGTCGTGGGCGAGCGCCTCGCCGTAGACCCCTCCGTGGCCAGCCGGATGGTCTCCGACTGCATCTCCGCCGGCTATCTGATCCGTGCGGCCTCGCAGCGCGACGGCCGCCGCACGATCCTGCAGCTCACCCCGGAGGGGCACGAGACGCTCGCCCGTTTCCGCCGCCACCAGCGTGCGGCCTTCGAGCGCATCACCCAGGACTGGCCGGAGGAGGAGCGGCTCGAATTCGCCCGCCTCCTCATCAAGTACGTCGACTCCGTGGGCGAGTTGCAGCACGAGTCGGGCTCCGCCTGACCCTCCGCCGCCCCGGCCGGGTGGGCGGCCCGGCCCTCCGCGCGTCAGAGGCCCGTGGCGGCGACCGCCACGGGCCCCGGCCCCCTACCGCCCGGCCGTGCGGGACTCTCGCGCGAGGACACTGCTCAGCACCGCTGTCAGCACCGGGGTCTCCGCGCCTGCCGGGTCCGCGCCCGGCGACCGCCACGCGACAACGCCGTCCGGCCTCACCAGGACAGCCCCGTCCGGGCGCAGACCGCCGTAGCGCGCGGACCAGTTGCCGTCCGGGTCGGCCAGCGTGCCCGCCCCGGCGTCCGTACCCGGGACCACCCGGCGAGCGGTGATCTTCAGGCCCAGTTCGGCGGAGGCGGAGACGGCCGCCGAGATCCACTCACGGCCGTGTTCCCCGGTCAGCAGGACGAAGTCCCGCCCGAAGAGATCGAGCGTGGACACCGCTTCGCCGCCCCGCAGCAGCTCCACGTACGGCGCCCGGGTGCCCGGCGCCCCGCGCAGCGCCCGCGGGTCGGAGGCGACCGGGAGGTCCGCGCCGTCCGGCTCCCCCACCACCGCGCCGGAGCGGTACGCCTGCCCCGACGTCACCGTCACCGCGTCCGCGACGGTGGCCTGCTGCTCCGGGGTGGCGGTGCCGGAACGCAGCGCGAGCTGGAGGGATCCCTGCTCGGCCGTGTACACCGCCACGGGCCGTCGCTCGGCGTCGTACGTCTCCAGAAGGCCGGGTCCCGCGACGCCCCCGACCACCAGGGCGAGCTTCCAGGCAAGGTTGTGGGCGTCCGCGATACCGGTGTTGGCGCCGTAGCCCCCCGTGGGCGGGATCACGTGTGCCGCGTCCCCGGCCAGCAGTACCCTGCCGTGCACGAAGCTCTCGGCCACCTGCTCCGCCATGTCCCAGGGGAAGCGCGAGCGGATCGTCACCTCGGTCCCCGGCGCTCCCACCGCGGCCCCCACCAGCTCGGCGCAGCGGTCGTCGGTGAAGTCCTCCAGGCTCTCGCCGTCCTCGGGCCGGTACCCGACGATGAGTGTGCCGCCGGAGAGGGTGTCGTCGTGCACGAGGATGCCTGTGACCTGGGGGTTCTTCACATGGACGACGCTGTAGCGGCGGTCCCCCAGCACCGGGCGCAGATTCGCGCCGAACGCGATACTCACATGGCGGGACAGCACCCCGCGCCCCTGCCGGGGCACCTTCAACGCCTCCCGGACGGTACTGCGCGGCCCGTCGCAGGCCACCAAGTAGGAGCTGCGGAAGGTACGGCTGCCGCCGGCGGCGTCGTCGAGAACGGCGGTGACCCCCTCCGGGTCCTCCGCGAAGGACACCAGCTCCGTACCGAACCTGAGGTCGGCTCCCAGCTCCACCGCGCGGTCCCGCAGCAGCGGCTCCAGCCGGTCCTGCGGCAGAAGAAGCAACCGGGACGGCGTGAGGTCGCCCAGATCGTCGTCGCCCTCCAGCTCCTCCTTGCTGAACAGCACCTCGCCGGCCAGCGAGGTCACCCCGGCACGGGTCCGGTGCGTGGCGAACCCGGACGCCTCCCGCACGGCGGCGTCCTCGACCCCGGCCTGGCGCAGCAGTTCGCCGGTCCGGGGGTAGTAGCCGACGGCCCTCGGATGGACGGACGTGCCCGGATGGCGCTCCACGAGGGTGCAACGGACCCCGTGCCGGGCGAGGAACACGGCGGTGGACAGCCCGACGAGGCTGCCACCGACGATCAGTACGGGTGCGCTGCCGGAAAGTTCGGAAGCGGAGGTCATCGCGGGGTCCCTCTCTCGGATGTCGGCTTTCGCAACGGCGTCGGTCCTGCTCACGGGGTCGGCAGTCCGGCCCGCCCCAGGGCCAGGTAGTCCACGACCTCCCAGTGCTCCGCGACCTTCCCGCGTTCGATGCGGAACTGGTCGCAGGTGCGCATTTCGAGAGGCCGCCCGGAGGGCCCGCCTCCGCTCCACGCGCCGGTGAGCGTGCCGGTCCAGGTCACGAAGACCATCACCCGGTCGTCGGCGGCGACGATGTGGTCCACGGTGGTGACCAGGTCGGGAAAGGCGGCGATGTTGTCGGCGAAGAACGCCTTGAACGCGTCGAGCCCGTCCGGCACCGCGTCCGTACGCATGTTGTGGTGCCGGTAGTCCTGGTGGTAGTAGCGCTCGGCCAGGTCCAGCCGGTGCTCGCTGAAGACGTCGCGGTACGCGCCGAGCACCAGCTCCGCGTTGGCCCGCTCGGTGTCGCTGTGCGGGCCGTGCAGGCCCGGGGCGGCCGGCTGACCGCTCCGGTCCGGTCCGCCGTCCACGCCGTGCGCGACGAGCACGTCACGGTCCACCACGCTCCAGTGCTCGGCGACCCTGCCGTCCCGAATGCGATACAACTCGGCTGTGTGCAGGCGGAGTTCGCCGCCTGAGCGGGAGCGTCCGGTCCAGGTGGCGAAGAGCATCACCCGGTCGTTGCCGGCGATCAGGTGGTCGATGTCCGCGCGCAGCGCCGAAAACCCGCGGTCCGATGTCCGCCAGTCGCCGGGGTCGTGCTCGACGCAGTCGGCGTGGAAGAAGCGGCCGGCCTCCTCGAAGCGGTGCTCACGATAGAGCGTCCCGTACAGCTCGCGGATCAGCTCGGCGTTGCGCGTGCGCTGCCCGGCGGGGATCACGGTGGTCATGGGTTCCTCTCGGCTCGGCTCTTGATCGGGGATCGGGCATCGGGGATCGGGCATCGGGCATCGGGGAACGGATGCGGGAACGAGCGGGGCTGACCGCTCAGGCCTTGAGCGCATAGGTCGACCAGGTCGAGTCGGCCTCGAAGCCAAGCTTCCGGTTGAGCGCGACCACGGCGGTGTCGGCGGTGTCGTTGAAGACCTGGACCAGCGCGAGCCGGGGGTTCTCCCGGACGGCCCCGAGCAGCAGTTCGCCCTTCAGCCAGTGGGCGAGACCGCGCCGCCGGTGCTTCGGCAGCACCAGCGTCTCGCCGCCGTCCGCCATCGGACCGTTCCGCACGAACAAGGTCGCGTACGCGGCGATCGACTCACCGTGCTCGGGCAGCGCCGCCACCACGTGGGGCAGATGCCCGGCCCGCTCCGCCTCGGCCTCCCGCGCCCGTACGTCGTCGGCGGAGGGACGCCGGATCCTGGCCTGGCCGTTGACCCGCTCCTCCAGGGCGCTCCAGGCCCGGGCGTAGGACTCCACCAGGTCATCGGGGCAGGGCCCCTGCCACGCCACCAGCCGGTAGCCGGGCACCGGCCGGGCCGCAGCGGCCTCCAGCACCGCACGCGCGGGCCCGGCCAGGCGGAGCCGGTGGCGCACGCTCTCGCCGATGAGTTCGGCTCCGAGCTCCGCCGCAAAACGCTCGCCGGCCGCCGCCCGGGGAGCGTCCGCCAGCAGCACCTCCCGCCCGCGCTCCCGCAGCGCCGCCAGCCCCGCGGCCGCCAGCGCCCGCCCGGCACCGCGGCGCCGGAACCCCGGGAACACCCACAGCGAACCGTGTCCCGGACCGCTCGGGTCACCCAGATCGAGCCCCAGCTTCAGCACGCCGGCGGGGGTGCCGCCGTGATAGGCGGCCAGCACGATCCGTTCCGTCCCGTGCCGCCGCTGGAACAGCCGCGCCAGCAGCGCCTCCGTCACCGGCGGGTCACCCGGCAGTTCCAGGCTCATGGTGTCCCGGAACCCGGGAAGCAACGCGGCAATGGTCGCCGGCTCATCGCCGTCGAGGCTACGAATCTCCATGCCCCACACGGTGGCCCGGGCCTCTCGAAACACCGTCGAGGACAACTCGACACCGTGCGCGTACACCGGCCGGGAACGGGTCGGGCCCCGCCGCGCTCCGGGGTTCCCGGAGCGCGGCGGGGCCAACCCGCGAGCCGTCGCTGACCGGACCCGTCAGGCGCCACCCGTCACGCGGAGCGTCTCGCCGTTGGTGTTGCCGTTGGCGGCCGAGCCGAGGAAGGTGACCGCCCGGGCCACGTCCCCGGGCGCGGACATCCGGCCCGACGGCAAAGCCTTGCCCTTCTCCTCCAGGAAGCCCGGGGGCACATGCGCCCGCACGGTCTCGGTGCTGGTCTGGCCCGGCACGACCATGTTGACCAGGATCCCGTCGGGCCCCAGCTCCCAGGCCAGGCTGCGCATCAGCCCGAAGAGCGCGGACTTGCCCGCGCCGTAGGCCCCCGCCCCGGCCTTGCCGGTGTCCGCGAGGCCCGCGCCGATCAGCACGATCCGGCCCCACGGCCGTCCGCGCATCCACGGCAGTACCGCTTGCAGGGTGTGGAACACGGCGTCGACGGACGTACGCAGCACCTCCTGCCACTGCTTGGGCGGCACGTCCTCGAAGCGCGGCACCGGCTGCCCGGGCCGCGGGATGGCCTCGCTCCAGACCACCGCGTTGGCCACCAGCACGTCGATGCCGCCCCACTCCTCGGCGACCCGTCCCACGGCGTCCCGTATGCACCGCTCGTCGGCGAGGTCGTAGCGCACCACCAGCGGTGTCCCGCCCGCCTCGGTCACCAGCCGCGCCGTCTCCCGGGCCCCCTCCGCGTTGCTGTGGTACGTGATCGCGACCCTGGCACCCTCCTCCCCGTAGGCCACGGCCGTCGCCCGGCCGATGCCCGAGGACGCACCGGTGACCAGTACGACCTTGTTCCGAAGATCCGTCCTCATGACTCCACCTCGGTCGTCGGGGCACCGCCGATGCTCTGCGCGTGCCGGAAGAAGTCCTCCGGGTCGTAGGCCCGCTTCACGGCGCGCAGCCGGAAACGGTTCGCGCCGAAGTACTCCGTCTCCCAGTCCCCGCCCACCCGCGAGCTGGGGAAGTTGATGTACGAGCCGCAAGCGAGCGGCGCGAGTGCGGCGGCAGCACGGTCCGCCAGCGCGGTGAGCCGCGCCGGTGCCGCCGGGTCCGCCTCCGCCTCCCGGCAGGCGAACTGATAGCCGATCAGGAACCGGGCGTCCCGGTGTGCGTAGGCGGTGGCGCCGCTCGGCACCCGGTTCGCCGCTCCACCCAGCGCGATGCACAGCAGATAGCGCTCCTGGCCCACCGCGTCGAGTGCGGGGTCCCAGGCATCGAGCAGTGCCGCGGATTCCGCCCGGGTCGCGGACCGGCCGGTGAGCCGGTAACTCTGCCGGGTGTACGGGTGGCGGTGCCCCTCGGCCTCGGGCCCGGTTCCCGTACGACGGCACTGGGACACCGGCTTCGAGCCGCACAGCGCCTCGTGCATCACCTCGGCGAATCCGTTCCGCGCACCGACAGTCCTGCTCAGCGGCTTGCACCCGGCCCGCTCCGCCAGTTCGTCCAGCCCCTCGTGCAGGGCCTGGTCCGGACCCAGGTGCGCCCCCCAGACCCGGACCACCGGACGCCCGCCGGGCCCGAACATGCCCGGCAGCACGACCAGGGAGGTGCCGAGCTCGTCGGGGCCGTCCACGGCCCACTCCTGCCAGGCCGTCAGCACCTCCACGGCGTCGTCGTACGCCCACAGCGTCTCGAAGCCGGTCATGGCGGGCACGTCGATCGACCGCACCTCGAACTCCGTGACCACCCCGAAGGTGCCGCCGCCCCCGCCGCGCGAGGCCCAGTACAGATCGGGCTCCTCGGTGGGCGAGCAGCGGACGGTCCTGCCGTCCGCGAGCACGACGCGCGCCGCGGCGACGCGGTCGCTGCCCAGCCCGAATCTCCGCGTCTGCCAGCCGATCCCGCCGCCGGTCAGGAATCCGCCCGCGGCGACCGTGGGAAAGGTCCCGGTGACGATTTGGCGCCCCTGGGTCCGCAGAGCGTCCAGCGCGTCCAGCGACTGGACGCCCGCCCCGAGCCGCACCACGGGCCCCTCGGCGACGACGTGGTTCATCCGCGACAGGTCGGCGACCAGCCCCTCGCCGGTCGACCAGCCGTTGAAGCTGTGTCCGCCGCCCCGGATGTGCAGCCGCACCCCCTGCTCCCGGGCGTGCCGCACGCACAGCGCGACATCCCGCTCGGAGGCGCAGTACGCGACGGCCGACGGCTCGATCGTGTCGTACTCGGTGTTCTGCAGCTGCCGGGCCAGGGCGAAGCCCCTCTCGTCCGGCAGAACCAGGTCCCCGTCGAGCCGACCCCGCAGCGCCGCCGCCCGCATCAGTCGTCGACGCCGAACTTGCCGGCGGTCACCTTGGACCCCGCGTGCCCGCGCAGCTTGGTGCCCTGCGGGTCGAAGAACTCGGCACCGCCGGTGCCCTGCCACTCCGTGTCCGAGACGAACTCGCCCGACACCCGGACGTGCGCCTCCCCCACGTGGTTGCCCTCGGGGTCGGCGGCCAGGATGTGGAAGCCGTACTCGAAACTGTCCGGGCCCGAGGAACGCCAGGTGCCCAGGCCGATGTTCTTCGTGTTGAGCTGGGTCGAGACGACCGTGCCGTCCGCCGAGAAGCAGACTAGCCCGGGGACCACCTTGCCGTCGTCGTCCAGCTGCGTGGTCCACGTGCCGACCAGCCGCGCGTCGCTCATGACAGATCTCCTCGATTCTCTCCGGGAGTTGGGGGATGGGAATGTCCCGGCCGCCAGGCTTCCGGCCCACTCTCAAGACCTGCTCGAAACGTCCTGTAGTTCGGCGGCTCCTCTGGCGGCGGACTGCACGCGGGCCCGAACTCCGGGTGCCAGAGCGCGGCCACGTGCACCGAGCCGAGGGCCACCAGCGCGCGGTACGACGGCAGCAGGAGGTAGCGCACCAGCCCTCGCCACAGAGCGCGCGAGGCGGTGCCGCGGGGCGGGACGGGCTTCTTGTCGGGGTGTCCCTCGGGCAGGAACTCCGGGTCGAACGGACGCACGGACACGGCACTCCTAGAGGCTGGCTGCGCGGATTCGTCGGGCGGCTGGCGTCCGTCAGGCAGCGCGGACGGCCATTTCGACGCCTCCGTCGAAGGGAAGGGGGAGCGACACGTAGCCGCTGCCGGAGAACCGGACGTGAGTGAGGAACTCCGCGCACAGCGTCGGCACGTCCCGTACGCCGTGGGCCACCACCACCGCGCCCGGCAGCATCCTGGGTTCCACCAGTTTCAGCAGCGGCAGGAAGGACTCCGGCGGGCCGCCGAGCAGCAGCAGGTCGACCGGTCCGGGGACGGTCGCCAGCGACCGTTCGGGACGGCCCACCCGTACTTCCGCGTACCGTCCGAGTCCGGCCTTCTCGACCGCCGCCGCGGCGGCCTCGGCGCGTACGGTCTCCGCCTCGCAGCAGATGACCCGGCCCTGCCCGTTCTCGCTCACCGCGGCCGCGAGCCTGGCGGTGAACGACTCGTACGGACAACCGATCTGGAGCACGGTGAGCGGTCCGGTCGCCAGCACCAACTGCTGGAGGAGGGTTCCGGTGGCGGCTTCGGTGGATGGAACGGCGGAGCATTCGGCCGAAGAACCTGGGCAGCAAACGGCATTGGGCATGCGGAACTCCCCGTCACGAGTTTCGAGACGTTCGCCGTCTCTCCGCCGAGAGTTACAGACGCCGCTCCCACGGGCGACGGCCCTGGATGCCTTCGCGAGCGGGGCTCCAGCCGCCCTCCAACCCGGGCGGTCTAGGAGAGCACTCCCGCCAGCGTCCCCGCGAGGGTCAGGGCGAGGAACGCCGCGCCCCACGTCATCGCCTGGCGTATGCGGCGGTGCTTGGCGTGGGTGGTGCGGGTCAGGAGCTGGGGTGGGGTGTCGGTCGTCGGGGTCGGCTGGGGCCTGGTCGCCAGGCTCAGCAGGACCAGGGAGGGGGCGCAGGCCGCGCAGCCCGTCCAGAGGAGGAGCTGGGGGATCGTGGCGTACTGGGTGGGCGTGATGACGCCCGCGGTGATCGCGGTGAGCAGGGCGGCCAGGGCCGCGCCCAGGGTGGCCAGGGTCAGGTTGGCCCGGTGGTCGGCCTTCGCCAGTTCCTCGCGCGCCGTCTCGGGCGGGAGCGGCCGGTCGATGTCCGCGGTGTGACCGCCTCGGAGTGTGGTCATGGGTGTCCCTCGCTGATCAGCGGTTCCTTGCGAGTACCCCAACCCGGCTGTGCCATAACGCGGTTCAGGTGTTCCACGTCTCGTCGTACGGGTCGTGCGGGGTGGGGACCGGCTTGGCGGTCGTCACCTCCAGGTAGGGGATCGGGCCGTCGTTGACCGGGTCCTTCGTACGGCGGGGCGTGTAGGTGCCGGTGATCTCCAGCCATGTGTCCGGGCGCAGGACCGGCGGGACGCTGCCCGTCAGGGCGATCTTGACCGGCTGGGCGTCCGCCGCGCAGCAGTTGAGGCCCATCCGGACCAGGTAGGGGGCGCCCTCGCGGTCCAGGGTGACGAAACCGGTGATCTTCAGCTCGCGGTCGCGCAGGGCACGGCCGTCGTCGTAGATCGCGCGGCCGGCGTAGTCGGCCACGGCCAGGTGGAGGGGGGCGTCGCCGGCCGGGAGGGCCGGGAAGCCGAAGGGTTTGGTCAGGGCCGTGCCGGTGTGCGCCGCGCTGTAGGAGCCCAGGGCCGGCGGGGCGACCAGGATCAGGGCGAGGACCGGCAGCGCGAGGAGCCAGGAGATGCGGGGTTCTCGGTCGTGGTCGTGGGCGGGGGTGCCTCGGTCGTGGGCACCTCGGTCCTCGGTGGGGGTGCCGCCTCGGTCGTGCGTGGGGGTGCCGCCTCGGTCGCGCGGGGAGGTGCCGCGGCGGTCGTACCAGAGAGTCGCCGCCGCCGTGACGATCAGGACCGCGCCCGCGAGGAGGACCAGGGGGCGCAGGCCCTCCTTGACGTAGCGCAGGTAGAGGTCGGTCGTGCCGGCGTGCAGGAGGGTCGCGCCGAGCAGGAAGAGGAGGGCCGTCTGGGCCAGGCGGTTCACAGCAGGACCGTTCCGGTCAGGGCCGCTACGACGACGGCCAGGGCGAAGGTCGCGGGGGCGAAACGCAGCGCGAAGGCGCGGCCGAAGGTGCCCGCCTGCATCGCGAAGAGCTTCAGATCGATCATCGGGCCGACGACCAGGAACGTCAGCCGGGCCGTCAGGGAGAACTGGGTCAGGGACGCCGCCACGAACGCGTCCGCCTCCGAGCAGATGGAGAGCAGGACCGCCAGGGCCGCGAGGAACAGGACCGACAGCACGGGATGGCCGGCCGCGACGCCCAGCCAGTCCGCCGGGACCACCGCCTTCAGGGTCGCCGCGGCCATCGCGCCGACCACCAGGAAGCCGCCCGCGTGCGTCACGTCGTGGCGGACCGAGCCCCAGAAGGCCGCGCCCTTGCTCTGTCCCTCGTACGACGCGCGGGCCGGGGGACGCAACCAGTCCGTGCGACCGAGGCGGTGCCAGAGCCAGCCCATCGAGCAGGCCACGAGCAGACTGGCGACGAACCGGGCCAGGACCATCTCGGGGTTGCCGGGGAACGCCACGGCCGTCGCCGTCAGCACGATGGGGTTGATGGCGGGCGCCGAGAGGAGGAAGGCCAGGGCCGCCGCCGGTGTGACACCCCGGCGGACCAGGGCGCCGGCCACCGGCACCGAGGCGCACTCGCAGCCGGGCAGTACCGCGCCCGCCGCGCCCGCGACCGGGACCGCCAGCGCCGGGTGCTTCGGCAGGGCCCGGGCGAAGAACGACGGCGGCACGAACACCGCGATCGCCGCCGACAGCAGCACACCGAGCACCAGGAACGGCAGTGCCTGGACCATGACCGCGACGAACACCGTCATCCAGCTCTGCATCACCGGTGCGGCCAGGGCCCCGCGGATCGGGTCCTGGAACATCACCGCCGTCAGCAGCAGAAGGGTCAGGAGGAGAGGGGAGTTGAGGTGCCGGGCGTCCTCTTCCTTGCCGCCGGCCGGCGCGGTGTGCCCGGGCCCGGCGCCCCCGCGCCCGGCATCCCCGGGCTCGGCGCTGCCCCGCGGGGCGGTCTTCGTGATGGCCACGGGCCCGGTACCTCCGGTGGTGCGCGAGGGCATTGCCCCATTCCCTCCCCTTGTGTACGGACGGCGACGGCCGGGTGTTCACGCCCCACCGTCCCCTTCTGGAACCGGCCGCCCCGGTGAGGCAGTCTTCTCCTCGTGGGGAGCGTTCCGAACCAAGGCCGACCGGGTGATCCGGCCACGCACATGATCGTGTGCGGTGACGACGGGCTCGCGCACCGGCTGGCCGCCGAACTCCGAGGTGTCTACGCCGAGCAGGTCACGCTCGTCGTGCCGCCCTCCGGGAGGCGGGTGCGCCGGCCCGTGGTCGGACGGGCCCGGGCCGCTTCGGCGGCACTGCTCGACCGGGTCGTGAACGCGGCCGTCAACCGGACCGGCCCGAGCGGCGAACCGGCCTCGAACGAACAGGTCGTGGAGGCTCCGGAGATCACCGAGTCCGTCCTCGCCGAGGTGGGCGCCGACCGGGCGGCGGCCCTGGCGCTCGTCTACGACGACGACGAGACCAACATCCGGGCCGCCCTCACCGCTCGCCGGCTCAACCCCCGTATCCGTCTCGTACTCCGGCTCTACAACCGGCGGTTGGGGCAGCACATCGAGGAACTGCTGGACCAGACCGCCGCCGTGGCCTTTGGGGACGGGCAGGGCGCGGGCCTCGACGCGTCGACGACGGTGCTGTCCGACGCCGACACGGCCGCGCCCGCGCTGGCCGCCACCGCCCTCGTGGGCACCAGCAAGGTCGTCCAGACGGAAGGGCTCGTGCTGCGTGCGGTGGAACGGCAGCCGCCGCGGCCGGGCGAGGTGGCCGACCCGGGGCTGTGCACCCTGGCGCTGCTGTCCGCGACGAGCAACGACCCGGCCGGTGCGGACGGTTCCGAGGGGAGCGGGGAGCACGGGCCGCACCTGCTGCCGGACGAGGCGGCGGTGGCGGCGGCGACCGGGCGCGGGACCGTCGTCCTGGAGCAGGTGTCGTACTCCGGGCCGTCCCTGCCCGCCGGGCGGGGTGGTGTGCCGCCGTTCGCCTCGCTGTTCTCGCGGCGGCTGCGGTGGTCGCTGGCCGGGCTGGTGGCCTGTGTGCTGGCGCTCGCCGTGGGGCTGATGATCGTGACGGGCGAGGATCCGCTGTACGCCACGTATGTGACGCTGCTCGATCTCTTCGGCATCAACGATCCCGCCTTCCACGAGTCGACCGCCCGTCAGGTACTGCAACTGCTGTCCGGGCTGGTGGGGTTGCTGCTGCTGCCGGTGCTGCTGGCCGCGGTGCTGGAGGCACTCGGCACGTTCCGCAGCGCGTCCGCGCTGCGGAAGCCGCCGCGCGGGCTCGGCGGTCATGTGGTGCTGCTCGGGCTCGGCAAGATCGGGACGCGGGTGCTGACGCGGCTGCGGGAGCTGCACATTCCCGTGGTGTGCGTGGAGTCCGACCCGGACGCGCGCGGGATGGCCACGGCGCGGCGGCTGCGGGTGCCGGTGGTGCTCGGGGACGTCACCCAGGAAGGGGTCCTGGAGGCCGCGAAGATCCATCGCGCCCATGCGCTGCTCGCGCTGACCAGCGCGGACACGACGAATCTGGAGGCCTCCCTGTACGCCCGGTCCGTACGGCCCGACCTGCGGGTCGTGCTGCGGCTGTACGACGACGACTTCGCTACGGCCGTGTACCGCACCATGCGGGCCGCGCATCCGTTCGCCCTCACGCGCAGCCGGAGTGTGTCGCATCTGGCCGCGCCCGCGTTCGCCGGGGCCATGATGGGGCGGCAGATCCTGGGGGCGATCCCGGTGGAGCGGCGGGTGCTGCTGTTCGCGGAGGTGGAGGTGGCCGGGCATCCGCAGCTGGAGGGGCGGACGGTCGGGGAGGCGTTCCGGGCCGGGGCGTGGCGGGTGCTGGCGCTCAATACGTCACCTCCTGGGCGGCGGCGGGGTGAGGGGGAGAGCGGGGAAGAGGACAGCACGCCGGCCTCGGGACTGGTGTGGGATCTGCCTCCCACGTATGTGCTGGGTGCCGGTGACCGGGTGGTGCTGGCGGCGACGCGGCGGGGGCTGGCGGAGTTGCTGGGGCGGAGGAGGCGGGAGCGGTCGGGGGCGTAGACGCCGAGCGGGTCCCTCTGCCCGGCGTCAGGAAATGCTCGGCGGCACCCCCGGGGTTCCGCAGGAACCCGAGGGGCGCGGGGAACTGCGCGATCAGCCGGCACGCACCCGCGGTCGCCACACCACCCCCGCCCCCGGGCTACTGGGCGCTCCCCCGCCCCCTCAGGTGCCGCTCCGCGAACTCCAGCTCCAACCGGACCTGCTTGATGCGTTCGTCCACCACCAAGGAGCCGTGACCGGCGTCGTACCGGTACACCTCGTGCACCGCGCCTCTCGTCTCCAGGCGCTTGACGTAGTTCTCGATCTGGCGGATCGGGCAGCGGGGGTCGTTGACTCCGGCCGAGATGTAGACCGGGGCCTTGACCTGGTCCACGTAGGTGAGAGGGGAGGACGCCTCGAAGCGGTCGGGCACCTCCTCCGGCGTGCCGCCGAGGAGCGTGCGGTCCATCGCCTTCAGCGCTTCCATCTCGTCGTGGTACGCCGTGACGTAGTCGGCGACGGGCACCGCCGCGATGCCGAGCGTCCACGCGTCCGGCTGGACGCCGAGGCCGAGCAGGGTGAGGTAGCCGCCCCAGGATCCGCCGGTGAGGATCAGGCGGTCGGGGTCGGCGAGGCCGGAGGTGACGGCCCACTCGCGGACCGCGGCGATGTCCTCCAGCTCGATGAGGCCGACACGGTGCTTCAGGGCGTCCGTCCAGGCGCGGCCGTAGCCCGTGGAACCGCGGTAGTTGACACGGATCACCGCGTAGCCGTGATCGACCCAGGCCGCCGGACCCGCCGCGAAGGAGTCGCTGTCGTGCCAGGTGGGGCCGCCGTGGATCTCGAAGACCGTGGGGAGCGGGCCGCTCACGGCCTGCGGCTTCTGGACGAGGGCGTGGATGCGCCCTCCCGGACCCTCCACCCACACGTCCTCCACCGGCACCGAGCCGGGCGACTTCATGCCGGGCGGGTCGAGCACGACACCGCCCGTCGTGGAGCGCACCGCCGACGGCTCGGCGGACGAGGACCACAGGAACTCCACGCTGCCGTCGGGCCGGGCCGTCGCGCCGGACACCGTGCCCTTCGGGGTCGGGATCTCCGACAGGGCGCGGCCGGCCAGGTCGTAGCGGAACAGCTCGCTGCGGGCCTCGAAGCTGTGCGCGATGAGCAGGCCGCTGCCGTCCGGGTACCACTCGGCGCTGACGTCGCCCGGCAGCTCCAGCGCCAGGTCCGTCTCCTCGCCGGTGGCCACGTCCCACACCAGGGGCTCCCAGCGGCCCCGGCGCTGGTGGCCGATGAGCAGGCGCGTGTCGCCGTCGACGGGCGCGAAGCCGAGGACCTCCAGGCCCAGCTCGCGGGTGCCGCCCTCGGTGTCGTCGAGGTCGGCGACCGCCGTGCCGTCGGGGCGCAGGACGCGCAGCGCCGAGTGCATCGCGTCACCGTGCTCGGTGTGCTCGATGGCGATGAGCGAGCCGTCGTGGGAGAGGTCGCCGACGCCGGCCGACTCGCGGTGCCGGTAGATCTCCACCGGGTCCTCGCCGGTGCGCACGAGGTGGATGGTCGTGCCGTCCTCGTCCGTGGAACGGCCCACGACCGCCGTCCGCCCGTCACGGCCGAGGGCGAGGCCGGCCGGGTAGGAGGCGTCCAGGCCCGCGGCGGCCGGTTCGTCCGCGCCCCCGGTGAAGGGCTGGCGGCGCCACACGCCGAACTCGTCGCCGTCCTTGTCGTCGAACCACCAGATCCACGCGCCGTCGGGGGACAGCACGCCGTCCGTCGTGCCGTTCGGCCGGTCCGTCACCTGGCGCTGCTCGCCCGTCGACCGGTCCCAGGCGTACAGCTCGTACGTCCCGGTCGCGTTCGAGACGAACAGGGAGTGGTCCGGCGCGTCCTCCGCCCAGTCGGGCAGGGACACCCGGGGCGCCCGAAAGCGCTTCTCCCAGTCCGGCATCCGCTCCTGCCGTCCCGCCTGTACCGCTTGCTCGTGCTGGTCCCGCTGATCGCGCGCGTCGGACCCGTTGCTCTCAGTCATGGCCCCATACTGCACGCCCGGGCCGACAATTCGCTGGCGAGGTCCCCAGCCTGTGGATAACCTCCACCGGTCCCCCTCCGAGCAGGTCAGCAGTCGCACCCTTGTACTCCCCCACCCCGGCCGACCGGAACGAGGCCAACCGCGCCCACCGGGACGACGGCAACCGCTCTCTTTCGCATCCGCCGTGTCACACCGGCCTGGCGGCGGCCGTCCTGAACCGCCCGCCGCCCGCGCCGCCTTGCCGACCCCGCGGCCGGGCCCTGCCCGGCACCCCCGTACCGTGGGGGTGTGTACCGGTTTCTGCTGACGCCCCGATGGTGGGGGATCAACGTCTTCGTGCTGTTGTCCATCCCCTTCTGCGTCTTCATGGGGTCCTGGCAGCTGGGCCGGTTCGAGGACCGTGTGCAGGATCACCGGACCGCGACCGAGCAGGTGTCAAAGGCCCGGCACGAGACGCCCCGGCCGCTGAAGGACATGCTGCCGGTGGACAAGGCGACGTCCGGGAAGCCGGTCACCGCGAGCGGCACGTACGGTGAGCAGCTGCTGGTGCCCGGGCGGAAGCTCGACGGCAGGCAGGGCTTCTACGTGCTCACGCTGCTGCGGACCGGCTCGGGCGAGGCGCTGCCGGTGGTGCGGGGATGGCTGCCCGGTTCCGCCGACGCGGCGAAGGCTCCCGCTCCCCCGGCCGGTGAGGTCACCGTCACCGGTGCGCTGCAGGCCTCGGAGACGCCCGGGGACAACGGGGTCAGCGCGCAGGGCGGGCTGCCGGCCGGGCAGACCGCGGCGATCAGCGCGGCGTCGTTGGTGAACCTGGTGCCGTACGACGTGTACGACGCGTGGGTCACGCTGGCGAAGGGCGACTCGGGCATGAAGGCCGTGCCGGCCGCCGCGCCGCCGGACTCGGGGCTGGACCTGAAGGCCTTCCAGAACCTGGGTTACACCGCCGAGTGGTTCGCCTTCGTGGGGTTCGTGATCTTCATGTGGTTCCGGCTGCTGCGGCGCGAGGCGGAGTCCGTACGTGACGCGGAGCTGGGGCTGGTGACGGACGAGCAGCCCGTCACCGTGGACGCCGCGGTGAGGTGAGCGGGGTCCGGGCACGGACCGGGTGGGTCCGCGACCGTGTGGTCACGATCCCGCCAGCACGCCCGTCCAGTACACCGTCCCCGCGCACGCGTTGGACACCGTCACCGACGTGCCGCCCGAGCCCGTGACCGGGGTGTACGTCACTGCCACGCTGCCGTCGACCGTGCCGTCCTCCCGGACGAGCTGGGGGGCCGTGCCCGTGTCGCCGCCGGTGGAGGTGCCGCTCGTGGCCGCCGGGTCGTCCGACGGGGTGGGGTCGGGGCTGGGGTCGGGGCCGCCGACGCTGCCGCCGGGGGTGGGGCAGGTCTCGGAGGGGACCCAGGCGAACTTCACCTCGTAGCCGATGCCCGGCTGGAGGACCAGCTGGGCGGCCTCCAGGGACGGGTCGGGCAGGATGCCTGCCGCCGCGTCGCCCGCGGCGTGCCGGGCCGAGCCGACCTTGCTCGCGTCGGCGGCGCCCTGCGGCAGCGCGCTCACCGAGCCGGGGCCGGTGACCGTGCAGGCCGCGCCGGAGACGTTGGTGACGCGGAAGGAGCCGGAGACCGCGCCCGTGGAGTCGGGGGCGTTGCTGCTCCCGGAGGCGGGGCCGAGCTGGGCGGGGGTGCACACCGGGATGCCGGCGGCCGTGCTGGAGGAGGGGCCGGCGCCCTGGGACGAGCCCGTGGCGGCGCCGGATCCCCTGCCCTTGTCCTTCTCCTTCTTGTCGCCCTTGTCCTTGCCCTCGGCCTTGCCGGAGGAGCCGCCCGAGGTGCTCTCGCCGCCGTCCGGGCCCTTGCCCTGGCTCGCGCCGCCCTCGGTCGCGGAGGCGTGGCCGGCGACGGACGGGTTGGCGTCGGAGCCGGTGGCGTTGGAGACGTGCACCAGGGCGGGGATGGCGGTGCCGATGAAGAGCGCGGCGGCGGCCATGCCGACGACGGCCTGCCGCTTGCGGGTCCGCCGCTGCGGTACCGCCTTGCGGAGGTAGTCCAGGGTGCCGTCGCGCGGTTCCACCTCCTGCACCACCTGGTGCAGCATCCTGCGCAGGTCCAGCTCGTCCGAGTCGAACCCGTCGGGGTTCTGGTCGTCGGGGCCGTGGTTCACAGTTCCGTTCCCAGCGTGCGATTGCTTCGGATCTTGCCCGTGGAGCCTGGCCGGCGCCTGCCGCTCGTCCAGGCCCTCGGCGGGCTCGGGGCGGTCGCGCCCGTTGCCGCCCGTGCCGTTGCCGTCACTCATGCCGGCGCCTCCATGGCGATCCGGAGCGCCGCGATACCGCGCGAGCCGTAGGCCTTGACCGAGCCCAGCGATATGCCGAGCGTCTCGGCGACCTGCGCCTCGGTCATGTCCGCGAAGTAGCGCAGCACCAGCACCTCGCGCTGGCGGCGCTGCAGCCCCTTCATCGCCTTGATCAGGGAGTCGCGCTCCAGCTGGTCGTAGGCACCTTCCTCGGCGCTGGCCATGTCGGGCATGGGCTTCGACAGCAGCTTCAGGCCGAGGATGCGGCGGCGCAGCGCGGAGCGCGAGAGGTTGACGACGGTCTGGCGCAGGTACGCCAGGGTCTTCTCGGGGTCGCGCACCCGCTTGCGGGCGGAGTGGACACGGATGAACGCCTCCTGGACGACGTCCTCGCAGGAGGCCGTGTCGTCGAGGAGGAGCGCGGCGAGGCCCAGCAGCGAGCGGTAGTGCGCCCGGTAGGTCTCGGTGAGATGGTCGACGGTGGTGCCGGCCGCGAGGCCGTCCTCCGCGCCGTCGCGCTGACTGGGGATGCGGGCCGGCCGCGCTGCGGGCACGGGCGCGATCACCGGCATGCCACCGGGCGTACCGGCCATGCGGGGTCGTAGAGCCGCCGGACGGGGCGGTCGAAGGACCGTGCCGCGTGCCGCGCTGAAGTCGAGTACCTCTGCCACGCCTGTTGGACACGCTGACCCCTGTGAGGGTTGTACGTGCCGGGCATCACTTTCACGCCGACCGTCGTCGCCGACGGTCTACCCGCGTCAGGCAGCACAATCGATGGTGCATCAAATGCCCTCATGCGTCCCGCTCTTCCCCTATGTCCAAATGTGAACGGACGTCCCCACGCCCGGTTCCAGGCGTCCCCACGCCTGATGAAGCGCTTCCACGGCCGAAGGGCGACCGCAAAGACGCTCCCCGCCCTCCGCACGGTTGCGGAGGACGGGGAGGTAAATCCTCTGATGCCGAAGCGCCATGAACAAGTGGTACGGCCAATGGACCGGCTCACATGTGGTGCACAGATCCTACAAACCGCCTCTGACATCGACCGAGGAGTTCAGCCCCGGCCGCGTCAGGACAGCTCGGCCGCGACCACCTCGGCGATCTGCGCGGTGTTGAGCGCGGACCCCTTGCGCAGGTTGTCCCCGCACACGAACAGTTCGAGCGCCGTGGGGTCGTCCAGCGCCCGCCGGACCCGCCCGACCCAGGTCGGGTCGGTGCCGACCACGTCGGCGGGGGTCGGGAACTCCCCCGCGGCCGGGTTGTCGAACAGCACGACCCCGGGCGCGGTGGCGAGGATCTCGCGGGCCTTGTCGACGGTGACCTCGCCCTCGAAGCGGGCGTGCACGGTCAGGGAGTGGGTGGTGATCACCGGCACTCGGACGCAGGTGACGGCCACGGGGAGGTTCGGCAGGCCGAGGATCTTGCGGGACTCGTCCCGCACCTTCAGCTCCTCGGAGGACCAGCCGTCCTCCTCCGCCGTACCGGCCCACGGCACGACGTTCAGCGCGACCGGCTCCGGGAACGGCCCGGTGTGGTCCCCGACGGCCCGGCGTACGTCACCGGGGTGGGTGCCCAGTTCCGTGCCGGCGACCAGGGACAGCTGCCGGCGCAGGGTCGCCACACCGGCGCGCCCGGCGCCACTGACGGCCTGGTACGAGGAGGCGACCAGCTCGCGCAGCCCGTACTCGGCGTGCAGCGCGCCCAGGGCGACGATCATGGACAGGGTCGTGCAGCTGGGGTTGGCGATGATCCCGCGCGGGCGCATCCGCACGGCGTGCGGGTTGACCTCGGGCACGACGAGCGGCACGTCCGGGTCCATCCGGAACGTGCCGGAGTTGTCGACCACCACCGCGCCCTTGGCGGCGGCCAGCGGCGCCCAGCGCTCGGCGACCTCGTCGGGGACGTCGAACATGGCGACGTCGACCCCGTCGAAGGCCTCCTCGCTGAGGGCCACGACCTCGGTCTCCTCGCCGCGCACGGTCAGTTTGCGGCCGGCCGAGCGCGGGGAGGCGATGAGCCGGATCTCACCCCAGACGTCCGCCCGCTGGGACAGGATCCTGAGCATGACCGTGCCGACGGCACCGGTCGCCCCCACCACGGCAAGCGTCGGACGCCCGGACCGTCCGGCCCGGGCGTCCTGTCGGAGGTCGGCCATCAGCGGCCGGTGCCTCCGTAGACGACTGCCTCGTCGCTGTCGGAGTCGAGCCCGAACGCGGAGTGCACGGCGCGGACGGCCTCGGGGACGTCGTCGGCGCGGGTGACGACCGAGATGCGGATCTCGGAGGTCGAGATCAGCTCGATGTTCACGCCCGCGTCGGACAGCGCCGTGAAGAAGTCGGCCGTGACGCCCGGGTTGGTCTTCATGCCGGCGCCGACGAGGGAGATCTTGCCGATCTGGTCGTCGTAGCGCAGCGAGTCGAAGCCGATGCCGGCCTTGTTCTTCTCGAGCGCGTCGATGGCCTTGCGGCCCTCGGTCTTCGGCAGCGTGAAGGAGATGTCCGTCAGGCCCGTGGAGGCCGCGGACACGTTCTGCACGACCATGTCGATGTTGATCTCGGCGTCGGCGATCGTGCGGAAGATCGAGGCCGCCTCGCCCGGCTTGTCGGGCACGCCGACGACCGTGACCTTGGCCTCGGAGGTGTCGTGCGCGACACCGGAGATGAGAGCCTGCTCCACCTGCTTTGCTCCTTGCTTCGGCTCGCTGCTGACCCATGTGCCCTGAAGTCCGCTGAAGCTGGACCGGACGTGGATCGGGATGTTGTACCGGCGGGCGTACTCCACACAGCGGTGGAGCAGCACCTTCGACCCGGACGCCGCCAGTTCGAGCATGTCCTCGAAGGAGATCCAGTCGATCTTCCGGGCCTTCTTCACCACGCGCGGGTCGGCGGTGAACACGCCGTCGACGTCGGTGTAGATCTCGCAGACGTCGGCGTCCAGGGCGGCGGCGAGAGCCACCGCCGTGGTGTCGGAGCCGCCGCGGCCGAGCGTGGTGATGTCCTTGGTGTCCTGGGAGACACCCTGGAAACCGGCCACGATCGCGATGTTGCCCTCGTCCACCGAGGTCTTGATCCGGCCCGGTGTGACGTCGATGATCCGGGCCTTGTTGTGGACCGAGTCGGTGATGACACCCGCCTGGCTGCCGGTGAACGACTGGGCCTCGTGGCCCAGCTTTTTGATCGCCATGGCCAGCAGGGCCATGGAGATCCGCTCTCCGGCGGTCAGCAGCATGTCGAGCTCGCGCCCGGCAGGCATCGGGGATACCTGCTCGGCGAGATCGATCAGCTCGTCCGTCGTGTCGCCCATCGCGGAAACCACCGCAACCACCTGGTTGCCGTTCTGCTTCGCTTCCACGATCCGCTTGGCGACGCGCTTGATGCCCTCGGCATCGGCTACGGAGGAGCCTCCGTACTTCTGCACGACAAGGCCCACGTGCGCTCCTCGCTCAATCCGTCTCTATCCGCTCATACGCATTCGTACCGCGGTCGGCTCAGTCTAACGAGCGTCCGAAAAACCCCTCCGCGGTATCGCATGGTGAGATCTCGGCGCCCGTCCAGAGTCGCTCATGCCCATCTGGGCACCGGCCACTCGGGAAAGTGCCCGGCGTCACAATCGCACGAGCCGCCGCCCCGATCACACAACGTTCAAGCACCAGGGTCCGGCCGTGCGCGTACTCCTGCCGGAAGACCGCCGCGTGCACTGACCGGGAGGTCATCGCACGCATACGGACGGTCATGCGCCGCACCCGGCCCCGCACCCCCGCCGGGACGCCCCGGCAGAGGGCCCGGCGCTACCGTCTGGGCATGGAGATACTGCGCTACGTGGCGTTCAGCACGGATCCCGACGGTGGCAACCCGGCCGGGGTGGTGCTCGACGCGAGCGGCGCCGACGACGCGGTGATGCTGGCGGCGGCGGCCGAAGTCGGTTACTCGGAGACGGCGTTCGTGGTGGACCCCGGCGACGGCACCCTGGACGTCCGGTACTTCAGCCCGCTCGCCGAGGTCTCCTTCTGCGGTCACGCGACGATCGCCACGGCCGTCGCCCACGCGGAGCGGCACGGCACCGGCCGGCTGCACCTGCGCACCCAGGCCGGACCGGTCACCGTCACCACGGACCGGGCGGCCGACGGCACCCTGGTCGCGACCCTGGTGAGCGTCGCCCCGCGCACGGTCCCGCTCGAAGAGGCCGACCTCGCCCGACTGCTGGCGTTCCTCGGCTGGTCCACCGAGGACCTGGACCCGGCCCTGCCGCCCCGGGTGGCCTTCGCCGGGGCCTGGCACCCGGTCATCGCCACCACGAGCCGGGACCGGCTGGCGGACCTTGACTACGACATGGCCGCACTCGGCGACCTCATGGCGCGCCGCAACTGGACCACGATCGACCTGGTCCTCCGCGAGTCACCCACCGTCTTCCACGCCCGCAATCCGTTCCCGCCCGGCGGCGTGACCGAGGACCCGGCGACGGGAGCGGCGGCGGCCGCGTTCGGCGGCTACCTGAGGGAACTCGAACTCGTGCCGGTCCCCGCGACACTGACGATCCATCAGGGAGTGGACATGGGCCGGCCGAGCACGATCACCGTGACGGTCCCGGCGGACCCGCACAGCGGAATCGGCGTCACCGGCACGGCCGTTCGGATCTGACCGGCTACTTCGCCGGACGCATCCCCAGAGGTCCCGCGATCTCCTGGGCCATGACCCGGCCCGCCTCGATCTCCAGTGTGTCGTCGCCCATGCCCTGGTCCGTGTCCAGGCCGTCGAGTTCGGCCAGGGGCTGGTCGAGGCGGACGTGGGCGAGGACGGACTGCAGGGCGCGCAGGGTGGCCGAGGCGGTGGAGCCCCAGTTGGAGAAGTAGGAGAACTGCCACCACCACAGGGCTTCCGTGGTGCGGCCCGAGCGGTAGTGGGACATGCCGTGGCGCAGGTCCGTGATGACGTCCGTGAGGTCGTCGGAGATGCGGGCCGGGACCGGGGCCTTGCGGGGCTCGTAGGGGTCGAAGACCTCGGAGTAGATGTCGACCGGGTCCAGCAGGCGGGCGAGGTTCTCACGGAGCTCGTCGACGTCCGGCTCGGGGCCCGAGTCGGGCTCGTAGCGCTCGTCGGGCACGATGTCCTCGTGCGCGCCGAGCCGGCCGCCCGCGAGGAGGAGTTGGGAGACCTCCAGGAGAAGGAAGGGCACGGCCGATTCCGGCTCGTCGCCCTTCGCTACCTCCGTGACGGCGACCAGGAAGCTCTCGATCTGATCCGCGATCTGGACCGCGAAATCGTCCGGGTTCTGGTCGGTCGCGTGCAGCGTGGCGTCAGACATCTAGGAGTCGTCTCCCCTCGAAGGCGCGTCCGAGGGTGACCTCGTCCGCGTATTCCAGGTCCCCACCCACCGGGAGGCCGCTGGCCAGGCGGGTGACCTTCAGGCCCATGGGCTTGATCATGCGGGCGAGGTACGTCGCCGTCGCCTCGCCTTCGAGATTGGGGTCCGTGGCCAGGATCAGCTCGGTGACCGTCCCGTCCGCCAGGCGGGCCAGGAGCTCCCTGATGCGCAGGTCGTCGGGGCCCACCCCGTCGATCGGGCTGATCGCGCCGCCCAGGACGTGGTAACGGCCGCGGAACTCACGCGTGCGCTCGATCGCCACGACGTCCTTCGGCTCCTCGACCACGCAGATGACGGCCGGGTCGCGGCGGGTGTCGCGGCAGATGTTGCACAGCTCCTCCTGCGCGACGTTGCCGCAGGTCGCGCAGAAGCGGACCTTCGCCTTGACCTCCATCAGGGCCTGCGCGAGACGCCGTACGTCCGTCGGCTCGGCCTGCAGGATGTGGAAGGCGATCCGCTGGGCGCTCTTCGGACCGACGCCGGGCAGCCGCCCCAGCTCGTCGATCAGGTCCTGGACCACGCCTTCGTACAACGGACTGCCCTTCCTGGGTCTTCGGGGGCGGTACGCACCGTCCCGTACGTACCGTAGTTGTCTGCCGCCCGTCCGAGGAAGGCGGTGTACCGGGTCAGAACGGCAGGCCGGGGATGCCTCCGCCGCCCAGGCCCTGCGCGAGCGGGCCCAGCTTCTGCTGCTGGAGCGCCTGCGCGTTCTCGTTGGCCGCCTGGACGGCCGCCACGACCAGGTCGGCGAGGGTCTCGGTGTCCTCCGGGTCCACCGCCTTCGGGTCGATCTTCAGGGCGCGCAGCTCTCCGGCGCCGGTGACGGTGGCCGTCACCAGACCGCCGCCCGCCTGCCCGTCGACCTCCGTCTGCGCCAGTTCCTCCTGCGCCTGTGCCAGGTCCTGTTGCATCTTCTGGGCCTGCTGGAGCAGCTGCTGCATATTGGGCTGGCCACCACCGGGGATCACGATCAGCTCCTTGCTCGGTACGGGTTCTCCCGTTGGGCACGAGCCTACGTGGTCGGGGCTGCCGTCGCCCCAGCACTCTTTCGAGTGAGTCCCCCTCGCGCCCTATACCTGATCAAGGAATACTTCCGGGCGGAAAAGAGGCGAAAGCTACATCTTCGCCACCCATTGGGGGGTAGGAAGGGTCGGGCGCGGGCAGGGCGGGCTTTCGTCCATCGCGCAGCGTGATCGGTGAGTGAACCGTACGGGGTCATTCGTGGTCAGTGAGGAGTGCCGGGTGGGTCAGCCGGAGATGCAGCCCGAGGGGCCGCCTCAGGACGGGCGGGGCGAGCAGGCGGCGGCCGGGCTGCGGCCGGGCGATCTGACCGGGCGGGTCTTCCCGCTCGGGGACTGGGGTGAGCCGGCGCTCCGGCTGGACGAGCTGTACCGGTGGGTGGAGCACGGGGCGCTGCGGACGGCGGCCTGGTACCTCGCGGACCGGGTGTGGAAGCGGCGGTGCGCGCGGGTGCTGCGCTGCGGGGCCGCGGTGGGGGCGGTCACCGGGGTCGCGCTGCCCCTGCTGGACCTGACCGGGGTCGCCGGCGGGATCGCGCCCTGGGGGTGTCTGGCGCTGCTGGTGGGGGCGGCGTGCGTGGCCGTCGACCGGTACTTCGGGGTGACGTCCGGGTGGATGCGGGACGTGGCCACCGCCCAGGCCGTGCAGCGGCGGTTGCAGGCTCTGCAGTTCGACTGGGCGTCGGAGAGTGTGCGGGAGGTGCTGGGGCCCGCGGAGGGGACGGCCGGGGAGGCCGCGGAGCGGTGCCTCGGGGTGCTGCGGAGGTTCTCCGAGGATCTGACGGAGCTGGTCCGGGTGGAGACGGCGGACTGGATGGGGGAGTTCCGGACCGGGGCTTCCGCGCCGGTGGGGTTGCAGGCGGTGGTGTTCCCGGGGCCGGGGCGCGGGGCCGAGGTGGGGGTGAACGGGCGGTTCACCGTGCCGCCGCCGCAGGCCCGGCCGAACATGCCTCGGCAGCGGCCGCCGGAGCCGCGGTGACCGTTCCGGCCCCGGTGCTCGGCCTTTGCGCTGGGGGCGGGTGGGTCCGCAGCCCTGCGTAGCGGGGTGCCGCCGCGCCCGGCGTTCGACAACCGGGCGGCAGCGGCACGCTGGTCACTGCTTCGTGTACGTCAGCCGTTCCCCGCTGCTCGTGTTCACGCGCTCGAGCGTGCCGTCGGACAGGAGGGTCACCTCGGTGGCGGCGCCCGGGGTGCAGGCGGTGCGCGGCTGCCCGACCTTCACGGTGGACGGGCCGATCGGCAGCGCGCCGCCGGTGCCGGGGGCGGCGGTCAGCCGCCCCTCGAACACGCAGTGGTAGCTGCCGCCGCCCTCGGTCGGGCCGTCGGCCACGAGGGACAGGACCGTGTCGCCCGGTTCGCCCTGCTGGATGGTGAGCGAACGGCTGTGCGCGCCGTCGGCGTTGTCGATGGTCGTGGTCCAGGTGCCGAGGTACCCGTCCGGGATCGTGCCGTCCGCCGGGGAGGGGGACGGGTCCGGCTGCGAGGTCGCCGGGGACGGGCCGGGGGTGGTCGGCGGGGCGCTCGTGCCCTGCGTCGGGCCGGCGCCGTCGTCGGCCCGGTCGTCGCCGCCCCCCTGCATCAGCGCGTACACCGACCCGCCCGCGGCGAGCGCGACGACCAGGGCGATCACGACGAGCAGCGCGGTGGAACGGCCGTCCCTCCGCGGCTGCTGCGGTTGCGGCGGGCCGTACGGCGGGGTCGTGCCGTACGGCGGCGGGCCGTAGGGCGGGGTGGAGCCCAGGCCGGCGTAAGCGGGGTGGGGCTGGGGGTGCTGCTGGGGGTAGCCGTACGCCGGGTACGGGGGCTGGGGTGTCTGCAGTTGCGGGTGGGGCGGCGGTGACTGTGGCTGCGCGGCCGGGAGTTGCCGGGGCGCCGGGGGCGCGCCCTGCCCCGCGACCAGGGTGGGCAGATGGTTGACCGGCGGGCCCTCGCCGGGCTGTCCCGGCGGGGGCGGGGCAGGGGTGGCGGCGGGCGCCGTCGCGGGGGCCGGGCGGGGCGACGACTCGTCGGCGGCCGGGGCGTGTTCGGGGGTGGGACCCGGACCGGGGTTCTCGCCGGGGCCGGAACCCTGCCGGCCCGCGGGCGGCCCGGGAGCACCGGCCTCCTCGGCGGAGCCGGCCCCCTCGGGGTCCTCCGCGTCCAGCAACCGCACCGCGTGCCGCCCGAGTTGGGCCACGAGCGCGCTCGGCAGCCACGGGTCGAGGGCGCGGCCGTCGGAGACGGTGTCGTCCGCGCCGATGCGTTCGAGGACGCGGTCGAGGGAGGGCCGGGCGGCGGGGTCCTTGCGCAGGCAGTCCCGGACGAGGTCGGCGATGCCCTCAGGGACGCCCTCCAGGTCCGGCTCCTCCTGGGCGATGCGGAACATCAGGGCGTGCACGCCGCTGTTGGCGGTGCCGAAGGGCAGGGCGCCGGTCGCGGCGTAGGCGAGGACGGAGCCGAGGCAGAAGACGTCGCACGCGGGGGTGATGCGGTCGCCCCGTACCTGCTCGGGCGCCATGAAGCCGGGCGAGCCGACGAGCGCGCCGGTGCGGGTGAGCCCGCCGTCCGTCACGGTCTCCAGGGCGCGGGCGATGCCGAAGTCGATGACGCGCGGGCCGTCTATGCTGACCAGCACGTTGGACGGCTTGAGATCGCGGTGGACGATGCCGGCGGCGTGGATGTCCTTCAGGGCGTGCGCGAGCCCGGCCGCGAGGATGCGGACCGTCCGCTCGGGCAGGGCGCCGTGGTCGTGCCCGACGACCTGCTGGAGGCTCGGCCCGGCGACATAGCCCGTGGCGACCCACGGCACCGCCGCCTCGGTGTCCGCGTCCAGCACCGGTGCCGTCCAGTACCCGCCGACCCGCCGCGCGGCCTGCACCTCCTGCCGGAACCGCTCCCGGAACTCCTCCTGCGCGGCCAGTTCCTCGCGCACGAGCTTCACGGCGACCGTACGGCCCCGCTCGGAGCGGGCCAGATAGACGTGCCCCATGCCCCCCGCACCGAGCCGCGCCAGCAACCGGTAAGCACCGATTCTCCCCCAGTGCTTAACGCCTGGGGGCACCCCCAGCGGATCCCCGGGCCCCAGCTTCTCCATCGCTCAGCCGCCTTCCCCCCACACGTGAGCAACAGATCGAGAATAGTGCCGGGCCGGGGCGGGGTGGCCTGGGCGATGTCTACGGTTCCGTAACAGGCGGAGGCTGCGTCCCGGGCGGTCCCACCTGGTCCAGCACCGTCGACAGCCGGTCGAGCATCCGTACCGCCTCCGCCAGCTCCGCCTCGCCGAACGCCTCGGCCAGCCGGTCGGCGAACGCCGCGTGCCCGGGGTCGATCCGGTCGATCGCCGCGCGTCCCTCGTCGGTCGGCGCGAGGAGCTTGGCCCTGCGGTGCGCCGGGTTCGGCCGGTACTCCGCGAGCCCCCGCTCCACCAGCAGGTCGGCGATGCGCTGCACGCTCTGCCGGGTGATGCCCATGGCGCGGGCGATCCCCGAGACCGGCAGCGGCTCTCGGAGGACCGCGCCGAGCACCTGCCACCAGGCGGCGGTGAGCCCGGCCGGCCGGGCCAGTTCCTCCGCGACGGCGAGGAACTGGCCGTTCAGCCGGAACACCCCGAGGGCGCTGCGGCTGAGCAGGTCCTGACGCTCCCGGCTCACAGCGCGCCGGCCTTCTCCAGCACCCCGTAGGCCGCCGGGTCGGAGTCGTGGAACAGCCGGTACCAGGCGTCCAGCACCTCTCCCTCGTAGATCCCGAGCAGCCGGAGGATCTCCCGGGCGAAGGCGACGGGCTCGGTGGGGCCCGCGGTGATCAGGGGGCCGTCGGTGACGGCGTCGGCCTCGACGTAGCGGCCGCCGCCCGCGTAGCCGGTGGCGGCCAGGTAGAAGGAGACCGCGCTGGTGTGGTCGCGGTCGTCGAGCAGGCCCTCGCGGGCGAGTCCGGCGGTGGCGCCGCAGATGGCGGCGACCGGGACGCCCGCGTCGAGGAAGGCCCGGGCCGTGCGGGCGAAGGGGGCGAGGTCGTCGGTGCCCGCCGCGGTAGCGGCTGATGTCGCAGTCCAGAGGTCGGCGCCCGGCAGGATCAGCAGCGCGCTGTCCTCGGGGCGCAGGTCGTCGAGGGCCAGGTCGGGCTGGATGCGCAGTCCGCCGATGCTCCGCACCGGGGCCGTGGTCGGGCCGACGGTCCGGATCTCGTGGCCGGTGCGGGCGAGCTGGGCCGTGGCGTGGCCGGTCTCCCAGTCGGCGAGGGTGTCGTAGACGGCGAGATGGACGGGCTTGCCGGTGGTGGTGTTCATGACTCCTCCTCGATCCCGTGCACTGATGACAGTATTCTGTCGAAACGACAGCACGCTGTCAATGGCAGAGGTCCCGCCTGGACAACCTGTCGGGGGGCCGCCGCCGACTCCAGACAGGCCGCCGATTTCACCGCCCTCTCCCCCGCACCTACGCTCGCCCGCATGACCCCTCAGCCGAACCCCGAAGCCGGCGCCGCCGTCAAGGCCGCCGACCGCGACCATGTGTTCCACTCCTGGTCCGCTCAGGAGCTCATCGACCCGCTCGCCGTCGCCGGTGCCGAGGGGTCGTACTTCTGGGACTACGACGGCCGGCGCTACCTCGACTTCTCCAGCGGGCTCGTCTACACCAACGTCGGCTACCAGCACCCGAAGATCGTCGCCGCGATCCAGGAGCAGGCCGCGAGGATGACGACCTTCGCGCCCGCCTTCGCCGTCGAGGCACGGTCGGAGGCGGCCCGGCTCATCGCCGAGCGCACCCCGGGTGACCTGGACAAGATCTTCTTCACCAACGGCGGCGCCGACGCCGTCGAGCACGCGATCCGGATGGCCCGGCTGCACACGGGCCGCCCGAAGGTGCTCTCGGCGTACCGCTCGTACCACGGCGGCACGCAGCAGGCCGTGAACCTCACCGGCGACCCGCGCCGCTGGGCCTCCGACAGCGGCACGGCCGGGGTCGTGCACTTCTGGGCGCCCTACCTCTACCGCTCCCGCTTCTACGCCGAGACCGAGGAGCAGGAGTGCGCCCGGGCGCTGGAGCACCTGGAGACGACGATCGCGTTCGAGGGGCCCTCGACCGTCGCGGCGATCATCCTGGAGACCATCCCGGGCACGGCCGGGATCATGGTCCCGCCGCCCGACTACCTCGCCGGGGTGCGGGAGCTCTGCGACAAGTACGGGATCGTCTTCGTCCTGGACGAGGTCATGGCCGGGTTCGGGCGGACCGGTGAGTGGTTCGCGGCGGACCTGTTCGACGTCACGCCCGACCTGCTGACCTTCGCCAAGGGCGTGAACAGCGGATATGTGCCGCTCGGCGGGGTCGCGATCTCCGGCGCGATTGCGGAGACGTTCGGGAAGCGCCCGTACCCCGGTGGCCTGACGTACTCCGGGCATCCGCTGGCGTGCGCCGCCGCCGTCGCGACGATCGGCGTCATGGCGGAGGAGGGCGTCGTGGAGAACGCCGCGCGGCTCGGCGAGTCCGTCGTCGGGCCGGAGCTGCGGGCGCTCGCCGAGCGGCACCCGAGCGTCGGCGAGGTGCGCGGCGTGGGCATGTTCTGGGCGCTGGAGCTGGTGCGCGACCGTCAGACGCGGGAGCCGCTGGTGCCGTACAACGCGGCCGGTGAGGCGAACGCCCCGATGGCCGCCTTCGCCGCCGCCGCGAAGAAGGGCGGCCTGTGGCCCTTCGTGAACATGAACCGGACGCATGTCGTGCCGCCCTGCAACATCTCCGAGGCGGAGCTCAAGGAGGGCCTCGCCGCGCTGGACGCCGCACTGTCCGTGGCGGACGAGTACACCGCGTAAACACCTGTAAACCCGTCAGTAACCGGCATCCTCGCGTCCCGTTCGAACGCGTAAGGTGGCGTGCTCGTAGACATACATATACGCGCACGCCACCCGAACGCGACGAGGGAGACGCCCCGACCATGCCCGCCACCTCCGGCAACGGCGCCGTGACCCGCAGCACCCTGCGGCAGCAGATCGCCGACGCGCTTCGTGACGAGGTGCTGGCCGGGCGGCTCCAGCCGGGTCAGGAGTTCACGGTCAAGGAGATCGCCGAGCAGTACGGGGTGTCCGCGACGCCGGTGCGCGAGGCGCTCGTCGACCTCTCCGCGCAGGGGCTCCTCGAAGCCGACCAGCACCGCGGCTTCCGGGTCCACGAGTACTCGGTCGACGACTTCCGCGGCATGATCGAGGCCCGCGGCCTGGTCATCGAGGGCATGTTCCTCGCGCTGACCGCCGGGCGGCCGGGTGCGGTACGGCCGGACGATCCCCGGTCCGCCGCCGTGGTCGCCGGGGTCCGCCGGCGCGGCGAGGAGGCGCAGCGGGCCGCCGCCGCCGGTGATCTCACCGTGCTCATCGGCTACGACCTGCGCTTCTGGCGCGAGCTCGGCGCCTGCTTCGGCAACCCCTACCTCACCGACTTCCTGCACCGGCTGCGCGTGCAGACCTGGGTGTGCGCGGTGCAGCACCTGCGGCGGCTCACCGATCTGCGCGGCGAGCTGTGGGCCGGCCATACCCAGCTGGTCGACGCCCTCATCGACCGCGACAACGACGCCGCCCGGGCGATCATCGCGGCGTACAACACGCACTCGCTCAGCCTGATCGAACGGCTCGCCTCCCGATCACGCTCAGCCTGACCGGGTCTCGTCCCCCGATGACACTCAGCATGACCGGGTCTCGTCCCCCGATGACACTCAGCCTGATCGGGTCTCGTCCCCCGATGACCCGAGTCGCCGCTGTCCGTATGGGTATGGGACATGCACGGCGGGAGCCGTGACCGCGCCGCACCGCTACCCTTCTTGACCACCGTGCTACCCGACCACCGCGCTGAGCGAGGAGCCTTCTTTGGCCTGTGACCTGTGGCTGGTACCGCTCGTCGACGTGTTGTGCCACACGCCGGACAACCCCTTCGCCGAGGAACTCGCGCAATACAACAAGGTGCTCGCCGAGGCCGGTCTGCCGCCGGTGCCGGTGTACCAGTACATGCCGGGCCTGTCCGGCGAGGTCGCCCCGGTCGCGGGCTTCGACTACGACGCGCTGCACTTCCTGCGCCGGGCCTATCTGCTCCAGGTGTGCGGCCTGCCGGTGACGCCCGTGGACGAACTCGGCGGCGACTACGAGCAGTTGCTGGAGATGTTCGAGTCGACGGCCCAGCAGTCGCACCTGGTCTGGCACTACGACCACGCGGGCGCGTACGTCCCCGTCGACTTCCCCAGCCCGCTCGCCGACGACGCCCTCCTGGCCGGCGGCGGCCCGCTCGGCTCCTCGCACGCCCTGCTGCGGGAGCTGGAGGTGGTCGCACCGGCCCTCGGCATCGACCCGGCCAACCCGCCGGCGGCCCCCCAGGCGCCGCTCGCCCCGACGGAGCTGGAGGAACCCGCCGTGCCCGCGCCGTACGACCCGAGCCCGTTCGCCCGTGAACGGCACGTCTGGCTCGGGCTGCACGCGGCCGTGACCCGCAGTCTCGCCCAGGGGTCGATGATCGTCTTCAGCTGAGCCCGGCCGCGGTCGGTCAGCCGAGCCCGGTCGTCCTCAGCGGGGCCCGCGGCTCAGCGTCCCAGCTGGGAGAGACCCTTCTGCACGTCCTCCATGTTCATCACCGGCGTGTAGGAGATCTCCGCGTCCAGCTGCAGGAAGAAGGGTTCACTGATGACCGGCATCTGCCAGCTGTCCTGCATGTCGAAGAACACGTAGGCGGTGCGCTTGCCGTGGTCGGTGGTGAAATAGGCCGCTTCGGGCTTGATCTGCTCCATCGACTCCTGGATCAGCTTCCCCAGGGTGCCGTTGCGGATGGCCTCGTTGGACTTCTCCGTGTCCATGCTCATCTTCAGCAGTACGCGCATCGTGGTCACCTTCTTCTGGTCGACGCACGTGGGGGTATGAATTCAGCGTATGCCGGTTCCCGGCAACTCTCCCTGCGACGAAACGCAGGCCGCCCCCCGTGCGTACGGGGGGCGGCCTGCGGACACGGGGGCGGGTCAGAGGAACGAGTTGATCTCGATCGTCTCGTCCCGGCCCGGGCCGACGCCGATCGCGGAGATCGGGGCGCCGGACATCTCCTCCAGCGCCTTCACATACGCCTGGGCGTTCTTCGGCAGGTCACCGAAGGACTTCGCCTTGGAGATGTCCTCGTTCCAGCCGGGGAGCATCTCGTAGACCGGCTTGGCGTGGTGGAAGTCGGTCTGGGAGTACGGGAGCTCCTCGACGCGCTTGCCGTCGATCTCGTACGCCACGCAGACCGGGATCTGCTCCCAGCCGGTGAGGACGTCGAGCTTGGTGAGGAAGAAGTCGGTCAGGCCGTTCACGCGGGTCGCGTAGCGGGCGATGACCGCGTCGAACCAGCCGCAGCGGCGGTCACGGCCGGTGGTGACACCGCGCTCCCCGCCGATGCGGCGCAGCGCCTCGCCGTCCTCGTCGAACAGCTCGGTCGGGAACGGGCCGGCGCCCACGCGGGTGGTGTACGCCTTGAGGATGCCGATGACCCGGCTGATCTTCGTCGGGCCGACACCGGAGCCGGTGCAGGCGCCGCCCGCGGTCGGGTTCGACGAGGTGACGAAGGGGTACGTGCCGTGGTCGATGTCGAGGAGCGTGCCCTGGCCGCCCTCGAACAGGACGACCTTGTCCTCCTCCAGCGCCTGGTTGAGGACCAGGACGGTGTCGGAGACGTACGGCGCGAGCTTGTCGGCGTAGCCCAGCAGTTCCTCGACGACCTGGTCCACGGCGATCGCGCGCCGGTTGTAGAGCTTGGTGAGGACCTGGTTCTTGACGTCGAGGGCCGCCTCGACCTTCTGCGTGAGGATCGACTCGTCGTACAGGTCCTGCACGCGGATACCGACGCGGTTGATCTTGTCGGCGTAGGTCGGGCCGATGCCCCGCCCGGTCGTGCCGATCTTCCGCTTGCCGAGGAAGCGCTCGGTCACCTTGTCCACCGTCACGTTGTACGGGGTGATGATGTGCGCGTTTCCGCTGAGGAGGAGCTTGGACGTGTCGACGCCACGCTCGTTCAGACCGCTCAGCTCGGAGAGCAGGACCGACGGGTCGACGACGACGCCGTTTCCGATGACCGGCGTACAGCCGGGAGACAGGATTCCGGAAGGGAGGAGGTGCAGTGCATACTTCTGGTCGCCCACGACCACCGTGTGGCCGGCGTTGTTGCCGCCCTGGTAGCGCACTACATAGTCCACGGAACCACCGAGAAGGTCGGTGGCCTTTCCCTTGCCTTCGTCACCCCACTGAGCACCGAGCAGCACAAGTGCGGGCACGCGCGTACACCCCTTCCGGGCGGGGCATGTCCATGGTCGAGGGCGAACGCGGCGGTGTACCACCGCGTGCACCGCGACCACCGTTGGCCGCCAACCGTCGGACCGGATGCCCCGGAATAGACGAAGCCCCTGGCGCAATAGCGCAAGGGGCTCTTGCACAAAGATGCTACCCGAGGAAGCGAGGCATGGCCGAGGTGGCGACTTCCGCGACGTCCGAGCAGCTGCTGGTGGTGGTCGATCCGGTCGCCCGTAGGTCGGACGGAGAGTCCGTCCGGATCGCGAAAGACGTGCTCGGAGCGGGTGCCGGCATGAAGCTGTGTCTGCCGGACGGGCCGGAGGAGTTCGCCCGGGCGCTGGCCCGGCGGGGCTCGCGGCGGCCGGTGGTGGTGGGCGACGACCGGGCCCTGATCCGCGCGGTGGCGCTGCTGCACCGGCACCGGGAGCTGGCCGGATGTGCGCTGTCGGTGGTGCCGGTCGGGGGCGCGCTGTCCCTGGCCCGGTCGCTGGGGGTGCCGACGGGGACGGTCGCGGCGGCGCGGGCGGTGCTCGACGGCGTCGAGCGGCGCATGGATCTGATGGTCGACGACAGCGACGGGGTGGTGCTCGGCGCGCTGCGGATACCGCCGCCCCGGCCCGCTCCGGCCGGGGCGGTCCCGGAGGGCACACCGGACGCGGACGCGATGCCGGGCCACCCGTGGCTGCGGACCTGCCAGTCCCTGGTCCGCACGCTGGTCCCGGCGGGCCGCCCGTCCCGGGTCGCCGCCGCGCCCGAGCCGGGGCCGTCCCGGCTGCGGGTCGAGGTGGACGGGGACACGCTCATCGACCTGGACCAGCCGGTGGAGGCCGTGTCGGTGGCACCGGTCGCCGCGGGGGTGGCGTCGGTGGAGGTCAGGCCGGTGTCGGTGGGCGCGGAGGCCTCGCCGCTGCTGGCCCAGGGCCGGACGGTGACGGTGTCCGGGGCGCACTTCCGCTACCGCGCGGACATGGCGGTGTCGGGGCCGGTACGGACCCGGACATGGGTGGTCCGGGAGGCCGCCTGGGGGCTGACGGTGCCGTCGGGGCGGTGAGCAGGCCCGGGGGCCTGCCGACGGACCTCCGTAGAAGGCCCCTAGGCCCGGGGTCCGAACGTCTTGTCGCGGTGCACCCGCCAGCGCTCCATCAGGGCGACGAGTTCACCGTCGAGGAATTCGAAGAACGCCAGCGTCTCGGAGAGGCGGCGGCCGGCCGGGGTGTCGGCGCCGAGGCTGGTGACGCCCTCGCGCATGGCGCCCTCCCATCGCTTGAGGACGGTGTCGCGGTTGGTCAGGGCCTCGTACCACTGGTCGCCGTGCACCCGGTAGCGCTCCCGGCGCGAGCCCGGCTCCCGTTCGCGGGAGACCATGTGTGTCTGGGCCAGGTAGCGCACTGCCCCGGACACCGCCGCGGGGCTGATCCGCAGCTGCTCCCCCAGCTCGGCGGAGGTCATCGAGCCCGCGTCGGAGGACAGGAGCGCGGCGAAGACCCGGGCGGGCATGCGCGTCATCCCCGCCTCGACGAGCTGGGCCGCGAAGGACTCCACGAACCTCGACACGGCCTCCGCGTCCCGGCCGGTCCCGGCTGATTCCGTCATGGGCCTCATCCTATCCGTGATTCACACGCTTCCTTAACTTCACAAATTTATGAAAGAAGCGTACGTTCTGAAACATGACGAAGGCCATCACCGTCTCCGGACTGCACAAGTCCTTCGGGCGGACGCATGCTCTCGACGGGCTCGACCTGGAGGTCGCCGCCGGCGAGGTGCACGGCTTCCTCGGCCCCAACGGCGCCGGGAAGTCCACCACCATCCGGGTCCTGCTCGGCCTGCTGCGCGCCGACTCCGGCGCCGCGCAGGTCCTCGGCCGCGACCCGTGGACGGACGCGGTGGAGGTGCACCGCCGGATCGCCTACGTCCCCGGCGACGTCACGCTGTGGCGCAACCTCTCCGGCGGCGAGGTCATCGACCTCTACGGCCGGCTGCGCGGAGGGCTCGACGCGCGGCGCCGCGCGGAGCTGATCGAGCGCTTCGAGCTCGACCCCACCAAGAAGGGCCGCACCTACTCCAAGGGCAACCGGCAGAAGGTCGCCCTGGTCGCCGCGTTCGCCTCGGACGTCGACCTGCTGATCCTGGACGAGCCGACCTCGGGCCTGGACCCGCTGATGGAGGAGGTCTTCCAGCGCTGCGTCCGGGAGGAGCGCGACCGGGGCCGTACGGTCCTGCTCTCCTCCCACATCCTCAGCGAGGTCGAGGAGCTGTGCGACCGGGTGAGCATCGTCCGCGGCGGCCGCACGGTCGAGAGCGGTTCACTCGCCGACCTGCGCCACCTCACCCGCACCAGCGTCGTCGCCGAACTCGCGGGTCCGCCCGACGGCCTGGCGGAACTGCCCGGCGTGCACGACCTCGACGTGCGGGGGCAGCGCGTCCGGCTCCAGGTCGACACCGACCGGCTGAACGGCGTCCTGCGGTCGCTGAGCGACTCGGGCGTACGGTCGCTGACGTCGACACCGCCCACGCTGGAGGAGCTGTTCCTGCGGCACTACCAGGAGGAGACGGCCGAGCCGGACGCGGCGGTGGCCCGATGACCACGTTCGCGGTACGGCCCGGCAGTTCACGCCAACTGGCCGGCACGGGAACCCTGCTGCGGTTCGCCCTGCGCCGCGACCGGCTGATGATCCCCGTGTGGATCGCGGTGAACGCGCTGATGGTGCTCTCCATGCCGGGCACCCTGGAGGGCCTGTACGGCACCCCGGCCGAACGCGCCGACCTGATCCGGCAGATGGAGACCAACTCCTCGCTGCGCGCGATGGTCGGCCCGGTCTTCGGCGACTCGCTGGGCGCCCTGACGGCCTGGCGCGTCGGCATCTACGCCGGCGCCCTGGCGGCCGTGATGAGCCTGCTGATCGTCGTACGGCACACCCGGGACGAGGAGGAGAGCGGCCGTCAGGAGCTGGTGGCGTCCGGGATGGTGGGCCGCCGGGCCTCCCTGACGGCGGCCCTGCTCGCGGCGGCGGTCGCGAACGGGGTCCTGGCGCTGCTGGTGACGGTGGGGCTGGCCGGGCAGGGCACGACCGGCGCCCTGGCCCTCGGGCTCGGGATCGCCGCCGTCGGGATGGTCTTCGCCACGATGGCCGCGATCGTCGCGCAGCTGACGGAGAGCGCGCGGCCGGCACGCGGTCTGACGGCGGCGGTGCTCGGAGCCGCGTTCGTGCTGCGCGCGGCGGGCGACTCGGCCACCGACGACGGTTCCTCGGTCCTGACCTGGCTGTCGCCGCTGGGCTGGCTGGAAAACCTGCGGCCGTACGCGTCCGAGCGCTGGTGGGTGCTGGCCCCGCTCGCCGGGGCGGTGGCCCTCCAGGGTGCGGTGGCCTACGCCCTGGCCGGCCGCCGGGACCTCGGCATGAGCTTCCTGCCGACCCGGCCGGGCCCGGCGTCCGGCCGCCTGGGCAGCGCCGGCGCCCTGGCCTGGCGGTTGCAGCGGGGCGGCGTGCTGGGCTGGAGCATCGGCTTCTTCCTGGCCGGGGTCGTCTACGGCGGCATGACCGACGGCGCGGCCGAGCTGGTGGGCGACAACGACAACGCCCGGCGCGTCTTCGAGCGCATGGGCGGCCGGTCCGGCCTGACGGACGCGTTCCTGGCGTCGATGGTCGGGATGCTGGGCCTGATCGCGGCGCTGTACATCGTGGCGTCGGTGCTGCGCCTGCACGGCGAGGAGACCTCGGGCCGGGCGGAACCGGTGCTGGCGAACGCGGTGGGGCGGGTGCGCTGGGCCTGCGGTCATCTGGTGATCGCCTTCGGCGGCGCCGCCCTGATCATGCTGCTGGCCGGGCTCGGCTTCGCCGTCGGCTACGGCAAGGAGACCGGCCCGATCCTGGCGGCGTGCCTGGCGCAGCTCCCGGCGGTATGGGTGATCGGCGGGCTGGCGGTGCTGCTGCACGGGGTCCTGCCCCGGGCAGCCCCGGCGGCGTGGGGCGTCGCCGGGGCCGTGCTTCTGATCGGCTGGGTCGGGCCCGCGCTGGACGTACCGCAGGCCGTGCTGGACGTCTCACCGTTCGGGCACCTGCCGAAGCTGCCGGGCGGATCCATGCAGTGGGGGCCCGTGCTGGTCCTGACCGGGCTGGCGGCTCTGCTGGTGGCCGGAGGGCTGGCGGGGTTGCGGCGGCGGGACATGACGACGTGACCGGGACGGGTTCGGGTGGGGGTGCGGGTGCGCATTCGGGTGCGGGTCACCCCACCTCCACGGGCAGCCCCTCCAGTCCCCTGATCACGAAGTTCGGCTTCCGCTCGGGCTCGGCGGCCAGTCGCAGCGTCGGGGCGCGCTCCAGCAGCGCACCCATCGACGCGGCCAGTTCGATACGGGCCAGTGGTGCGCCGATGCAGTAGTGGATGCCGGCGCTGAAGGAGATGTGGGGGTTGTCCGCGCGGGTCAGGTCGAGGGCCGACGGGTCCCGGAACACCGCCGGGTCGTGGTTGGCGGAGCCGAACAGCATGGCGATCTCCGCGCCGCGCGGGATCGTCGTGCCGGCGATCTCGATCTCGTCCAGGACCCAGCGTTCGAACAGCTGGAGCGGGGTGTCGTAGCGCATCAGCTCCTCGATCGCGGAGGGGATGAGCGTGTGGTCCGCGCGCAGCAGCTCCAGCTGGGAGGGGTTGCGGAACAGGGCGTACCAGCCGTTGACCGTGGCGTTCACCGTGGCCTCGTGGCCGGCGTTGAGCAGCAGCACGCAGGTGGAGATCATCTCCTGCTCGGTGAGCCGGTCGCCCTCGTCATGGGCCTCGATGAGCCCGGAGATGAGGTCCTCGCCCGGCTCCTTGCGGCGGGCCGCGATCAGGTCGCGCAGGTAGTCGGAGAACTCGACCGACGCCCGGACCGCCTTCGCCGCCGTGTCCTCGGACGGGCTCAGCTCGTACATCCCGCAGATGTCCGCCGACCAGGGGCGCAGCGGGGCCCGGTCGGACTCCGGGATGCCGAGCATCTCGGCGATCACCGCGACGGGCAGGGGCTCGGCGACGTCCTTCAGCAGATCGCCGCCGCCCGCCTCGACCAGCGCGGACGCCAGGTCGTCGGCCAGGCCCCGCACATACGGCTTCAGCCGCTCCACCGTGCGCGGTGTGAACGCCTTCGACACCAGTCGGCGGATCCGGGTGTGGTCCGGCGGCTCCAGGTCGAGCATCCCGTGGTCGTTGAGCGTGTGGAACGGCTCGTGCTCCGCCGCCGGCGCCGTGCGGCCGAACTCCTCGTGCGTGAACCGGTGCTGGTACGTGCGGCCCAGGCGGCGGTCGCGCAGCAGTGCCGAGACGTCCGCGTGGTGCGGGACGATCCACTGGTCCGTGGGCTCGAAGTAGTGCACGCGGCCCCGGGCACGCAGCTCGGCGTAGGCGGGGTAAGGGTCGGCGAGGAACGCCGGGTCCCACGGGTCGAAGGCAGCCATGCCGGGACGCTAGCTCCCGACCCCCCTCCCTGACCAGGGGTGTTCCTTCGCGAGATGCCCTGCAAGCCGATGCAGCTGGACTGATCCGTCCATGTCGCCCCCGGGCCCGAAAGCCTGCGGACCCGGGGGCCTGCGGACCCGAAGGCCTGCGGACCCTGGGGCCTGCGGGACGACATCCGGCTAGCCCGGCGTCACCAGCCGCGCCTCGTACGCGAACACCGCCGCCTGCGTCCGGTCCCGGAGGCCCAGCTTCACCAGGATCCGGCTGACGTGTGTCTTGATCGTGGACTCGGCGACCACCAGCCGCTCCGCGATCTCCGAGTTCGACAGGCCCTGCGCGATGAGGACCAGCACCTCCGTCTCCCGCTCGGTGAGATCCCCGTAGGCCGCCTGCGCGGAGGGCATCAGGCGCGGCTTCTCGGAGAGCTTGGAGAACTCGGTGATCAGGCGCCTGGTCACCGAGGGGGCCAGCAGCGCCTCCCCCGACGCCACCACCCGCACCCCGTCGGCGAGCTGGCGGGCCGAGGCGTCCTTGAGGAGGAAGCCCGAGGCACCCGCGCGCAGCGCCTGGTACACGTACTCGTCGAGGTCGAACGTGGTGAGCACCAGCACCTTCGCCGCACCGTCGGCGGCGACGATCTCGCGGGTCGCCTCGATGCCGTTCAGCTCGGGCATGCGGATGTCCATCAGCACCACGTCCGGGGCGAGCTCTCGGACCCTGGCGACGGCCTCGCGGCCGTTCACCGCCTCGCCGACGACCTCGATGTCCGGCATCGCGTTCAGCAGGACCGAGAAGCCCTCGCGCACCATCATCTGGTCGTCCGCGATCAGGACCCGGATGGTCATGCCTCGTCCCCGCCCGGCAGGGCGACCGGCAGGAACACCGTCACCTCGTAGCCTCCGTCCTCCGTGCCGCCGGCGGTCATCTCGCCGGTCAGCATCGACACCCGCTCCCGCATGCCCGTGATGCCGTGCCCGGCGCCGGGCGAGGGCTTGACCAGGCTCGGGTTGGGCGGAGGGCCGTTGACCACGCGCAGCCCCAGGCCGCCGAGCACGTACCCGATCTCCACCCGGGCGGTGGCCCCCGGCGCGTGCCGCAGGGTGTTGCTCAGGGCCTCCTGCACGATGCGGTACGCCGACAGCTCCACGCCCTGCGGCAGCTCCCGCACCGCGCCCGTCACCGTCTTCTCCACGGTCAGCCCGGCCTCCCGGACATTGGTCAGCAGTCCGTCCAGGTCGGCGAGCGTGGGCTGCGGGGCGTCCGGCACCTCGTAGTCCTCGGCACGGACGACGCCGAGCACCCGGCGCAGTTCGGTCAGGGCCGCCACCGCGTTCTCCCGGATCGTGGCGAACGCCTTCTCCAGCTCCGGCGGCGGGTTCTCCACCCGGTACGGCGCGGCCTCCGCCTGGATGGCGACGACCGACATGTGGTGGGCGACGACGTCGTGCAGCTCGCGGGCGATGGTGGTGCGCTCCTCCAGCAGGGTGCGGCGGGAGCGCTCGTGCGCGGTGACCGTCTGCTGGGCGGTGACCTCCTGCTCGGCGTGGCGCCGGATGTGCCAGACGGTGACGCAGAGCAGGACCAGGGCCGATATGACCAGCATGGCGGCGGAGTTGCTGCCGTACGCGTAGTAGGTCGGGCCGATGCCGGTGTCCGCGACGAGGGCGTACGCCGCCGTCAGCGCCCACATCCACGCTGCCGTGCGCGGCCGGGTGCGTATCGCCACGACCGTCAGCACGGTCAGATGGCAGGCGAAGCTGCCGGCTGCCCAGGGCCATTCACCCCATTGGCTGCCGAGCGCGGAGACGATCGGCGTGGAGACCATGGACGCCCAGAACGCGACGACCGGCCGGACCATGGTCAGCAGCACGGGAATCGCGCAGAGCAGACCGAGCAGCAGGGCCGGGCCGCCGGAGTCGACCGTGGAGAACGCCAGGGTGATCAGGGCCGCCACGGTGATCAGGGCGTGCGGGAGCCACGCCGCGTACTCCCGCAGCCGGCCCGGTAGCCGCCGCACGATCCGCCCGTCCGTGCGCCTGCCGGGCAACGGCCGGTAGGCGAACGCGTCCTCGATGAGGTCCTGCCGCAGGCCGCGCAGGGAGTCCACCGCCACCCGGTACTCCGGACTGCGTGGCTTGGCCCGGTCCCCGGGCGGTGTGGTCTGCACGTGAGTCGTCTCGGTCACGTACAGAACCGTAGGCGTACCCCCGGGTCCCGGTCGTCCCCAGTGAGAGGGGTTCCTGCCCGTCCCTCTCAGGTACTACGGGGCGGACCAGGGGCGATCCGCCCAGGGGCGATCGGCGCCGCCCCGTCAGTAGCCCGACGGCCGCACCAGCCCCGACTCGTAGGCGAACACCGCCGCCTGGGTCCGGTCTCTGAGGCCCAGCTTCACCAGGATCCGGCCCACGTGGGTCTTCACCGTCTGCTCGGCCACATACAGGTGCCGGGCGATCTCCGCGTTCGACAGGCCCTGCGCGATCAGCGCGAGTACCTCCGTCTCCCGCTCGGTCAGGTCGCCGATGCGCTCCTTGAGCGGGGCGCGGGGCTTGCCGTCGAGCCGCGAGAACTCGGCGATCAGCTTGCGGGTGATGACCGGGGCGAGCAGCGCCTCCCCGGCGGCGACCACCCGGACCGCCTCGGCGAGCTGCTCCGCCGACGCGTCCTTCAGCAGGAACCCGGAGGCTCCGGCGCGCAGCGCGTCGTACACGTACTCGTCGAGGTCGAAGGTGGTGAGCACCAGCACCTTGATGTCCGGGTGCGCGGCCGTGATGTGCTCGGTCGCCTCGATGCCGCCGATGCCGGGCATGCGGATGTCCATGAGGACGACGTCGGGGAGGGTCTCGGCGGCCTTCGCGACACCGCTCTCGCCGTCCTTCGCCTCGCCGACGACCTCTATGTCGGGCTGGACGCCCAGCAGCACGGTGAAGCCCTGCCGGACCATCGCCTGGTCATCGACGATGAGAACCCGGATGGGGTGGCCGGTGCCGCTCGTCATGAGGTCCCTTTCCTGCGAGCCGTGGGGTGGTCGGTGCCCGGCGTGTCGGCGGGCGGGGTGTCCGGGAGGAAGGCGGTGACCTTGAAGCCGTCCCAGTGCCACGGATGCGCGGTCATCGTGCCGCCGAGCATCGCGACCCGCTCCCGCATGCCGAGCAGTCCGTGCCCCGCCCCCGTCGACGGCGGGGGCGGCCCGGTCGGGCGGCCGTTGACGATCTCCACCTCCAGGCCGTCCGCCTCGTACGTGAGGCGGACCGTGATGTTCGCGCCGGGTGCGTGCCGCAGGGCGTTGCTCAGCGCCTCCTGCACGATCCGGTACGCCGACAGCTCCACGCCGGGTGGCAGCGGGCGCCGCTCGCCGCTGATGTCGGTGACGACCTCGCGGCCGACGGCCCGGGTGTTCTCCACCAGCGTGTCGAGCCGGTCGAGCGTGGGCTGGGGGGCGTGCGGTGCTGTCCCGTCGTGCGGGCCCTCGGGCGACTCACCCGGCCCGGTGTGCTCCGAGCGCAGCACGCCCAGCACCCGGCGCAGCTCGGTCAGCGCCTCCAGCGCGTTCTGCCGGATGCCCGCGAGGTTCTCCTTGAGCTCGTCGGGCGGGTTCTCGACGAGGTGCGGAGCGACTTGTGCCTGGATGGAGATGACCGACATGTGGTGGGCCACCACGTCGTGCAGCTCCCGCGCGATGCGGCTGCGCTCCTCCAGGAGGGTGCGCCGGGTGCGTTCCTCGGCGGTGAGCGTGGTCTGCTCGACGAGTTGGGCGCGGGCCTCGCGCCGGCCCCGGAGCGCGCTGCCGAGTATCACGACGATGGTGAACAGGGAGACCGCGAGGACGCCGGTGGTGTCGTAGGGCTCGCCGGTCCAGAGGCTTTCGAAGACCCAGGTGGGGAACGCGGTCACCGCCAGGGCCGCCACCGCCGCGCGGGTGGGCACCCGCAGGGCGAGCAGCAGCAGCACGAACAGCTCGGCGATGATTCCGGCGGCGGTCCAGGGCCAGGTGTAGGTCTCCAGGTCCAAGCCCATGCGGGTGCGCACCGCAGCGGCGCCCAGGACGAATACCCCCAGGGACAGCCACCACGCCGGGACCGGCCGCCACATGCCCAGCACCACGGCGCCGCCCTGTCCGCCCGCGACCAGCAGCGCCAGGCCGGAACCGAGATGCCCGTTGTCGGTCATGTCGCCCGCGCCACCGACCGTGATGCCGAACGCGGCCAGGCACAGCAGTCCGTGCGGCAGCCAGCGCAGCCAGGTGGAGGGGGGCAGCGGGTCCGCCCGGACGGTCCACAGGTCCCCGCGCAGTGCCCGCAGCCAGCCCGTGACGCGCGCTCGCGGCGCGCGGCCCACCCCCGTGTCCGTCACGCGGCCCAGCCTAGACATGTCGGGCCTTCGCCGGGGTGCCCCGGTCGGACGGACGGTGCGAGCGCACCACCCGCGATCTGCGGCCCCGGCCGCCGCTGTTGCGCTCGAAAGAGCGGAAGGCGGCCCAGCAGACCGCGAGGGCGAGTGCGAACACGGGCAGCCACAGCAGCCGGGCACCGACCCAGCCGAGCCCGTCGGGCGGAGTGTGCAGGCCGGGCAGCCGGCCGGCGAGGAGGCCGGTGGCGGTCGTGGCCATCAAGGCCGTCTGGCGCCAGAGGAAGACGGTCATCGCGGAGAGGTTGACGAGCGCCACCGCCGCCCACGCCAGGGGCCGACGCGTCGTGTGCCGCAGGCGCTCGCGCAGCAGCAGGGCGAGACCGCACTGGGCCAGGCCGAACGTGACGACGGCCAGCGAGGGCGGGTCCAGGTTGGACATGCCCCCGCCCGGGACGCCGACCATCGCGGCCGGATAGCCCGCCCACCCGACGAGCGCCGCGGTCGCCGCCGCCCCGGCCCCCAGCAGGATCCAGCCCGCGCGGCGGCGCTCCAGCTCCCCGCGGGTCCAGGCCGCGCCCAGCGTGTAGGGCACCATCCAGCCCGCCGCCACGTTCACCCAGCCCAGCCAGGAGGGGCCGCCCAGGCCGAAGCGCAGCAGGTCGACGTGGAGCACGACGGCCAGGGGCCAGAGCGGGCTGAGCCGGGTGAGCAGCGGGGTCGCCGCCGTCAGGCCCGCGAACACCAGGAGGAACCACAGCGGGGCCAGGGCCAGTTTCACCAGCGTGCGGACCGTGCCGAACTCGGTGCCCGACAGCAGCAGGGCGAGCGCGGCCGCCGTCCACAGGCCGAGGACGGCCGCGACCGGCGTGAACAACCGGGTCAGACGGCCCGTCAGCCACTGGTGGTAGGGCACCCCCCGGGCACGGGCCGAGGCGTAGCCGCGGGTGGCGACATGGCCGCCGACCAGGAAGAACACCGCGAGTGTCTGGAACAGCCAGGAGATGGGCGCCAGCCAGGGCATGTGCTGCAGGGGGCTCGCGGTGCGCAGGGTGCGGCCGTCGGAGACCAGGGCGGTGACGAGCCAGTGCCCGAGGACGACGCCGAGGACGGCGACGGCCCGCAGGGCGTCCACGGCCCGGTCGCGGTCGGGCGGGGTGGCCGCACCGATGCGGTCGGCGCGGCGGCGCACTCCCCGCCGGAGCGCGCGTACGCCGATGTCAGTCATGGGTCACCGCCTTGGTGTCGCCCAGGACGATCCGGGCCAGGTTGGTCAGGGAGGTCGAGCCGGGCCTGAAGTAGTCGCTGTGGCCGCCGGCGCCCGCCGTGAAGACCCGGGCGCCGAAGGCCGGGGAGACGGGGTCGGTGCCGAAGCCGACCGTGGTGCCGAACAGGTCCAGGCCGAGGTGCGGGACGTTCTCCACCCAGTCGTCACCGCCCCGGGCCGCCCAGACCCGGGCGCGGGTGTGCAGGCCGGCGGCGGTGTCCGCGCCGGTGCCGGGGCTGCCGACGAGCGCGATGTCGTCGATGTCGAGGCCGGCGGCGGAACGGCCGCATACGACCGAGCCGTAGGAGTGGCAGAGGAGGGAGATGCGCGCTCCTTCGCCGGATATCGCGCGCAGGTCGGCGACCAGGGCGCGCAGGTGCGGGGCCGCCTGCTCCGCCCTGGTGGTCGTCGTGACCGTCGTGCTGACCGTGCCCGGCGTCTCGTAGCCCAGCCAGGCCACGACCGCGGTGTGCGTGCCCGCCGGGGCCTGCCGGGCGAGCTGCCGGTGCAGGGCGGAGGCCGCGGCGTGGAACCGGCCGTAGGTGTCGAGGCCCGTGTCGGAGCCGGGGACCAGGACGGCGACGCGGCCGGCCCGGGCGAGGTCGCCGAGGACCTCCGTCACCCGGCCGGAGCCGCGGCCGTCGAAGTGGAGCAGATGCCGGGTGAGGGCGGCCAGCCGACGGTCCGTCGCGGCACGGCTGCGGTCGTGGTGGGCGGCGGCCATGCGGGACGCCTCGGCGGCGTTGGCCCGGTTGACGGCGTAGGCCTCGTCGAGCGTCGCCGCGCCGAGGGGCGCGAGGGAGGCGGGGGCCGGTGCGGGGGTGTCCGGTCGCACGGCCGCGGAGAGGGGCAGGACCACGGCGCCCGTCACGAGGGCGGCGAGCGCGGCACGGCGCCAGCGACCGGCACGACGCCATCGCCCGGCGCGGCGCCACCGCCCGGCGCGACGCCAACGACCGGCACGGCGCCACCGCCCGGCGCCACGCCATCGCCCTGCACGGCGTCCACCGTCGACACGGCGCCACCGCACTGCACGGCATCCGCCGTCGGCACAGCGTCCGCCGTCGGCACGGCAGTACTGCGGTGCGGCCCCCATGGTCGTCCCCCTCCAGCGCGCCCGGCCATCGGATCCGCATGGAAGGGAAGTTACGGAGCGGGCGACCTCGTCCGCGTCACGCCCAGGAACTCATCTGCCGGGTAGCTCTCAGGTATTACGGGTATGACCGAGGCCTGCTCATACGGGCTGGTCGAGGGCGGTGCCGGAGACGGCCGCGCCGCGGTGCTCACCAGGCCAGTTGCGCGATCTCCTCCACGACCACCGCGCACGCGTCCGCCGCCGGGTCGATGAGCGGGAAGTGCCCCACGTCCTCCAGCAGCGTCACCCCCACCATCTCCCCGGCCTTCGCCGCCGCCTCCGCGTACGACTCGGCGACGGCCTGCGGCACATCGAGGTCCGTGCGGCCCTGGACGAGGGTGGTGGCGATGCCGGTGGGCAGCAGCAGCGCCGGGTCCGCGTACGGCTGCCGCTCGGCGAAGTTCTCGTCCCCGCCCAGGAGTTGACGCGCGGCGCCCCCGCACACGTCCAGCTTGTCGGCGATGGAGAGGTCGGCGATCGGGGCGAGGGCGACGACGCCGCGCAGTGTCGCCGGGCTGCCTCCCCGCCAGGGCGAGCCGGCCGGCAGGACGTGCCGGGCGGCACCCCACAGCGCGAGATGCCCGCCCGCCGAATGGCCGGTGAGGACCGTACGGCGCGGGTCGGCCTGCGGCAGCAACTCCCGTACCAGCGCCGGGAGGGCGTCCAGTGCCGCGGCGACGTCGTCGAAGGTGTCGGGCCAGCGGCCGGCGACGGAGGCGTCACCGCCGCCGCGCCGGTACTCGGCACTGGCCACGGCGAACCCGCGGCGGGCGAGGAAGTCCGCGAAGGGGCTGATGTGGCGCCGGTCGTAGGGGGCCCGCCAGGCACCGCCGTGCAGGACGAAGACGACCGGGGCGGGCCCGGGGCCACCGGCCCGGCGCGGGGCGTAGAAGTCGATCACCTGGTCGGGATGGTCACCGTAGGCCGCGGTGGCGTCGGGGTCGACGGGCGCGTGGGAGAAGGCCGACTTCTCCTCGGCAGCGGCCCGTGCTGCTGCGACGTCGTCCGTCATGCTCCAACCTTCCAGCGTCGAACCGTACGCGGCGCCCCAGTTGAGGGGTTCAGCCGTTGGCCGGGACGGTACCAGGCGCATGACATGCGCGAACACGCAGATGTGACGCTCGGTGAAGACCGGGCGGACGCCGCGGGGCCGGGGACACCACCGGGGTGTCCCGGCCCCGCCGCCGCCCGGGCGGAGCCACCGCTCAAGCCACCTCAGGCCGACTCACGACTCAGGCCGACTCAGGCCGGCCGACTCAGGCCGACTCAAGGCCGACTCAAGCCGCCTCAAGCCGCCTCAAGCCAGCGTCTGCGCCAGCACCCGCGCCGCCCGCTCCACGTCGGCGAACCCGACGTACAGCGGCGTGAAGCCGAAGCGCAGCACGTCCGGCGCCCGGAAGTCGCCGACCACTCCCCGCTCGATCAGCCGTTTCATCACGTCACCGGCGTCGTCGCAGCGCAGGGCGATCTGGCTGCCCCGCTCCTCGTGCGCCAGCGGCGTCACACACACGACCCGGCCCTCGGGCACGTACGCCGCCACGCACTGAAGGAAGAAGTCCGTCAGCGCGAGGGACTTGGCCCGCACGGCCTCGACCGACACCCCGTCCCAGACGTCCAAGGCCGCCTCCAGGGCGAGCATGGAGAGGATGTCGGGCGTGCCGACCCGGCCGCGCAGGGCACCGGGGGCCGCCTCGTACCCGCTGCGCATCCCGAACGGCTCGGCGTGCGAGTTCCAGCCGGGCAGCGGCGAGTCGAAGCGGTCCTGCAGCTCCCGCCGCACGTACAGGTAGGCGGGTGAACCGGGCCCGCCGTTCAGGTACTTGTAGGTGCAGCCGACCGCGAGATCCACGCCGTGCTCGTCCAGCCCGACCGGCAGCGCGCCCGCGCTGTGGCACAGGTCCCAGACGGCGACCGCGCCCGCCTCGCGCACGGCGGCCGTCAAACCGGGCAGGTCGTGCAGCCGGCCGGTGCGGTAGTCGACGTGGTTGAGCAGGACGGCGGCGGTGCGCTCGCCCAGCGCGCCCGGCACGTCGGCCGGTGCCACGGGCCGCAGGGTGCGGCCGGTCATGCGGGCGGCGGACTCGGCGATGTACCCGTCGGTGGGGAAGGTCGTCGCGTCGACGAGGAGCTCGTCACGGCCCTCCCCGGCCATCCGGACCGCGCCCACGAGTGCCTTGAAGACGTTGACGCTGGTGGAGTCGCCGACGACGATCTGCCCGGGCGCCGCCCCGACCAGCGGGGCGATCCGGTCGCCGATCCGCTCGGGCGCCGTCCACCAGCCGCTCTCCTCCCAGGACCGGATGCGCAGCTCGCCCCACTGGCGGCGTACGACGTCCTCCACCCGGCCGGGGACCACGCCGGGCAGCGCGCCCAGCGAGTTGCCGTCGAGGTAGACGTCCACGGCGTCGGCCGCACGATCGGACGCGGGGTCGAGCACGAACTCGGCGCGCTTGGCCGCCAGTTCGTCGACGGCGTCCAGCTTCTCCGCCACGACGGCCAGGTCAGACATAGGACCGCGCCGTCCACAGCTCGGGGAACACGTTCTTCTGCGCGCGCTTCTCCAGCCAGGCCACCCCGGCGGAGCCGCCCGTGCCGGTCTTGGCGCCCATCGCACGGCGGGTGGCGACCAGGTGGTCGTTGCGCCAGCGCCACACCAGCTCGGCGACGTCGCTCAGCGCCTCACCCAGCCGGGCGACCTCGTCGCTCTCGTCACCCGCGTAGACGGCCGTCCAGGCCGCCTCCACCTGCGGCGACGGCTCGTAGCGCTTCGAGACGTCGCGCCGCAGCACGGCCTCCGGGATGTCGTGCCCGCGCCGCGCCAGCAGCCGCACGACCTCGTCGTACAGGCTCGGCTCGTGCAGCGCCTTCTCCAGCTCGGCGTGCACGCGCGGTGCGCCCCGGTGCGGGACGAGCATGGACGCGGACTTGTCGCCGAGCAGGAACTCCATGCGCCGGTACATCGCCGACTGGAAGCCGGAGCCCTCGCCGAGGGCGCTGCGGTACGAGTTGAACTGGGCCGGCGTGAGCTGGGCGAGCGGCTTCCAGGAGTGGTTGAGCGCCTCCAGCTCGCGGACGGACCTCTTGAGCGCGTGGATGGCGGTCGGGATGTCGTCACCCCTGAGCGCGCCGGCCGCCGTCTCCCACTCGTGGACGATGACGGTGAACCACAGCTCCATCACCTGGGTCGTCACCAGGAAGACCATCTCTCCGGGATCGTCGGAGAGGGTGTGCTGGAGGTGGGTGAGTACGTCTGCCTTGACGTAGTCCTCGTACGGGGTCGTGCCGTGGAAGTCGAGATGCGGGGTCTCGGGCTCGTGAGCCTCGTGGGACATCGCTGTCTCCTGCGTATAACTCCGGGTAGCGGTCCGCCCCTGCCGAATCCGACACGGGGGCCCCGGTCCCCGAGGGCATCTTGCGCAATCGTCCCCCGAAACGCAATCGTCCCCCGAGACCGCAAGGCCCGCCTTTCGGGGACGGGCCTCGCGGGCACGGACCGTGGTCAGCCCAGGACCTGCGCCGCCGTCGGCGAGGAGTCCTTCAGGAACTGGGAGCAGCGCTCGTGCTCGTCCTGCTCGCCGATCGCCTGCGCCGCGCGGGCGAGGGCGTGCAGGGCCCGCAGGAAGCCGCGGTTCGGCTCGTGCTCCCACGGCACCGGGCCGTGGCCCTTCCAGCCGCTGCGGCGCAGCGCGTCCAGACCGCGGTGGTAGCCCGTGCGGGCGTACGCGTACGACTCCACGGCGGCGCCGCGCTCGAACGCCTCGTCGGCGAGCTGGGCCCAGGCGAGCGAGGAGGTGGGGTGCGCACCGGCGACCTCGACGGGCGAGGCACCCGACGCGAGCATTTCCCGCGGCCCGGGGTCGTCGGGGAGGTGGGTCGGGGGCGGGCCCCCGAGCAGGTTCTCGTGAATGGACATGCCCCAAGTCTGCGGCATCGCGACGGCGGCGGCGCCGTTGGACCGGGATGGTACGCACCTCGGCACTTCGGGGTGCTCGGCGCTGACTCGGGGCGGGGTCGGTGCGCAGCCCGGCGTAGCGGGGTGCCCGCGCCCACCCGTGCCGCCCCCAGCGGCACGCATGCCCGCTAGGCCGGGTCCGCTACCCCAACCGCTTCCGCACCGGCTCCCCCTCCAGCGGCGGTGCCGTCACGCCGCCGTGCCGCAGGCATTCCGGGCGCTTGCAGTCCGGTGGCGGCCTGCGCACCGCCGCGGCCGCGATCACCGACCCCGCCACCAGCGCCCCCGCACACCAGCCCATCGCTTTGTCGAACGCCGTGTCGAAGGCGGCCGGCTCCCGGTACGCCTCCTCCCCCATGCCCACCAGCAGCGGCAGCGCCGCCACCGCCATCAGACCCGCCGCCCGGGCCGCCGCGTTGTTGATGCCGCTGGCCAGCCCCGCCCACACCACGCTCACCGAGCCCAGCACCGTCGCCGTGAGCGGCGCCACCAGCGTGACCAGGCCCAGCCCGAGCACCACCAGCGCCGGCAGCACATCGGTGACGTAGGACGCGCCCGGTCCGACCCGCAGCATCAGGAGCATCCCGGCCGCACACAGCAGCGGCCCCACCGTCAGCGGGATCCGCGGCCCGATCCGGTCGGCCAGCTCCCCGGAGCGCGCCGACAGCAGCAGCATCAGCACGGTCGTCGGCAGCAGTGCCGTACCGGCGGCGAGGGCGGAGTAGCCCACGACCACCTGGAGCTGGAGCGCGGCGAGGAAGAAGAACCCGCCGAGGGCCGCGTACACGCACAGCGTGACCAGGTTGACGGCCGTGAACTGCCGGGACGCGAAGATGTCCAGCGGCATCATCGGATCGGGCCGGCGCCGCTCGACGAGCACGAACGCGACGGCCGCGGCCAGCCCGGCCACCGCCGAGACCGCGACCACGAGACCGCCCTCATGGGCCTCGATCAGCGCGTACGTCACCAGCGCGAGGGCCAGCGCCCCGAGCACGGCCCCGAGCACGTCGAACCGCCCGTGGGCCGAACCGTCCCCCGACTCGGGAACGTGCCGCAGGGCCACCGGCACGCACACCAGCGCCAGCGGCACGTTCAGCAGGAACACCCACCGCCAGCCCGGCCCGTCCACCAGCCAGCCGCCGACGAACGGCCCGACCGCCGCCCCGATCCCGCCGAAGCCGGACCACAGGCCCACGGCCCGCCCCCGGTCGTCGGGATGGAAGGACGCCTGGATCAGCGCCAGTGACCCGGGGGTCAGGAGCGCGCCGCCCACCCCCTGGAGCGCCCGCGCGGCGATCAGCACGCCCGCGTTGGGCGCGATGCCGCACAGCAGCGACGCCACCGCGAACCACACCACGCCGACGACGAACACCTTGCGCCGCCCGAACCGGTCCCCCAGCGCCCCGCCCAGCAGGATCAGCCCGGCCAGCGTGACCATGTAGGCGTTGACCGTCCACTGCAGGGCGGACAGGTTCGCGTCGAGGTCACGGCCGATGCGCGGCAGGGCGACGTTGACGACGGTCGAGTCCAGCATCGCCATGCTGGAGCCGAGGACGGTGGTGAGCAGGACCCACTTGCCCTGCGGGGAGGCCAACCGGACATCGGGCATGCAGGGAGCATACGGAAGAGCCCGGCACCTCAGGAGGTGCCGGGCTCCACGCGAGCGAACAGTACTAGCCAGTACTAACCAGGACTAACCGATGCCCACCGGCGTGATCCGGAGCGATCCGCCGCGATCCGGACTTACTTGATCTTCGTGCCGGTCGAGCGCAGGTTGCCGCAGGCCTCGACGACGCGCGCGGCCATGGAGGCCTCGGCCAGCTTGCCCCAGGTGCGCGGGTCGTAGGTCTTCTTGTTGCCGACCTCGCCGTCGACCTTCAGCACACCGTCGTAGTTGCGGAACATGTGGTCCGCGACCGGGCGCGTGAACGCGTACTGCGTGTCGGTGTCGATGTTCATCTTCACGACGCCGTTCTCCAGCGCGGTGCGGATCTCCTCCTCCGTGGAGCCGGAACCGCCGTGGAAGACGAAGTCGAACGGGGAGGCCTTGCCGAACTTGGCGGCGACGCCCTCGTTCAGCTCCTTCAGCAGCTCGGGGCGCAGGACGACGTTGCCCGGCTTGTACACGCCGTGCACATTGCCGAAGGACGCGGCGAGCAGGTAGCGGCCCTTCTCGCCCAGGCCGAGGGCCTCGGCGGTACGGATCGCGTCGTCGACCGTGGTGTAGAGGGAGTCGTTGATCTCGTGGGAGACACCGTCCTCCTCGCCACCGGTCGGGGTGATCTCCACCTCGAGGATGATCTTCGCGGCGCGGGCCTGCTCCAGCAGCTCCTGCGCGATGGCGAGGTTGTCGGCGAGGGTCTCGGCCGAGCCGTCCCACATGTGCGACTGGAACAGCGGGTTCAGACCGGCCTCGACGCGCTTCCGGGACAGCGCCAGGAGCGGACGTACGTACCCGTCGAGCTTGTCCTTGGGGCAGTGGTCGGTGTGCAGCGCGACGTTCACCGGGTACTTCTCGGCGACGATGTGCGCGAACTCGGCCAGGGCGACCGCGCCGGTCACCATGTCCTTGTTGTACTGACCGCCCAGGAACTCGGCGCCACCCGTGGAGATCTGGACGATGCCGTCGCTCTCCGCCTCAGCGAAACCGCGCAGGGCCGCGTGCAGGGTCTGGGTGGAGGTCACGTTGATGGCCGGGTAGGCGAACTTTCCTGCCTTCGCCCGGTCCAGCATCTCGTTGTAGACCTCGGGAGTTGCGATGGGCATGCGTCCGCTCCTTGTATCTGCGGGTTGACGTACTGCTGTGTCTAACGGCCCTGACCTAGACCTTGGGGTGCGACGTCATCGTCGGCCCCATCTTTCCAGACTTGGCCGGAAGGTCCAGGCCACCGTCCACGCCCTGGTCGGTGCGCGGTCAGTCGAGTCCCAGCTCGTCCTTGGAGAAGGCGTAGAGGTACGGCACCCCGGCGCCCTCCTGGATCTTCTCGGCGGCGCCGGTCGCCCGGTCGACGATGGTCGCGACGGCGACGACCTCGGCCCCGGCCTCGCGCACGGCCTCGACGGCGGTGAGCGGGGAGCCGCCGGTGGTGGAGGTGTCCTCGACGACCAGCACGCGGCGGCCCGCGATGTCCGGGCCCTCGACGCGCCGCTGCAGGCCGTGCGCCTTGGCGGCCTTGCGCACGACGAAGGCGTCCAGGCGCTTCCCGCGCGCGGCGGCCGCGTGCAGCATGGCGGCGGCGACCGGGTCGGCGCCCATGGTGAGGCCGCCGACGGCGTCGAAGTCCAGCTCGGCGGTCAGGTCCAGCAGCACCTGGCCGACCAGCGGGGCGGCCTCGCCGTCGAGCGTGACGCGCCGGAGATCGACGTAGTAGTCGGCTTCCAGACCCGATGACAGGGTCACCTTGCCGTGCACCACGGCCTTGTCCTTGATCTGCTGCAGCAGCGCGCCGCGAGTGTCCGTCATGCCGCCCAGCTTAAGGGTCCTTCTGATGGAGCTCCGCGGCGTCGCGACGCCCGGCACGCACGCTCGCCGCACGGGGCCGAGGGCCAGGTGGCTCCGCCACATGACCCTCGGCCCCGCACGCCGATCGCACGCACCGAACGCCGCTCCTTCTCCCGCGGATCTCCATCAGAAAGACCCTAGGCGGCGCCAGCGCCAGGTCGTGGTGGCCTCCAGCGGCTCCAGGGGTGTGACCAGGCGCGGCAGGGTGTTGAGGCCGTTGGGCGGGCCGGTCTGCGGTTCCACGCACACGGCCTCCCGCTGCTCGTCGTAGACGACGACCCACTCCTCCCGGCTCGTCACCTTCAGCTCCAGCTGACCGGGCCAGGTCAGGGTGGCCTCGACGCCGCCGGGCATGCCGAAGCAGTCGTCCCAGGGGCCGGGCTTGGGATCGAGGCGGTTGCCGGTGGGCAGATGGTCCTCGCCGCGCTCCTCCTGCCAGGCGGGGTCGAAGTCGAGGGTCACGTCCTCGCCGCCGAGGTTCCGGTTGAACCAGGGGTGCCAGCCGATCTGCGCCGGGAAGGACGACTCGTACGTCTCGACGGACATGGTCAGCGTCAGCGCGTCCTCGGTGAGGGCGATGATCTGGGTGACGAGGCCCGGGTGGGGCCAGGGGTCGGTGAGCTCGCAGGTGAGGACGGCCTCGTCCGTGCTCGTGCGGGCGGTGCGCCAGGCGTGGTCGCGGACGGTGCCGTGGATGGCGTGCGGCGGGGCGTTCAGCGGCATCTGCCGCATCTCGGCGCCGTCCAGGAAGCGTCCGTCCCGGATCCGGCCGCACCACGGCACCATCGGAAAGCACCCGAAACGCGCGCCCTGTCGCAGCAGTTCGACGCCGCCGATCCGCAGCCCTCCGACCCGGCCGCCGTTGCCCGGCTGCACGGTCACCTCCGCGTCACCCGCGGTCAGCGTGATGTCTTCGTCACTCACGGGTCGACCCTACTGCGGTGATCAAGAGGGCCTCGGCGGGTGCGGGGTGGTTCGGCCATGTCCGCCCGGCCCGCACGCGGTGGTGGCTCAAAGGCGCCGGCGCAGGGCCAGGACCCGCTCAGCGGCGCCGGCGCAGGGCCCGGACCGCCACGATGGCCGAGGCCACCGCGAGCGCCGCCGCGGGGGCCGCCCAGCGCAGCGGGGCCGCGGGCGTCACGGTCTGCGGCGCGGGCACGGGGGCGTACCGGCCGCGCGGCGGTGCGTGGTCGACCTCCTCGGCGCTGCGCCCGATCATGGTCCGCCGCGCGTGCGCCGCCTCGGCGATGTCCTCCTCGTCCTCCTCGTCCTCGGGTCCGAGGGAGGAGGACGGGACGTCGACGCCGAAGACGGAGGGGCGCTCGGGGTCGGCCGGTGGCTCCTCGGTGAGACCGGGGTCGGCGGGGGCCTTCCCCTCGGCCGCCGCGCCCGAGTCCTGGCCGGACGGGGGCGGGGGCGTCGGCGCCTCGTCGTCCGCGCCCGTGGCCGCCGCGGCGAGGTGCTCCGCGAAACGGTTCAGCAGCCGGGTGACGGCGCTCTCCACCGCGTCCGCCGGGAGGTCCTTGATCCGTCCGTCCGCGGAGGCCGTGCCGTCGTAGACGACGGTGCAGCCGTCCTCCGCCGTGCGCAGGGCGATCCGCAGGCTGAGCTTGACCGAGCCGCTGCCGCGCGACTCCTCCGCCTCACCCTCGACGGCGTACGCGTCACCGTCCCGGCGCGAGACCCGTACGGCACCCCGGTAGGTGACGGAGTGGCTGCCGACCCGGATCTTCAGCCGCCCGGCGACCGGTTCGGCGCCGGCGTCCTGCTGGAGCCCGGGAACGGCCCGGGCGACCCGCGCGGGGTCGTCCAGCACCTCCCTGAGCCGCTCGGCCGGAACCGGAACGAACACCTCGTGCTCCATGTCGACGGACTCTACCCAGCACAGCCCGAAACGCACCCCCGCCCGGGGGATTCACCCCCGATCCACCTCCACCAGGCGTATCCTCCGGGCCCGCACGCCCGTCCGGCAGGCCCCGGGCCCCTCGGTACCGCGGACGCACCAGGGTCAGTACCGCGGATGCACCAGCGTCGACGCCGGCAGGCCCGCGATCCGCGTCCGTCGCGCCGCCCGTTCGCCCGCGGCCAGGGACGCCTGTGTGAGGACGCTCGGCCGCGGGCCGTCCGGGTCGAGCCGCGGGCGCGGATTCGTGCGGCCGGCCAGCACGAAACCCCAGTCGTGGGGCGCCCGGGCGCGTTCGGAGGGCGTGCGGCCGGGCCCGGCGGCGGGGCCGGCGTATCGGCCTCCCGTGCCGTACGGGGCGGTGCGTAGGCCTGCCGCGCGCACGGTCGCCTCGACCGTCCAGAACACCCGGCGGTCGGACGCGACCGGCCCGGCGTGCACCACGAGCCGCCCGCCGGGGGCCAGCACGCGCCGCACGAGGCCGTAGAACTCCTGCGAGTACAGCTTCGTGCTCGCCGTGATGCCCGGGTCGGGCAGGTCCGAGACGACCACGTCGTACGCCGCCGGGGTCGCCCCGCGCAGCCAGCCGAAGGCGTCCGCGGTCGTGACCTGCACGCGCGGGTCGCCGAAGGCGTGCTCGTTGAGCGCGGACAGGGCCGGGTCGGTGCGGGCCAGCCGGACCACCTCCGCGTCGAGTTCGACGACGTCGACCCGGTCCACTCCGGTGTGCCGCAGCACCTCGCGCACCGCGAGGCCGTCGCCGCCGCCGAGGATCAGCACGCGCGCGTGCGGCCCGGTCATGGCCGGGTGGACGAGGGCCTCGTGGAAGCGCACTTCGTCGCGCCCGCTGACCCGCAGCCGGCCGTCGAAGTAGATGTCGAGGGGCCGGCCGCCCGTACCGCCGGCGAGGACCACCTCCTTCACGCCGGTCTGGATCGCCACGCGGACGTCCCCGCCGTACATCGCCTGCCGCGCGGCCCGTTCGAAGTCGTCGACGAGGACGGTGGCGGAGGCGAGGACGGCGAGGACGAGGGCGTTGCCGATCAGCAGCAGCCAGCGGGCCCGGCGGGTGAGGTCCTGGCGGAACAGGCCGAGCACCAGCGCCCCGCCGACGACGGTGTTGACCGCGCCGGTGAGCAGTGCGCCGGTCAGCTGCCCGAGACACGGCAGCAGCAGGAAGGGGAAGGCGAGGCCGCCGACGAGGGCTCCGACGTAGTCGGCGGCGGACAGGTCGGCCACCGCGCCGCCCGCGTCCTGGCGGCGGATCCGCTGGATCAGCTCCATCAGCAGCGGGACCTCGGCGCCGATGAGCAGTCCGACGGCGAGGGAGAAGGCGACCAGCAGGCAGCGCGGCCCGTTGGCCCACATGCCGCCCCAGTCGCCGGTCCAGGCGAATACGGCGTACAGGGCCATCGCGCTGCACCCGCCGACGAGCGCGAGGGCGGCCTCGACGGCGCCGAACCCGGCCGCGGCGAGCCGGCGCAGCCGCTTCGCGGCGAGGGATCCGATGCCCATCGCGAAGACCATCACGGACAGCACGACGGACGCCTGCGTCACGGAGTCGCCCATCAAGTACGAGGCGAGCGCGACGAGTTCCAGTTCGTACACGAGTCCGCAGGCCGCACAGACGAACACGCCGGCGAGGACGAGGAACCGTCCGGTGCCGGGCCGGACGGGCAGTCGCGCCGGGTCGTCGGGGCCGCCCGGGGCGCTCCAGGGCTCCTGCGAACGGGGCGGGGCGGGCGCGTGCGGCTCGATCACGCTGCGACGTTACGTCACGCCTCGACCGCGGTCCGTCACCCACACGTGTGGTGCTGGTTTACAGAGGACGGACATCGGTATGAGATTCGGTTGACCACATACGGTTCGGCGGGGCGAACATCAGCCGGCGAGGGTCAGTTGACGTAGACCGCCGCCGGCAGGCGTACGCCCACCTTTGTGCGGGTCGCCACCAACTGCCCGTCCTGCGGGTAGGCGTGCCAGGTCCGCCAGTGCACCTGCCCCTCGTGGTGCTGGGCGAGCAGGGCCGTGAAGGCGTACGGGCTGCCGGGGAAGACGCCGGCGAGGCCGTGCGGATGGTCGGAGACGAGGGCCAGCAACTCCTGGGCGCGGCCCGCGAAGGAGCCGGGCGAGAGGACCTCGACCCGGGCCGCGAACTCGTACTCCCAGTCGTCCACCCGCTTGGCGACGCCGAGCGGAAGCGGAGTGCTGCTGCCCGCGATGCACGCCACCGTCTCCGAGCAGATGCCCCGCTCCTCCTCCAGCAGGACCTGGTGGGATGCGCCGAGGAGTCGCAACTGCAGTTTGACGTCCGCCAGTTCGAGGTCGAGTGCGGCCAGTGCGGGAAGCGGCTCGCGCCCCAGCGCCCATGCGAGATCGGCCGCGCGGGTGTCGGTGTAGGAGGTGTTCAGGGTCGTGAGCATGGATCGGCTCCGCAAGCACACAAAAAGGAGAGGGAGATGGGTCCGCTGCGCCCCGGTCGCACCGGGGGATGTCGGCCCGGGGCAGCCCGGTCGGCCGGTTTCAGGAAGGTGTCCGCAGGACGTCCGTGGGGCTGCGTCGGTGTCTTAGAGGGAATCATGAACGGTGGCGCCGCCACAGCGTTTTTACCCAAGTTCGTAGGGTTTCCATCCCTCAGAGGGCTCCACAGCTCAACTGTTCAACTACGGCGTGCGCCGGTGCCGTGGGGGCGTGCGCCGGTGCGCCGTGGTTCACGACCGGAGCCGGGACTGGCGGGAGCGCGCGATTCCGCCCGATCCCCGAAGGGGCGGTCGGCCGCCCGCAGTTGCCGAAGCCGTGCCAGGGCGGGCGGAGTTGTCCTACAGGCAGAGAGCGTCGCCGCAATCCCCCCGAGGTCGCCCGACAGGCGTTCGGCCGATACTCCGTCCGGGAAGCCCCGACCATGCCGACGCGGGACCCGGCCCAGGTGCGGACCCCGCGTTCGGTGGATACGGCTTCCCCGTCGCGGGGACGGCCGACGGCCCCGGTCGTGGACAACGGACGGTCGCCGTGCGGAGGCCGGCGTCAGTCAGCTGCCTCCGCCGCCGCAGCCACCGCCACCCCCGCAGGACGAGCCGCCGCCGCAGGACGATCCGCTGCTGCAGGACGAGCCGCTGCTGTGTCCGCCGCCGGAGTCGCCCCCGCCCGCCCACCAGCTGTTGTTGCTGCTGCTCGAACCGGAGGACGCCCACGCCCCGCGCCGCGCCGTCCGTCGGGAAGGGGACCCGCCCCTGCGGGCCTTGGAGACCAGCGCCCCGACCAGGACGACTCCGACCACCGCCAGGATGATGCCGACGATCATGGCGTCACCCTCCTTTCGTTTCCCCCGAAGCGGCCCCCCGTGGGCGCCTCGCTCTTGCGTGAGGCGGTGATGCCCTCCCCGCTCCCGGCCCAACACAGAGTTGAGGAACTTCAGAGGGTTCGGATGCGGGGACAGCCCCTGACCTGTGCATGAGCGCAGTGCACACAACAGGGAGGCGCCCGGCCGGGAACTCCGGCCGGGCGCCTCCACCGCTTCCCGTGGCGGGAGCTAATTCTCCGAGGCGAACGCCATCTCGCGGGCGGCCGTCTCCGTGCCGTCCGCGAGGGTGGCCGTCACCCGGTAGTACGTGGTCGTTCCCTTGGGCCGGGCGGTGTCCACGTACGACCAACTGGTGATGTCACCGCGCGTCTGGACGTCGACCTTGTCGAAGACGTGGGTCGACCGGTTCCAGCGGTAGACGGTGAAGCCGGTCACCTTGCTGCCGTTGGCGCCCGTGTCGCTGCCCAGCCACCAGCCGACCCGGCCGTTCACGCCGCCGTAGAGGTGGCCGATCGGGGTGTCGCCCACGGCGGGGCCCGCGCCGGCGTCGGGGCGCAGGTCGAGCTCGGTGACGTCCTTCACGGGGGCCCCGGTCTCGACGGTGAGCTGGTTGCCGTACTGGTCGACGGCGATGACGCTGTAGCGGAACTGCTCACCGTCGGCGGCCATACGGTCGAGGTGGCGGGTCTCCGTGAACTCCTTGGGCTTGAGGGTCCAGGCGTCGATGAGCGGCTTGTAGACCCACGCGCCGTCGACGAGGGTGCCCCGCAGGACGCGGTAGTGGTCGAGACCGGGATCGTCACTGGCGTCCCAGCTCAGCGAGACGCCGTTCTCCTGGGCGGTGGCGGTCGTGCCCGTCACCGGGGGCGGCGGCGTGTTGTTTCCGGCGACCGCGACCGGCATCTCGACGGAGGGGGTGCCCCCGTTCCCGGCGTCGTCCACGGCCACGACCGAGTAGTAGTGCGTGGCGCCCGGCGGCGGGGCCGCGTCCGTGAAGGACGTGCCCCGGATGCCCTTGGCGACCTGCACGGTCGTGCGCCCGGGCTCCGTGCGCGGCTTGTCATAGCGCAGGACCGTGTACCCGACGAAGTCCTCGCTGGTGGTCTCGGACTTGTCCCACGTCAGCGTGACCCCGCGCTCGTCCTCGACCGCCGTTGCGTTGCGCGCCGTGTCCACGGGACCCGTCTTGTCCCGCGTGTAGAACTCCGCCGTGCCGGAAGCCGCCGACTCGTTGCCGCGGATGTCGACCGCCGTGACGACGTAGTAGTACGTGTCCCCGGTCAGCGGCAGCGACTCCTCGTACCAGGAGTGGGTGTGCGGCTTGTCACCGTTCAGCCGGTTCGCCGCGGTGAGCGCGACCGGCCCGCCGGTGGTGGAGCGGTACACGTTGTACCCGGCGAGGTCCGCCTCGGTGTTTCCGTACCAGGAAAGGCTGACCTTCTCGGAGTAGTCGGGCTTCCAGGCATCCTCGACCCCCTTCGGCGCCGCGGGAGCGCTCTGGTCGACGGTGGTGACGGACTTGTCCGCCGTACCCGCGGACTCGTTGCCCGCCTTGTCGAAGGCGCGGACCTCGTAGTAGTGGACCGCGCCGTTCTTCGGCAGCGTGGTGTCCTTGTACGACGTGGAGGTCGTCGTGGCCAGGGGCTTGGTGCCGTACGAGGTGCCCTGGAGCCGGCGGTACACGCGGTAGCCCGCGAGGTCCATCTCCTTGTTGGCCGTCCAGCTGAAGTTGGCCTGGTACGAGGAGTCGTACGTGAGGGAGGTGCCGGTGGGCACGAGGGGCTTGACCGTGTCGACGGTGGCGGACGTGCGGGGCAGGTAGTCCGCCTTGACGTTCGCGGCGCCCGTCCAGTTGACGAAGTCGAAGCGGAGGGTGTGCGTCCCGGACGGGATGGTGATGTTGACGGTCTTCGTCTGGGTGGTCGAGACGTTCTTCCAGAGGTCGACCTTGCGGGTGCCGTCGAGATAGACGCGCAGGCCGTCGCGGGTCGAGACGGGGATCGAGAACGGTCCGCCGGAGCCGAAGTCCCGGGTGACGGTCCAGCGCACGCCGAAGTAGTTGCTGGGCAGCCCGGCGGCGGGGGCGCCGGTGCCCCAGTTCTGATCGATCTTCGAATCGCAGTCGGTCTTCTTCGGCGTACCGGAGAAGGTCGTGTTCGCGTAGAACTGCCGTTTGAAGACGGGCGACTTACAGGTCACGGACGCCGTGGCCGCACCGGCGGCGGACGTGCACGTGAGCAGGGCTCCGGTCGTCGCGAGGACGGTGGTCGCTGCGAGGGCGGACGCACGAGTGGCTCGGTTCATGCCTTCCTTCGGTCTGGGGCGGCGGTGGGAAGACGGCGTCTTCCCACCGCCGCCCCAGACCCTCGGGAAGGGCAGGGGGTTGTACGGGTTTCAAGTGTGGTGTCCCTCACATACTTCCTTGCTCAGCAAGGGTGCTTCGGGTACCGGCGCAGGTGGACATCAGCGAAGCAGTGTTGAGGAACTCCAGAGCTTCGGCGCAGGATGACCGGCATGACCTCCAGTGCACGCCCCCTCCTGAACCGCCGGCTCGCCGAGTTCGGGACGACGATCTTCGCCGAGATGTCCGCCCTGGCTCTGAGCACCGGCGCCATCAATCTCGGGCAGGGCTTCCCCGACACCGACGGCCCCGAGGAGATCAGGGAGGCCGCCGTACGGGCCCTGCGGGACGGCCGCGGCAATCAGTACCCGCCCGGCCCCGGCGTGCCCGAGCTGCGTACCGCGATCACCGCCCACCAGCAGCGCCGCTACGGACTGTCCTACGACCCCGACACGGAGGTCCTGGTCACCGCCGGCGCCACCGAGGCCATCGCGGCCGCCCTGCTGGCCCTGGTGGAGCCGGGCGACGAGGTGATCGCCTTCGAGCCGTACTACGACTCCTACGCGGCGTGCATCGCGATGGCGGGAGGGCGCCGGGTGCCGGTCACCCTGCGGGCGCACGAGGACGAGGGCCGGTTCCGTCTCGACCTCGACGAGCTGCGCGACGCCGTCACCGACCGCAGCCGGCTACTGTTGATCAACACCCCGCACAACCCGACCGGTACGGTCCTCACGCGCGAGGAGCTCGCCGCGATCGCCGAGCTGGCGGTGGAGCGCGACCTGCTGGTGGTGACGGACGAGGTGTACGAGCACCTGGTCTTCGACGACGCCGAGCACGTACCGCTGGCGTCGTTCCCGGGGATGCGCGAGCGCACCGTCACCATTTCGAGCAGCGGAAAAACATTTTCGTTCACCGGCTGGAAGGTCGGCTGGGTGACGGGTGCCCCCGAGCTGGTCACGGCGGTGCGCTCGGCGAAGCAGTACCTGACCTACGTCTCGGCGGGCCCGTTCCAGTACGCCGTCGCCGAGGCGCTCTCGCTGCCCGAGTCGTACTTCGCGGACTTCCGCGCCGACATGCTGGCCAAGCGGGACCTGCTGGCGGCGGGCCTGGCGGAGGCCGGGTTCCGGGTCTTCCGCCCCTCGGGCACCTACTTCATCACCACCGACATCCGCCCCCTCGGCGAAACCGACGGCTTCGCCTTCTGCCGCGGCCTGCCGGAACGCGCCGGCGTCGTCGCCATCCCCAACGCCGTCTTCTACGACCACCGCGAGGAGGGCGCCCCGTTCGTACGGTTCGCGTTCTGCAAGCGGACCGGGGTGCTGGAGGATGCGGCACGGCGGCTGAAGGGCGCCGCGGGGGCCTGACGAGCGCCCCAGGGACCGGAAACGGCAAACGGCGCGTACAGCGCGTACCCGTTCGTACGCGCCGACGCGCCGTGAGGACCCGGCCAGGGGCCTACTCGTCGTCCTCGGGCTTCTCCGCCTCGTCGATCTCCTGCTCCAGGCCGAGCTGCTCTACGAGCCACTTGTCGAACTCGATCGCCGCGCGCACCCAGCTGACCGTCGAGGAGACGAAGTGCTCCAGGCTGACGCCCATGCCGATGAGCATCTGGGCCTCGCCGATCAGGCGGACCGTGCCGTCGTCGTGAGTGTGGCTGTAGACCTTCGGCCACAGGGTCCGGCGGTTCCAGTCGTCGATCGACTCGAGGAGCTGCGGCTTGGCCTCGATCTCGTGGGGCCGGTCGTAGAACGTCCGCACGGAGAAGACCTGCTGGTCTCCCTCACCCCGGAACATGAAGTAGGTGCGGAACTGCTCCCACGGCGCCGCGAGGTCTCCCTCGTCGTCGACGACGTACTTGAGCTCCATCTGGTCGAGGAGCTGCTTCACGAGGTCCTGATCCGGGACGACGGGGCCGGCCGGGCCGCTGCCGGGCTGCGGCTCGGGCTGGCCCCCGAAGTTCGGAATCGAGGACGGGTCGATGGTCACCGTGAATTTCCCTTCGTACGGATTCCGCCATCCTCCCCCATGCGGGGAGGGGGGTGGCAAGCCCCGACAGACCCTGTCAGCCCTGGGCTGACACGATCCGGTCAACTGCAACCTCCGGGTACCCACAACCGTCCTTCTGAGCAGCCGACGGAGGGGCGGTCCACATGCAGGCAGCGGAGCGAGGGCATACCCGGTGGGGGATCGTCCTGCCGTTCCTGGCACTGCCGGTTGTGGTGCTCGGCGTCATGGTCATCGGCCTGTTCCTGTGGGCCTGGACGGACGACGACGACGCCCACGACGGCACCCGTGCGGGCGCGGCGGCCGCGGTCCCCTGCACCGAGGCCCTGGCCTTCGGCGCCGCCGCGCGCCCCGCGAACGCCCGGGTCGACGACTGCACCGTGCAGCGGGGCATCGACACCTCGTACGCGGCGGTGCTGCGGATGCCGCGCGAGGACGTCCGCGACTGGCTGCGCCAGACGTACCCGAACGGCCCCGAGGCCCGCGCGGGCGGTGGCGCCTGCGGGGTGCTCTGCCTCGATGTGACCCACGAGAACGGGCTGCCCGGCACGGCGGAGGCGCATGTGGTCCAGGTGAGGGTGGAGTACGAGAACGCCGAGACCGCGCTCGTGCGGTTCTCGGCGTTCACGATGTGACGGGCTAGAGCGTCTTGCCCGTCGCCGGGCCCACCAGCAGCCCGTCCTCGAAGCGGTCCACCCGGACCGTGTCGCCGTCCTTGATCTCCCCGGACAGGATCTCCTTGGCGAGGCGGTCGCCGATGGCGGACTGGACGAGCCGGCGCAGCGGCCGGGCGCCGTACGCCGGGTCCATGCCCTCCTCGGCGAGCCAGGCCAGGGCGTCGGGCGTGATGTCCAGGGTGAGGCGCCGCTCGGCGAGCCGCTTGGCCAGGCGGTCCAGCTGGAGCTTCGCGATGCGCTCCAGCTCGGGCTTGGTCAGCGCGGCGAAGACGACCAGGTCGTCCAGGCGGTTGAGGAACTCCGGCTTGAAGGAGGTCCGCACCACCTCCAGGACCTGCTCCTTCTTCTCCTCCGCACTGGTGATCGGGTCGACCAGGTACTGGCTGCCCAGGTTCGACGTCAGCACGAGGATCGTGTTGCGGAAGTCGACCGTGCGGCCCTGCCCGTCGGTGAGCCGCCCGTCGTCCAGCACCTGGAGCAGGATGTCGAAGACCTCGGGGTGGGCCTTCTCCACCTCGTCCAGCAGGACGACGGAGTACGGGCGGCGGCGCACGGCCTCGGTGAGCTGGCCGCCCTCCTCGTAGCCGACGTATCCGGGCGGGGCGCCGACCAGCCGGGCCACGCTGTGCTTCTCGCTGTACTCCGACATGTCGATGCGGACCATCGCCCGCTCGTCGTCGAAGAGGAAGTCGGCGAGGGCCTTGGCCAGCTCGGTCTTGCCGACACCGGTCGGGCCGAGGAAGAGGAAGGAGCCGGTCGGGCGGTCGGGGTCGGCGATCCCTGCGCGGGACCGTCGTACGGCATCGCTCACCGCGCGCACCGCCTCGGTCTGGCCGATGAGCCGCTTGCCCAGCTCGTCCTCCATGCGCAGCAGCTTCTGCGTCTCGCCCTCCAGCAGGCGCCCGGCCGGGATGCCGGTCCAGGAGGCGACGACGTCGGCGATGTCGTCGGAGCCGACCTCCTCCTTGACCATGGTGTCCTTGGCAACCTCCTCCTCGGCCTCGGAGGCGGCCTCCAGCTCCTTCTCCAGGGCGGGGATCTCGCCGTAGAGGAGCTTGGAGGCGGTGTCGAAGTCGCCGTCGCGCTGGGCGCGTTCGGCCTGGCCGCGGATCTCGTCGAGGCGTTCCTTCAGTTCACCGACGCGGTTGAGGGACTGCTTCTCCTTCTCCCAGCGGGCGGTGAGGCCGCGCAGCTCCTCCTCCTTGTCGGCGAGGTCGCGGCGCAGCTTCTCCAGGCGCTCGCGGGAGGCGGCGTCGGTCTCCTTGCCGATCGCCAGCTCCTCCATCTTCAACCGGTCGACGGCGCGCTGGAGTTCGTCGATCTCGACGGGGGACGAGTCGATCTCCATGCGCAGCCGCGAGGCCGCCTCGTCGACGAGGTCGATGGCCTTGTCGGGCAGGAAGCGGGAGGTGATGTACCGGTCGGAGAGCGAGGCGGCGGCGACCAGCGCGCTGTCCGCGATCTGCACCTTGTGGTGGGCCTCGTAGCGCCCCTTGAGCCCGCGCAGGATCGCGATGGAGTCCTCGACGGTCGGCTCGGCGACCAGCACCTGCTGGAAGCGCCGCTCCAGGGCGGGGTCCTTCTCGATGCGCTCGCGGTACTCGTCGAGGGTCGTGGCGCCGACCATGCGCAGCTCGCCGCGGGCCAGCATGGGCTTCAGCATGTTCCCGGCGTCCATGGCGGAGTCGCCGCCCGCGCCGGCCCCGACGACGGTGTGCAGCTCGTCGATGAAGGTGATGATCTGCCCGTCGGAGTCCTTGATCTCGGCGAGGACGGTCTTCAGCCGCTCCTCGAACTCACCCCGGTACTTCGCGCCCGCGACCATGGCTCCCAGGTCGAGCGCGACGAGCCTCTTGTCCTTCAGCGACTCGGGCACGTCGCCCTTCACGATCCGCTGGGCGAGTCCCTCGACGACGGCGGTCTTGCCGACGCCGGGTTCGCCGATGAGCACGGGGTTGTTCTTGGTCCGCCGGGACAGCACCTGCACGACGCGCCGGATCTCCTGGTCCCGCCCGATGACGGGGTCGAGCCTGCCCTCCCGCGCGGCGGCGGTGAAGTCGGTCCCGAACTTCTCCAGGGCCTTGTACTGGCCCTCGGGGTCGGCCGTGGTCACGCGTCGCTGCCCTCGTGTCTTCTGGAATGCGGCCTGGAGCTTCCTGGCGTCGGCGCCCTGCCGGGCCAGCACCTCGCCGGCCGCGCCGCCCTTCGCGGCGAGGGCGATGAGGAGGTGCTCGGTGGAGAGGTACTCGTCGCCCAGGTCCTTGGCGCGGGCCTGCGCGTCGGCGACGACCGCCAGCATCTCGCGGTTGGGCTGGGGCGGCGCGACGGTCGACCCGGTCACGCTCGGCAGCCCGGCGAGCACGCGCTCGGCTCCGGAGCGCACGGCGGCCTGGTCGGCGTCGACCGCTGCGAGCAGGTCGGTGATGTTCTCGTTGTCCTGGCCCTGAAGCAGCGCGAGCAGCAGATGGGCGGGGGTGAGGTCGGCGTGTCCCTCGGTCACGGCCCGGTTGCTGGCAGCGTTGATCGCGTCCCGGCTCCGGTTGGTCAGCTCGGCGTCCACGTTCGCGTTCTCCTCCTTGCACTGACCCGAACGGCTTGCACAAAGTTGAGTCTAGTGCACTCAAGGGCGGTTCCGGGAGCTCCGGGGGTCTAGGTTCCGGGGCATGGCGACCAAGTACTCCGTGGATCCCGGGGCTCCGGACCCGTCGTATCTCGGCTTCTGGCAGGAGCGGCACCTGTGCACCCTGACGACTCCCCGCCCGGACGGCACTCCGCATCTGGTACCCGTCGGAGTCACATACGATCCCGAGGCCCGTCTGGCTCGGGTGATCACGAACCGGGCGAGCGCGAAGGTCCGGTATGTGCGCGCCGCCGGCGAGGAGGGGGCGGCCGTCGCCGTCTGCCAGCTTCAGGGGCGCCGCTGGGCGACGCTGGAGGGCCGGGCCTTCGTCCGTGAGGAGCCGGACCGGGTGGCCGAGGCGGAGCGGCGCTACGCGGAGCGCTACGGCAGGACGCCGTCACCGAATCCGGCACGCGTGGTGATCGAGATCCACCTGACGCGGGCGATGGGCCGAGGTTGAGCGAAGTGAACATCCACAGCGGTGATCGACCGGATCCGGCCACCCTCGGACCGGGCCGATACCCGGAAATGTCCCCGAAAACTGCAGCGGCGTCACCGTGTTCAGGTCACGGTGACGCCGCTGCGGGGGGAAGCACCTGAGCGATCTGTTACGACGGGGGAATCGCGTCAGGCACTGCGGGGGGTGGCAGAGATGGTCCTCGGGGCAGGAGAGTCGGCCTCCACCTGCTGGTGGTCCCTTTGGTCCAGGTTCACAAAGATCATTCCGTACCGTACGGCACATCGCACCGGCTGCGGCGCCCCCCGAGGCCGCCGCAGACACCGGTACGCCCGTACGTCCTCGTCGTCGTCCCGGGTGACGACCACCGGCTCGCCGAAAACGGTCACCATCAACGAGTCACCGCTGTGGGGGATGGCGGTGACCAGGTCGATGAAGTGCCAGCCGGAGCGGTAGGCGGTGGCCATTTCACGACGGAAGGAGCGGTCGTCGGGTGGAGTGGTCACGGTCAGCTCCCGGCTCCGTCTGCTGCGGTCTCCGCGGATCGAGCCGCCACCGGCCACACACTGTCGGCCAGAACATGACTCTTGGCAGCCGCCGGCCAGACACTGTCCGCCCGGTCGTCGCCGTTCGCGTCCGAAAGGCCACTCACGGTTCCGAAGGCCACGACGGCAGAGAAGGCGGCGACAAGCCCCAAGCGAAGCATTCTGTTACGCATAGTCGGCTTCGTCCTCACTTGAAGGTCCCCTCTTCCCCCGTCGAATACGACGATGGCTCATTCGGGCACGTCATGGCCACAGAATCGATGCATCATGTTCCTGCATGTTCAGGACCCTGGGGGGTGGAGATTTGACAACGAATCGGACCAAGGTGACACATCCCCATGTGGTGACCGAGATGTGCGAGGAAGGTGGCCGACTTTACGCGAACGCCCTGCGTGCGGGACGCGTTCTGCGAGCGGACGTGGAAGCGGCTCCCTGCCTGATCGATTTCGCCCTGCTCCACCCGGACCCCGACGACCCGGACTGGCTGCGCCCCATCCCCCCGGCCGTGGCACTCGCGCAGCGGCTCAATCCCATCGAGAACGAGATCACCGAGCGCCGCCGCGTGTCGATCGAGCTGTCCGACACCTTCGCCCCGTTCATGGCGCTCAGCGCACAGGCCACGACGACCAGCGACTCCATCACGGTGCTGGAGGGCAGCGAGCGCATCAACGCGGCGCTCAACCTGGCCACGGCCCAGTGCCAGTCCGAGATGCTCACCATCCAGCCGAGCGGGCACCGGCCCGAACGCAGCCTGATCCAGGGCCTGGAGCGCGACCGGCCGCTCATCGAACGTGGTGTGCGCATACGCACGCTGTATCCGCACACCGCGCGGCACAACCCCGAGCGGCTGGCCTACGCAGGTCAGTTCTCCGACGGCAAGGTGGAACACCGGACCATCGACGGACTGGTCGAGCGGCTCATCATCTGCGACGAGACGGTCGCCTTCATCCCCACGCGCGACGACCAGAAGGTCGCTCTCGAGCTCCGCCACCCCGGTCTCGTGTCCTACCTGATCAAGGTCTTCGAGTTCATGTGGGACCGGGCCGTCCCGCTGAGCGCCGGCGCCCCCTACGAAACCGCCCCCGACGGCATCACGGAGATCCAGCACTCCATCGCCAAACTCCTGGTCGAGGGCCACGTCGACGAGGCCATCGCCCGCCGTCTCGGCATGAACGTGCGCACCTGCCGGGCCCATATCGCCAAGCTGGCATCGGCCCTGGGCAGCGGGAGCCGCGCCCAACTGGGCTATCTCATCGCGCAGTCCGGGATCCTCGGTCAGGGAGACTGAGGGACGGGGACGCGGCCGAGGGGGGCGGGCCGTCCAGGCCCGCCTGGGCGATCCGTACGCCCAGCTGTGTGCGGCTGGCCGCGCCCAGCGTCTCCGAGAGGCGCGCGATGTGCGCCCGGCACGTCCGGACGCTTATGCCCAGCCGCTCCGCGATCACCGCGTCCTGGTGCCCCTCCGCCAGCAGCGCGGCGATGGACTGCTCCCGGTGGGAGATGCCCTCGATGCCCGTGTCGGGGAGCGGGGCCGTGAGGGGGATGGCGAGGCGCCACAGGCGTTCGAAGACCGTGACCAGATACTCGATCAGCGCCGGGTGCCGTAGCTCCAGGGCCATCGTGCGGTCGGAGTTGGCGGGGATGAAGGCGACCCTGCGGTCGAAGAGGATCAGCCGGTCGATCACCTCGTCCAGCGTGCGCGCCTCCACCGCGTCGCCCATCAGCTCCAGATAGTTCAGCAACCCCTGCCCGTGCCGGGCGACATGGGTGTACAGGTCCCGCATCCGCACCCCGCGCCCCCGCAGGGCCAGCGCCCGGTGCAGGCCCTCGGAGAGCTCCGCCTCACGGCGGATGCCGCCGGGCTGGACCGTGAGCACCTCGGTGGTGCACGCCTGGGTCGCCTCGTCCATCGCGGCCTGGATCCGGGCGAGTCCGTCCAGGACCCGGATCGCCGGGCCCTCCGCCCCCGACGCCGCCGGGCGCACCTGGCGGCCCAGACCGGCGTACCACTCGACGGCCGCGACGGCCGAGCCCACCCGCCGCTGGCTCGCGCTGACCTCGTCGTGCATCCCGCGCAGCAGCCGGGTCATGACCTCCTGCGGGGAGGTCGGCACCAGCCAGTCCATGTCGTCGGGGTCCGGGTGCAGCAGGGCGAGCTCCAGCAGGCAGGGCACCGGTTCCGCGTCCCGGCGCGGCACCCGGCCGCGCCGTACGGCCCGGGAATACACGCGATCCCCGGCCTCGCACAGTCGGTCGGCACCGTGGGGATGCTCATCCGCCCCGTGCCCGGCCATCGCCCATCCCACCCCCGGTTCCGCCGTCCTGTCGCAGCGCAACTATGCGCGGACGGAACGTGCTCCGCAACACGGCTCCCCGCGCGACGAGCACGGGAAACCACCGGTACGCACCGGTATCCGACGAGCCTCGGCCCGTCATGTCGCGGCAGCCGGCCGGGGTGGGTGAACCCGCCCTGGGGTGCGGCTACTTCAGACCGGCGGCCTGGCACGCCGCCTTGTACGCGGCCGTGCAGATGTCCGACACCTTGTAGATGTCGTCCGCGACCACCGTGTCCTCGATGTTCTCCTTGGTGAGCGCGACCACGGGCACGAGCTGCGCCGGGATGCCCTTGTCCGTGGGGCTGTCGACCTTGTCGCGGGTGAGGGCGGCGAACTGGATGTCGCGGCCCTGGACCTTGGCGACGGCCATCTCCGCGGCGTTCTCCGCCTCCTGCGGGTAGGACTTGTACACGCTCATGTACTGCTCGCCGCTGAGGATCCGCTGCACGGCGGAGAGTTCCGCGTCCTGCCCGGTGATCGGGGGCAGGTCGGACACGCCCGCGGCCTCCAGCGCCTTGACGATGCCGCCGGCCATGCCGTCGTTGGCGGAGTACACCGCCGCGATGTTGTCCTTGCCGATCTTCTGGATGGCGAGGGCCATGTTGGCCTGGGCGTTCTCCGGCTTCCAGTCCTTGGTGTCGAAGGAGTCGGCGATCGTCACCTTGCCGTTCAGCTCGGACATCGCGCCCGCCTTGAACTGCTTGGCGTTCGGGTCCGTCGGCGAGCCGTTCATCATGACGATCTTGTCGGAGAGGCTCGCCTTCTCGCCGATGGCCTCCAGCAGGGTGCGGCCCTGGACCTCGCCGACCAGCTCGTTGTCGAAGGAGATGTACGCGTCGATCGGGCCCTCGGCCAGCCGGTCGTAGGCGATGACCGGGATGCCCGCCTCCTTGGCCTTCTTCACGCCGCCGGCGATGGCCTGCGCGTCGACGGCGTCCAGCAGGATCACGTCGACCCGGTCGTCGATCATCTGCTGGAGCTGGCCCGCCTGCTTGTCGGCGCTCGCCTCGGCGTTGGCGTACTCGACGCGGCCCCTGTCGTTGGTGAGCGACTCGACCTTCTGCTTGATGATCGGGTAGTCGAAGTTCTCGTACCGCGTGTTCGCCTTCTCCGGCAGCAGGAGGCCCACGGTGATGTCGTTGCCCTTCGCCGGGCTCGCTTCGTCACTGCTTTCCGTCGCGTTGAGCATGCCGCAGCCGGCGAGCGTGACGGACATCGCGGCGACTGCCACGGATATGGAGATGCGACGACGCATGCGGGAGCTCACTTCGCGTGTGATTCGGACGTGGGCACCTCTTTTGGGACCCATGTGACTGAAAAGCCAACGCGGATGCGCTCCCAGCGTCAAGCGGAAGCACTTAACGAGATGGCAACACCACGCTCCGCAGCAGTTGTGAAGACTCTGCGGAATCGTCTTCAAGTGCCGTGCACGCTCCGGTCATCCACAGGAGACCGGGTGAGAACGGGTGAAACCGCACCAAGGCATGCGGAAGGGCCGGGAGCGAACTCCCGGCCCTCTCCTGTGCGCATGCGCGTCAGTCGGACTGCTGCTGCCGCTTCGGCCGCCACACCACCAGCGCGCTGGTCTGCTGCACCTCCTGGTACGGCACCAGATCGCGGCGGTACGACGCGTGCACCGCGGCCTCGCGCTGGCGCATCGCCGCCGCCGCGCCGTCGAGGGCGTCCTGCATCTCGGCCACCCGGGCCTGGAGCGCGGCGACCTGGTTCTCCAGTTCGATGATGCGCTTGATACCGGCCAGGTTGATGCCCTCGTCCTGCGACAACTGCTGGACGGTGCGCAGCAGTTCGATGTCGCGGGCCGAGTAGCGCCGGCCCCGGCCCGCGGTGCGGTCGGGGGAGACCAGGCCCAGCCGGTCGTACTGGCGCAGGGTCTGGGGGTGCAGGCCGGACAGCTGGGCCGCCACCGAGATGACGTAGACCGGGGTCTCCTCGGTCAGTTCATACGGATTGCGCCGACGACCGTCCATCTGACTCATGCTCCCTTCGCGGCCTGGAACAGATCCGCCCGCGGATCCTCACCCGCGGTCGCCTCGCGGTACGCCTCGAGTGCGTCACGAGCCTTCCCCGTCAGGTCCTTCGGAACACTCACCTCCACGGTGACCAGGAGGTCGCCGCGGGTGCCGTCCTTGCGGACCGCGCCCTTGCCCCGGGCGCGCATGGTGCGCCCGTTGGGCGTGCCCGGAGGCAGCTTCAGCGTGACGGGCGGGCCGCCCAGGGTGGGCACCCGCACCTCGCCGCCGAGGGCCGCCTCGGTGAAGGTCACCGGGACGGTGACCGTGAGGTTGTCCTCCTTGCGGCCGAACACCGGGTGGGTGTCGACGTGCACGACCACGTAGAGGTCTCCCGCCGGCCCGCCGCGCTCGCCCGGCGCTCCCTTGCCGCGCAGCCGGATCCGCTGGCCGTCGCTGACGCCCGCGGGGATGCGCACCTGCATGGTCCGCGAGGACTTGGCCCGGCCGCTGCCCTTGCAGACCTCGCAGGCGTTCTCCGCGATCAGGCCGCGGCCCTTGCAGTCCGGGCAGGGGTCGGTCAGGGAGAAGCCGCCGCCGCTGCCCCGGGCGACCTGTCCGGTGCCGACGCAGGTCGGGCACACGCGGGGCGTGCCGTTCTTGTCGCCGGTGCCCGAACAGGCCTTGCAGGGGGACTGCGACGACATCCGCAGCGGGACGGTCGCGCCCTCGATCGCCTCGGTGAAGCTGAGCGTGACCTCGGACTCGATGTCCTGGCCGCGCCGGGGGTGCGTACGCGTCCCCGGCCCGCCCGCGCCGCCGCGGTTGAACAGGCCCCCGAAAACGTCACCGAGTCCGCCGCCGAAGCCGCCGGCTCCCTGGCCGCCGCCACCCTGGGCGCCGCCTCCGAAGAGGTCGCCCAGGTCGAAGTTGAAGGAGCCGCCCGCGCCGCCCGGCCCCGGGCGGAAGCCGCCGTTGCCGAAGAGGGCGCGCGCGTCGTCGTACTCCTTGCGCTTCTTGGGGTCGCCGAGGATGTCGTTGGCCTCGGAGATCTCCTTGAAGCGCTCCTCCGCCTTGACGTTGCCGGTGTTGGCATCCGGGTGGAACTCGCGGGCGAGCTTCCGGTACGCCTTCTTGATCTCGGCCTCGGTGGCGTCCTTGGGGACGCCGAGGACCTTGTAGTAGTCCTTCTCGATGAAGTCCTTGGTGCTCATCCTCGACGCCCCTCCTTCCCTTCGTTGATGACGTCAGCCCTCGTCCGGGCCACCGCTCTCCTTGTCGTCGGCGTCGGCGGACTCGTCCGCCTTGACCGTCTGCGCCCCCGGCTGGGGTTCGGCCACGGCCACCCTCGCGGGGCGGATGGTGCGCTCGCCGATCCGGTACCCGGGCTGCAGGATCGCGACGCACGTCGTCTCGGTGACGTCCGGTGCGTAGCTGTGCATCAGGGCTTCGTGGATCGTCGGGTCGAAGGGCTCGCCCTCCTTGCCGAACTGCTGCAGGCCCATCTTCGCCGCGGTGCTCTCCAGCGACTCGGCGACGGACTTGAAGCCGCCGACCAGTTCGCCGTGTTCGCGCGCGCGGCCGATGTCGTCGAGCACGGGCAGGAGCTCGGTCAGGAGGTTCGCCACGGCGATCTCCTTGACCGCGATCCGGTCGCGCTCGACCCGGCGGCGGTAGTTCTGGAACTCGGCCTGGAGGCGCTGGAGGTCCGCCGTGCGCTCACCGAGCGCGGTGCGGGCCTGGTCCAGCTGGGCCACCAGAGCCACGTCCTGGCCCGTGTCCCCGGCCGGGGCCGCCCCCTCCTCCGCGGAGGGGGAGGCGGCCTTCGGCTCGGCGTCGTCGGAGGTGGCGCCGGAAGGGACGTCGGGCTGCTGCTCGTCGAAGCCCGGGGTCTCCTCCGTCACGCGGCACCGTCCTTCCGGTCCTCGTCGACGATCTCGGCGTCGACGACGTCGTCGTCAGCGGCCTTGGCACCACCGGCGTCACCGGCGGGACCACCGGCCGCCTGGGCGGCGCCCGCGTCCGCGTACATGGCCTGGCCGAGCTTCTGCGAGACGGCCGCGACCTTCTCCGTGGCCGTGCGGATCTCGGCGGAGTCCTCGCCCTTGAGCTTCTCCTTCAGCTCGGCGACGGCCTCCTCGACCTCGGTCTTGATCTCGCCCGGGACCTTGTCCTCGTTGTCCTTGAGGAACTTCTCGGTCTGGTAGACGAGCTGCTCGCCCTGGTTGCGGGACTCGGCGGCCTCGCGGCGCTTGTGGTCCTCCTCCGCGTACTGCTCGGCCTCCTGGCGCATGCGGTCGACCTCGTCCTTCGGCAGCGAGGAGCCGCCGGTGACGGTCATCTTCTGCTCCTTGCCGGTGCCGAGGTCCTTCGCCGTGACGTGCATGATGCCGTTGGCGTCGATGTCGAAGGACACCTCGATCTGCGGGACGCCGCGGGGCGCCGGCGGCAGACCGGTCAGCTCGAACATCCCGAGCTTCTTGTTGTACGCCGCGATCTCGCGCTCGCCCTGGTAGACCTGGATCTGCACGGAGGGCTGGTTGTCCTCGGCGGTGGTGAAGATCTCGGACCGCTTGGTCGGGATCGTCGTGTTCCGCTCGATGAGCTTGGTCATGATGCCGCCCTTGGTCTCGATGCCGAGGGACAGCGGGGTGACGTCGAGGAGCAGGACGTCCTTGACCTCACCCTTGAGGACACCGGCCTGCAGGGCGGCGCCGATGGCGACGACCTCGTCCGGGTTGACGCCCTTGTTGGCGTCCTTGCCGCCGGTCAGCTCCTTGACGAGCTCGGCGACGGCGGGCATACGGGTGGAGCCGCCGACCAGGACGACGTGGTCGATCTCGCTGATGGAGATGCCGGCGTCCTTGATGACGTTGTGGAACGGCGTCTTGCAGCGCTCCAGGAGGTCCGCGGTCAGCTGCTGGAACTGGGCGCGGGTGAGCTTCTCGTCGAGGTGCAGGGGGCCCTCGGCGGAGGCGGTGATGTAGGGCAGGTTGATCGAGGTCTCGGTGGACGAGGACAGCTCGATCTTCGCCTTCTCGGCGGCCTCGCGCAGACGCTGCAGGGCCATCTTGTCCTTGCCCAGGTCCACGCCGTGGCCGGACTGGAACTGCTGGACCAGGTAGTCGACGACGCGCTGGTCCCAGTCGTCACCACCGAGGTGGTTGTCACCGTTGGTGGCCTTCACCTCGACGACGCCGTCGCCGATCTCCAGCAGCGAGACGTCGAACGTACCGCCACCGAGGTCGAAGACCAGGATGGTCTGGTCGTCCTTGTCGAGGCCGTACGCCAGGGCGGCCGCGGTGGGCTCGTTGACGATGCGCAGCACGTTCAGACCGGCGATCTCGCCGGCCTCCTTCGTGGCCTGGCGCTCGGAGTCGTTGAAGTACGCGGGGACGGTGATGACCGCGTCGGTCACCTTCTCGCCCAGGTAGGCCTCGGCGTCCCGCTTCAGCTTCTGGAGCACGAAGGCGCTGATCTGCTGCGGGTTGAAAGGCTTCCCGTCCAGCTCGATCTTCCAGTCCGTGCCCATGTGACGCTTCACGGAGCGGATGGTCCGGTCCACGTTCGTGACCGCCTGGCGCTTGGCCACCTCTCCGACGAGCACCTCACCGTTCTTGGCGAAGGCGACGACGGACGGCGTGGTCCTGGCGCCCTCGGCGTTGGTGATGACGGTGGGCTCGCCGCCCTCCAGAACGCTGACGACGGAGTTAGTCGTGCCCAGGTCGATGCCGACCGCACGTGCCATGGTTGATTCCTCCAGCTGACTTGAGTGGAACGGACTCAAGTGTGCACGACGGCCCCCAACCGGTCAACAGAGCTGAGTCGGGCAGGCTCAACTCTTATCCGTTCCTTACACGCAACGGGACTCCTACCTGCGGCGATACGCTCCGTCGAGCGTCGTGCACAGGGACACGCGCGAGGGTGAACACCACGACGAGGACCCCTCCCGCCACCCACCACAGGGCCCCGGCCCCGATGTGGCCCGCGTGCGCGAGTACCCCGGCGAGCATCCCGGACAGCGCCCCGATCCCCAGCAGCAGACTCGCCCCCGGCGCGGTCAGCCCGAGCCGCCGCAGCCGGTGCGCCAGATGGTCGGGGCCGCCGCGCCCCACGCCCCGCCCGGCCGACCGCCGTACCACCAGCACGAGTACGGCGTCGGCGGCCACCACGGCGGTCAGCGCGAACAGGACCCCCGCGCTCTCCACGACGCCGGACCCGGCCCGGGCGTACACGGCCCCCACGGCGATCATGAACCCCGCGGACATGGACCCGCAGCCGCCCAGCGCCACGCGCGCGGGGTGCCAGTTGTGCAGCAGGAACCCGGTCAGCGCGGCGGCCAGCACGCTCATCAGCCCCGCGATCCCGTCCATCACCTCGACGGCCGCGCAGGCCGCCGCCCCGAAGGCCGCGACGACCCCGACCGTGCCCGCCAGCCCGTCGGCGTGATCGAGCCCCCGGAACCCGGACACCACCGCCACGACCCACGCGACGGCCAGCAGCCCGGTCCCCACCCCCGTCTCCCCGTACGGCACGACACACGCGGCCGCCACGCCCGTACCGGCGGCCAGCACCCGCCGGCGCAGCCGCCACACGTCACCGGCGAGCCCGAGCAGGGCGACGGCGCCCGCGGCGACGAGAACCCCGCCCGTCCCGTCGGCGGGCGGTGCGACCCCCAGCCACTCCCCGGCCCCGACGACCAGGCCCGTGACCAGCACGACGGCCACACCCCCGGACAGCGGTACGTCCCGCTGCCGCCTCCGCTCGACCAGGCGCAGCCGTAGCGCGGGGGTCCGCAGGGCGGCCGCGAGCAGGGCGGTGAGAAGGAGGGCGGTGGCGGCGGCGGTGATCCCGTAGAGCACGGATATAAGTTAGGCGGGACTATGACAATTCGGTATGAATAACACGACTGGATCGCGACCGGATCCCGTCTGTTTCTGAGGCAACCCTCAGCGATTCAGATCACTGCCCACCCGGCTACAGTGCGGCGGAGGATGAGGGTAGTCTCAGACGGACTGCATAAGTTACCGCTTAGTAATCTCGGGGAAGCCTGAAGAAACCACAGGTCCCCCTGACAAAACCCCTCGCAGGCCCGAGGAGCCCCCATGCAACTCGCCGCGATCATCGTGTCGCTGGTTCTGACCGTGGTCGGCGTCGCGCTGCTCGCGCGCGCGATCGGCCAGTTCGTCCGGTACTTCAAGCTGGGCCAGCCGGTCCCCGCCGGTACCCGGACCGACAACCCCTACCAGCGCAGCGTGACCCTGGTGAAGGAGTTCCTCGGCCACACGCGCATGAACCGGTGGGGCATCGTCGGTGTCGCCCACTGGTTCGTCGCCGTCGGCTTCCTGACGCTCCCCCCGACCCTCGCCCAGGCCTTCGGCCAGCTGTTCGAGGCCGACTGGGTGCTGCCGGTCATCGGTGAGTTCCTGCCGTTCGAGCTGTACATCGAGTTCATCGGCGTGATGACGGTCCTGGGCATCGCGGTGCTCATCGCGATCCGCCTGCTGAACCTGCCGAGCCGCCCGGGCCGCAAGTCCCGCTTCGCCGGCTCCAAGGCCGGCCAGGCGTACTTCGTCGAGTACGTCATCCTCACCATCGGCCTCGCGATCTACGTCCTGCGGGGCCTGGAGGGCGCGCTCCACCACGTCGACCACTACGAGGCGTCGTACTTCGCGTCGTACCCGCTGGTGCTCGCGTTCAAGGGACTGAGCGTCACGGCGCTGCAGAACCTCGTCTACTTCGTCGCCATGATCAAGATCAGCACCTCGTTCATCTGGATGATCGTGGTGTCGCTCAACACCAACATGGGTGTGGCCTGGCACCGCTTCCTCGCCTTCCCGAACATCTGGTTCAAGCGCGAGGCGAACGGCGGCACGGCCCTCGGCGCGCTCCAGCCGATGACCTCGGGCGGCAAGCCGATCGACTTCAGCGACCCGGGCGACGACGACGTCTTCGGCGTCTCCCAGGTCGAGCAGTACTCCTGGAAGGGCCTGCTGGACTTCTCCACCTGCACCGAGTGCGGCCGCTGCCAGTCGCAGTGCCCCGCCTGGAACACCGGCAAGCCCCTCTCCCCCAAGCTGCTGATCATGTCCCTGCGGGACCACGCGCACGCCAAGGCGCCGTACCTGCTGGCCGGCGGCGGCAAGACCATGGAGGGCGAGGAGAAGGCGTCCGAGGAGCAGCTCGCCTCGGTGCCCGCGGCGGCGCTGGCCGAGGCCGAGCGCCCCCTGGTCGGCACGCTGGAGGAGAACGGCGTCATCGACCCGGACGTCCTGTGGTCCTGCACCACGTGCGGCGCCTGTGTCGAGCAGTGCCCGGTCGACATCGAGCACGTCGACCACATCGTCGACATGCGCCGCTACCAGGTGATGATCGAGTCGTCGTTCCCGTCCGAGGCGGGCACGATGCTCAAGAACCTGGAGAAGAAGGGCAACCCCTGGGGCCTGGCGAAGAAGCAGCGCCTGGAGTGGCTCAAGGAGGTCGACTTCGAGGTCCCGGTCGTCGGCAAGGACATCGAGGACCTGTCCGAGGTCGAGTACCTGTACTGGGTCGGCTGCGCGGGCGCCCTGGAGGACCGCGCCAAGAAGACCACCAAGGCCTTCGCCGAACTGCTCCACATCGCGGGCGTCAAGTTCGCGATCATGGGCGGCGACGAGAAGTGCACCGGTGACTCCGCCCGGCGTCTGGGCAACGAGCCCCTGTTCCAGGAGCTCGGCATGGAGAACGTCATGGCGCTGAACATGGCGTTCGGCGAGGAGATGGACGACGAGGGCAAGGTGACGCCCGAGTCGGCGAAGCCCAAGTCGGCCAAGAAGATCGTCGCCACCTGCCCGCACTGCCTCAACACGATCGGCAACGAGTACCCGCAGCTCGGCGGCGACTACGAGGTCATCCACCACACGCAGCTGCTCCAGCACCTCGTCGACGAGGGCAAGCTGATCCCGGTCACGCCGGTCGAGGGCATCATCACGTACCACGACCCGTGCTACCTGGGCCGTCACAACAAGATCTACACGCCGCCGCGCGAGATCATCGCCGCCGTCCCCGGTGTCCGCAACGAGGAGATGCACCGCCACAAGGAGCGCGGCTTCTGCTGCGGCGCCGGTGGTGCGCGGATGTGGATGGAGGAGCGGATCGGCAAGCGCATCAACAACGAGCGCGTCGACGAGGCCCTCTCGGTCAACCCCGACATCGTCTCGACGGCCTGCCCGTTCTGCCTGGTCATGCTCACGGACTCGGTCAACGGCAAGAAGAACGACGGCAAGGCGAAGGAGTCCATCCAGGTCGTGGACGTCGCCCAGCTGCTCCTGGACTCGGTGAAGACGCCGGTCCCGGCGGAGAGCGCCGACGACGACTCGGACGACGGCGACGGCGAGCCGCCGGCGGGCACGGCGGACTCTACGAGCGCCCCGGAGCCGGAGCCGGTGAAGTAGACGCTCCCACCCGGTCGTTCCGACGGTTTCGACGCCCCCTGTCCCGATTCATCGGGCGGGGGGCGTCGGCGTTCCCTACGGCCTACGGTCGCGTGGGGGCCTCACGGTCGTCATGCGTGACAGGAGCACCCGCCGGTCCTCAGCTCCTGGTTCTCGGCAACGCGGAGGATGTCCCGCAGCGCCTCGGTCAGCCGCTCGGCCAGGAAGCGCAGTTGCGTCTCGGTGGCGTCCGGGAGCATGTCCTCGGCATGCGCGAGGAGCCGCACGCCCATGTCGAGCCGGGTCGCCTCGGCGACGTCGGCCAGCCGCGACAGGCGTCCTCCACGGCCGTCGCTGATCAGGTAGCTCGCCTTGCCCTCAGGGCCGGACCAGGGCAGCAGACGCGCTTCGCGCAACCGGTGCCCCGCCTCCGGCTGTGCTGCCTCGAAGCCGGCGCTCATCAAACGACCTCCGCCCGCTCGCTCCAGAAGGGCGCTGGCAGGTCCGGTTCCGAGGACACCATGGCCGGCTCATGACGCCTTCGGCGTTGCTGGGGAGCGGCGAGGTAGGGGCGCACGGTGACGGTGGCAGCACCGTCAAGAAGAGTGTCGAGCCCGTAAGGACTGCGGTGAGCGGGAAGCGGTGCCCACTCCGGGATGAGTAGGGCGGGCACGATCCGTGGTGGACGAGCAGCCGCACTGCGGCTGCGGGAGCGCGGAGCCGAGAGGCCCGCCCACACGAGGAGACGGCGGATAAGGTCGAGCACGTCATCAGCTCCGTTCGGCTTCACTGGTGGCCACGCCCCGGACGGCTCCACCCGTCGCGGGGGTTTCTGTACTCCGCATCAGTCGCGGTCTACCGCAGTCTACTGCGTTCGCGCGGTCTACCGCAGAGTTTTAGCGTCCACTGCATGAGTCCCGAGCTTGACCGCACCCGCCCTGTCTGGCGGCAGGTAGCCGCAGTCATCGCCGATCGCATCGCTGACGGGTCGTATCCCGTGGGCAGTCGGGTGCCGTCCGTCGTCGAACTGTCCACCGAGTTCGGCATCGCCGCCTCGACTGCGCAGAAGGCACTGACTCATCTCAAGACGGAAGGACTCGTCCGGGCTGAGGTCGGTCTGGGGTCGTTCGTCGCGGAGCGCCCTGGGAAGCCCACGGACGCAGGAGCGTAGGCGGGGCCTTGTTGCACGCTCGGGCCTGGGGGCCTTGAAGCGCGAAGGGCCTGTCGGCACCGTCGATCGGAGGCAACGTGGGCACGAGCAGGTGGGTCAGTACGTCGATGCCGTATCTGGCGCCGCGTGAGCCGGAGCAGGGCGATGCCTGGAGCGCGGAGGCCGCCGCCCGGGGCCGGCGCGGATCTCAGCGCATCGTCCATGCCGGAGAGGTGCGGGCACCGGCGGAAGTCGCCCGTCTCTTCGACATTGCTGACGGCGAACCGGTCGTCGTACGACGCCGCGTGATCCTTCTCGACGACGAGCCGAACGAACTGACCGACACGTACTACCCCATCGCCATCGCCCGAGGCACCCCGCTCGCCGGCACGGCGAAGATCCGCGGGGGCGCCGTCACCTTGCTCGCGACGCTGGGCCATGCCGGCGCACGGGTCAGGGAGGACGTGACGGCCGGCTTGCCGGATGAGCAGGAGCAAGAGGCTCTACGGCTCACACCGTCGGCACCCGTTCTGCGCCTCACCAGGCTCACCCTGGATGGCGATGACAAGCCGATCCAGGTCGACCGCATGGTGATGCCCGCCCAGCGGCAGCAGTTGCGTTACGAGATCAGCATCGGGTGACCGTGCCAAGGCAGAACCGGCCGCCCGATCGAAGCGACCTCGATGGTGAAGGCCGGACGGCTCTACGAGGTGCAGTACGAGTTCGCGGCGGAGTGAAGGGAAAGAGGCGTCCGCCTCCCCCGCTGTCGGTGGCAGGCGTTAGCGTGCCCGCTGCCTCCCGTCGATGTCCCGAGCGCCCTGAGGAGCCACGATGTCCGAAGACAGCCCCGAGCTGCCCGCCAGAGACCTGCGCACGCTGATACCGGAGTACGCGGGTCTTGCCCGGACCACCACCCTCCTCAATCCGGAGCCCGGGGACCCCGATGTGCGGGAGAGCTCCCTGGGAGGGGAGTTGCTGTGGCCCGCGGACGAGCCCTGGCCGTACTGCGCGCAGGAGGACCACTGGACGTTCGGGACCGACCCGCGCAACCGCACCGAGATCGTCCCGGGGGCGGTCCCGATGGTGCCGATCCTCCAGCTGTACGCCCGGGACGTCCCGGAGCTCGAGTTCCCTCAGGGGAAGGACCTGCTGCAGTTGGTGTGGTGCGCGCTGGTGCACGAAGAGGACCCCGGGCCGGTGATGCCGCGGCTGTACTGGCGCAACGAGGCGGAGGTCGTGGCCGCGGGGACGCTGTCCGCCCTTCCCGGGGTGAGCGAGGGAGAGTACGACGAGGACCATATGCCACAGCCGTCCACGCTGGCGCCCACCACCGCGGAGGACTGCCCGCGGTGGCTCGATCTGCCCGAGGACATGTGGGAGACCTGGGAACCCCGCCTCCGGGCGCGGACTGGTCGTGCCGTGTGGCCGCCGGACTCCAACGTCATCGCGACGAAGGTCGGCGGCTGGCCCGCCTGGACACAGCCCGCCGACTGGCCGGACTGCGAGAGCGGTCACCGCATGGAGCACCTGCTGACCATCACCGGCGACATCCAGCTGGGCGACTGCGGAGGCGTGTACTTCTTCCACTGCCGCCGGTGCCCGGGCCGGCCCTGGGACTGGCGCTTCGACTGCCACTGACGGCCCGGAAGGGCGGGCCGTCCGTGCACGTCAGCGGCCATGGACGTCAGCGGCCTACCCGTACCGCCTCCGACGTCGCCCCGCGGAACGACTCCGTCTTGTCGAACTGCGCGCGGTAGTAGTCCCGCCGCCCGTCGGCGATGTCCGCCGAGAAGGCGTGCCCCTCACCGGACCAGTTGGCCTGCGCCGTCACCAGGTCCGTCCAGCGCTTGCCGTCGCGGGAGTACTGGATGTGCACCGGGATGTCGGCGGGCGTCCAGCCGTCGGGGAAGTCCATGGCGCCCTCGACGTGCACGGCACCTCCTCTGTACGGGCAGCAGAGCTTCTGATCAGGCAGCACCCGTGTCCGGCGGGGCCGCACCCCGCCACACCCCCCGTGCACCCGGCGGAGACCGTCGCGTCCCGGTCGACGCCCGCCGGGTGATCTCCGCGCCCCTGCACGCCGCCGTCGGCAACCCCGGAAATCAACCGAACTCACGTACAACCCTTACGTCTCTCCAAGGGTCTCTTGATCGCCGAACGCCCGTGAACGCCCGGACAACTCCCGGCGAACACGGACAGTCCGGCCCTCCATCGACTGTGGATGTCCGCCAGACGTCCCCCGCATGCAGCAGGAGACCCCGCATGCAGCAGCACGAGCGCCCCTCCGTACCCGCAGTCCCGTCCCGACGCCCCCGCGTGCGGCTCGCCCTGGCGACCGCCGCCGCGGCCGCGCTGACCGGCACGCTGCTGTCGGCCACGGCCGGCCCGGCGACGGCCGCGGACGGCACACACACCTCTCGGGCCGACTTCAACGGCGACGGCATCGGCGACGTGGCGTTCTCCGCCGCCGGCGCGTACGTCAGCGGCAAGAAGGACGCCGGCCAGCTCGTCGTGCTGTACGGCACGAAGACCGGAGTGTCCTCCGCGAAGCGGTCCGCGATCAGCCAGAACACCACCGGCAACCCGGGCACGGCCGAGACCGGCGACGTGTTCGGCGCCGACAGCGCCTACGCCGACTTCAACGGCGACGGCTACGACGACCTCGCCGTCTCCTCGCCGATGGAGGACGTCGGCAGCGACAAGGACGGCGGCGGCGTCGCGGTCCTGTGGGGCTCCGCCCAGGGCATCACCGGCAAGGGCGTCTCGATCGCCGACGCGGCCCCCACCAAGCACGACCGCTGGGGCCGGAACCTCGCCGCCGGCGACTTCGACGGCGACGGCAAGGCCGACCTGGCCGTCGGCAACACCTCCAACACCGTCTACGTGCTCAAGGGCGGCATCAGCGCCTCCGGTACGGCGCTCAAGGGGCGGTACGGCGTCAAGGCGCCGGTCCAGGCGTCGGGCGACGGCTCCGGGCCGCTCAACATCACCGCGGGCGATGTCAACGGCGACCACCGCACGGACCTGGTCGTCGACGGCTTCGAAACCGCCACCGGCGAGTACTGGAACGCCAACTACCTCCTCCCGGGCACGAGTTCCGGCCTGTCCGCCGCCGGCGCCCAGCCGCTGAAGGCCGGTGTCATCACCGGCATCGCGGACGTCAACGGCGACGGTTACGGCGACATCGTCACCGGCATGCACTGGAACAAGACCGACGACGGCGTGACCTTCCCCGGGGCCTCCGACGGCGGCAAGGTGTGGATCACCTACGGCACCGCGGACGGCGCCGGCTCCACCACCGGCATCACCCAGAACACCGGCAACGTCCCGGGCAGTTCGGAGAGGAACGACTACTTCGGCTACGAGCTGGACCTGGGCGACGTCAACGGCGACGGCTACCAGGACCTCGTGGTCGGCGTCGCGGGCGAGGACATCGGCTCGGTCGCCGACGCCGGCCAGCTCGTCGTGCTGTACGGCTCGGCCTCCGGCATCAACACCTCCTCCGGCACCCAGTCGTTCGCGCAGAGCACCGCGGGCGTCCCCGGCTCGGACGAGAAGGGCGACTTCCTCGGCACCGACGTGAAGCTCGAAGACGTCACGGGCGACGGCCGCGCCGACGTACTGGCCGGCTCGTACGAGAACGACGGCAACGGCGCGGTCCTCTACCTGCCGTCCAACGGCACGAAGATCACCGCCACGGGCTCGCGCACCGTGTCCCCCAGCGACTCGGGCGTCTCGACGACGGGCTACCCCAACTTCGGCGCCAACTTCGGCGACTGAGCCGTACGCGGGAACCGGGTGGGGTGACCCACGTCAGCGGAACGGTCCTGCACGGGCGGGTCGTGCAGGACCGGGGGGTCGTGCAGGGGCGGGGAGTCGTGCAGGACCGGGGGGTCGTGCCGGGGGGGGAGTCGTTCCGGGGCGTTGGGTCGTGCCGGGCCGACGGGTCGTACAGGACCGGCAGGCCGTACAGGACCGGCGAGCCGCCCCCACCGGCGGAGCCACCGCACCACCCCGCACCCGCACCCACCGCACCACCTCACACCCCCGCCACCCCGCACCCCCGCCACCGCACCACCTCGGCGCCACCCCCAGGCCCCCAGCCCCAGCCCCGGCCCCGTCCCCGGCCCCAGCCCAACCCCTTCCCACCCGGAGTACCCCCTTGCGCAAGCGCACCCTCCTGCTGGCCGCCACCCTCACCACCGGCCTCCTGACCATCACCCCCGCCACCGCCGCCCCCTCCGGCCTGGCCGGGGACTTCAACGGCGACGGATACCGCGACATCGCGGCCGGTGCCGCGTGCACCAACGTCGGCTCGGCCTCCTGCGCCGGTGCCGTCGTCGTGCTCTACGGCTCGGCGTCCGGTGTGTCGGCCAGCCGCAAGGCCGTCATCACCCAGAACTCCACGGGCGTGCCCGGCACCGCCGAGTCCGGCGACCTGTTCGGCGCCTCCCTGGCCGCCGGCGACCTGGACCGGGACGGCTACTCCGACCTCGTCGTCGGCGCCCCCAACGAAAGCATCGGCGACCGGGACGGCGTCGGCTCCGGCACGGTCCTGTGGGGCAGCAAGTCGGGCCTGGCCGGCGGCAAGGGCCTGCCGCAGCCCTCCACCCTCTCCGAATACGGCGGCTTCTCCCAGGGCATCGCGACCGGTGACTTCGACGGCGACGGCGACACCGACGTCACCCTCACCGGACAGAGCCACACCCGCCTCTACCAGGGCCCCTTCACCAAGACGGGAGGCCCGCTGACCCACACCCGCGTGGGTGAACTCGGCACCACGTCCGCGGTGATCGCGGGCGACCTCACCGGCGACGGCGCGGCCGAGCGCGTCTACCCGTTCGCCGTGGACGGCGACCCCGGCGGCGAGATCCTCTACTTCCGCTACAACGGCACCTCCCACAAGATGACCGAGCTGCCCAACGCCGACGGCTCCCAGGGCGCGATCGGCGACATCGACCACGACGGCTACGGCGACCTCGTCCTCGGCGACTCCACGGACCCGTACGAGCTCAAGCCCGTCGGCCACAAGGGCGGCCAGATCACCGTCTGGTACGGCGGCCCGAACGGCCCGGATCCGGCGCAGCAGCCGACCGTCATCCACCAGGACACGGCCGGTGTGCCCGGCGCGGGCGAGCCGGAAGACCGTTTCGGCACGTCGGTGAGCACCGGCGACATCAACGGCGACGGGTACGCCGACGTCGCCGTCGCCGCCCCGGGCGAGGACGTCGGCTCGGCGAAGAACGCCGGCTCGGTGACCGTGCTGTTCGGCTCCGCGTCCGGTCTGAAGACCAGTGGCGTGAAGTCGTACACCCAGGACACCGCCGGTGTGCCCGGTTCGGCCGAGTCCGGGGACAGCTTCGGGTCCGCGGTCGACCTGACCGACGTGACGAAGGACGGCAAGGCCGACCTGGCCGTCGGTGTCGACGGCGAGAACTCCACGGGGGGTCTGTGGACTCTGCGCGGCTCCGCCACCGGCCTGACCACCACCGGCGCGCAGGGCATCACCACTGCCGCCATCGCCCTCAAGTACGGCGCCAACTTCGGCTCCGTCCTCGCCCAGTGACGACCCGCCGACTTCCCCGTGAGGCACGTACCCCCATGCGTACCCGTATCGCTTCCACCGTCCTCGCCGCGGCCCTGACCCCGCTCGCCCTCACCCTCTCCGCCCCGGCCGCGCACGCCGTGCCGGCCGCCGCCCCCTACGACTTCAACGGCGACGGCCGCACCGACCTCGCCATCGGCGCGCCGGGCGCCACGGTCGCCGGGCAGGCGAAGGCGGGCGCCGTGAGCGTCGTCTACGGCAGCTCGAGCGGCCCGAAGAGCTCCACGCGCACGCTCCTCACCCAGAACACCGCCGGCATGCCGGGCACGGCCGAGGCCGACGACGCCTTCGGCTCCGCGCTCGCCTCCGCCGACCTGAACACCGACGGCTACGCCGACCTGCTGGTCGGCACGCCCGGTGAGGACGGCAGCGACAGCAACGACGGCACGGTCACCATCGTCTGGGGCTCGCCGTCCGGCCTGTCCGGGGCCCGCACGCTGTTCAGCTTCTTCAGCACCGACTACGACCGGTACGGCCGGACGCTGGCCGCGGGCGACTTCGACGGTGACGGGAACGTGGACGTCGCGGTCGGCTCCACCGGGCCGGTCACCCTCTCCCTCGTGAACGGCCCGATCACCAAGACCAGCGCGTCCAACGGCGGTTCGGGCTCGCGCAACGACTGGTGGTCGTCGTCGAACGGCGTCACCCACCTCTCCTCCGGCGACGTCGCCGGCGACGGCCGCCCCCGCGTGGTCCTGCACGGCCGCACCGCGCACGACGGCGCCGCCGCCACGTCCCTCGCCGACATGAAGATCGGCAACTACGTCGACTGGCTGCAGAAGCTGCCCGCCGGGTTCGTCTCCGCCGTCGGCGACATCGACCGCGACGGCCACGCCGACATCGTCGTGGGGAACGACCGGGAGGCCTCCGCCGACCCCGGGGGCGCCCTCGGCGGCAAGGTCACCGTCGTCTACGGCGGACCCGACGGCCGTGACAGCGGCCGCGCCCCGCTCGTCCTCACCCAGGACACCGCCGGTGTGCCCGGCGCCGCCGAGAAGGGCGACCGCTTCGGCAGCGGCGTGTCGCTCGGCGACATCAACGGCGACGGGTACGCCGACCTGGCCGTCGGCACCGCGGGCGAGAACAGCTCCGCCGGTGCCGTCACCGTGCTGTACGGCTCGGCGTCCGGACTGACCACCAAGGGCGCCACGTCGTACACCCAGAACACCGCCGGTGTGCCGGGTGCCTCCGAGGCGGGCGACCGGTTCGGCGAGCGCGTCACGCTCACCGACCACACCGGCGACCGCCGCGCCGACCTGTCCGTCTCCGCGCCGGGCGAGAACGCCGGCGACGGCGCCGTCTGGTCCCTGCGCGCCACGGCGACCGGCCCGACGACCTCCGGCTCGACGAGCTTCGGCCCGGGCACCACCGGCATCTCGACGGCCGGCACCCCGGGTTACGGCACCGCGCTCAACTCCTGAGCCGACGAGCCCCCTCCAACCAGCCGACCGCCCACCGGCAACCGACCACCGCCGACCGCCAACCGATGACCGCCGACCGCCGACCCGAAGGGGATCCCGATGAGCAAGCGCACCGCCCTACGTGCCCCCGCCCCCGGCCCCATCAGCGACGGCGCCCGCACCCTCGGCCCGGGCAGCCTCGGCCGGACCCGCTCCTACGGCGCGTTCGGCGCCGGCCTCATCGGCTGACGAACCAGGAGATCCCCATGCGCAGATCGACCTCGACCGCCCTGGTCGCCGCCCTGCTGGCGACCGGCCTCACCCCCGTGTTCCTCACCGGCCCCGCCGCCGCGGCGGTGGCCAAGCACTACGACGACTTCAACGGCGACGGCCGCCGCGACCTCGCCTACGGCGGCTACAACGACGTCGACCGCGAGGGCGGCACGATCACCGTCGTGTACGGCACCGCCACCGGCCTCGACACCGCCCACCCGAAGTACCTGCACCAGGACAGCGCGGGCGTACCGGGCTCCGGCGAGGAGGACGACCAGTTCGGCGCGTCCCTCGCCAGCGCGGACCTCAACAAGGACGGCTACGCGGACCTCGTCGTCGGCAACCCCACCGAGCACGTGGGCAGCGACGACTACCGCGGCACCGTCACCGTCCTGTGGGGCTCGAAGTCCGGCCTGTCCGGCGGCACCAACATCGCCCCCGTCGGCGGCGCGGCCGGCCACTTCGGCCGCGACCTGGCGACCGGCGACTTCACCGGCGACGGCTCCCCGGACCTGGCCGTGATCGGCGGCGAGGAGGCGTGGCTGTACCGCGGCCCCTTCACCAAGTCGGGCACCACCGGCAAGGTCAGCAAGATCGACAAGAGCTCCGGCGGCTGGTCCTCCACCGCCCTCGCCGCCGGAAAGGTCGACGGGGACGGCAAGACCGACCTGGTCGTGATCGGCACGGAGATCAACGACAGCCAGATCCGCGAGCGCGCCTGGTACCTCAAGGGCACCTCCTCCGGCCTCGCCTCGGGCGCCTCCAAGACCCTCAGCGACCGGCAGGAGGGCCTCTACCCGAGCCCCGTCATCGGCGACTTCGACAAGAACGGCTACGGCGACATCGCGCTCGGCGTGCCCGACAAGGACAAGGGCAAGGGCGCGGTCACGATCTGGCGCGGCACGTCGTCGGGCCCGGGCACATCGGTCACCCTCACCCAGGCCACCTCCGGCGTCTCCGGCAGCCCCGAGGCCGACGACAACTTCGGCTACGCGATCTCGGCCGCCGACACCAACGGCGACGGCTACGCGGACCTCGCGGTGGGCGTTCCGCACGAGGACGTCGACGGCGAGGAGGACCAGGGCGGCGTCCACGTCTTCCGCGGCGGCTCCGGCGGCCTCAGCGGCGCGCGCTCCTCGTGGATCGCCCAGACGGTGCTCGGCCCCGCCGACTCCCACGCCGCCTTCGGCTACACCCTCCGCCTGCGCGACCTGACCGCCGACGGCCGGGCGGACCTCGCCGTGGGCGCGGCGGGCGGCGCGCTCCTCATGCGCGGCACGAGCACGGTCCCGACGAAGACCGGCGCGATCACCCTGCCGGAGCTGGGCGGCGGTTTCGCGGACTGACGGGGGCTGAACGGGGCTGGCCGGGCCTGGCCGGGCCCGACCGGGGGGCTACACGGGCCGTCCCGGAGGCGATGCCCCGCGGTCGGCCTAGATGGCCGGGGACAGGGCCCGGGCCGTGGCCCGCCCCGATGGCCCGGGACATGGCCCGGGGCATGGCCCGCCCCCGATGGCCCGGGACAGGGCCCAGGACATGGCCCGTACGGCCGAACCCTGACACCCCACGGACACCCAAAGCCCCTTCCCCTTAAGGGATGTCACAGCTCGGCCGCAAAGCCGGGCCCGGAAGCCCGGGCCCGGCACACCACCGCCGGGGACCAGGTACGTTCGAAGACGTGGCTGGATTCAGGATCGGACGCGGCCGGAACAACGGCGCTCCTCAGACGCGACCGCACAACCCTCCGTACGGGCAGCAGACGCCGCAGGGACCGCCGTACGGCTCCCCGCCGGCGCCGCAGCCGTACCCGCGGCAGCAGCCGTACGGCAACGGCGGCGGGCCCACGTGGCCGCAGCCGAACGCCGGGCACGGCGGCGGCTACGGCGGCCAGGGCGAGCCGGAGTACTTCGGCGACGGCGCGTACCCAGCCGGCCCGCAGGGTCCGCACGACCCGTACGCAGCGAACAACCCGGGCCACACCCAGGCCTTCTCGGTCGGCGAGGACCCCTACACACAGGGCGACACCTACCGCGCCGGCGCGGCGGCCCCGGCGCCCGGCCCGGTCGGCCCGCGCCTGCACTGGAAGCAGCTGCTCCGGGGGATCGTCCTCGCCCCCAACCAGACCTTCCTCCAGATGCGGGACTACTCGATGTGGGGCCCGGCCCTCATCGTCACGTTCCTCTACGGCCTGCTCGCCGTGTTCGGCTTCGACGGCGCCCGCGAAGATGCGATAAACGCCACACTGTCGAACGCGGTCCCGATCGTCCTGACGACGGCGGTCGCGATGGTGCTGAGCGCGTTCGTCCTGGGCGTGGTCACCCACACGCTGGCCCGCCAGCTCGGCGGCGACGGCGCCTGGCAGCCCACGGTCGGCCTGTCCATGCTGATCATGTCCCTCACGGACGCGCCCCGCCTGGTCTTCGCGATGTTCGCGGGCGGCGACGCGACGTTCGTCCAGCTCCTGGGCTGGGCCACCTGGGTCGCGGGCGGCGCCCTGCTGACCCTCATGGTCAGCCGCTCCCACGACCTGCCCTGGCCGAAGGCGCTGGGCGCGTCGGCGATCCAGCTGATCGCGCTGCTGTCGATCGTGAAGCTGGGCACGGTCTGATTCTTCTGCCCGCTTCTTCTGCGGCACGAGAGAGGGGCTCCCCACGGGGAGCCCCTCTCTGTATCAGTCTCTGTCGCCGTCTTCCGCCGGTCAGGCGTCGAGCACCTGGCCGGCCCGCCGCACCACGGGCGGTTCGACACTCCACGGGAAGTTGATCCAGTCGTCGGTGCGCTTCCACACGTACTCGCACTTCACGAGCGACTGGGACTTCTCGTAGACGACGGCGCTGCGCACCTCGGCGACGGTGTCGAGGCAGAAGTCGCGCACCAGCTTGAGCGTCTTGCCGGTGTCGGCGACATCGTCGGTGATCAGCACCTTCTTCTGCGAGAAGTCGATCACGTTGGGGACGGGCGCGAGCATGACGGGCATCTCGAGGGTCGTCCCGACGCCGGTGTAGAACTCCACGTTCACCAGGTGGATGTTCTTGCAGTCCAGGGCATAGGCGAGCCCGCCGGCCACGAAGACACCGCCGCGGGCGATGCTCAGGACTATGTCGGGCTCGTAGCCGTCGTCGGCGATGGTCTGCGCGAGCTCGCGCACGGCGACGCCGAACTTCTCGTAGGTCAGGTTCTCCCGTACGTCACTCATGCTCGTGCCGCTCACACCTGGGTCCGATGGAAGTTGAGGAAGGACCGGGAGGCGGTCGGCCCCCGCTGCCCCTGGTACCGGGACCCGTACCGCTCGCTGCCGTACGGGAAGTCGGCGGGCGAGCTGAGCTTGAACATGCACAGCTGCCCGATCTTCATGCCCGGCCAGAGCTTGATGGGCAGGGTGGCGAGGTTGGACAGCTCCAGGGTCACGTGACCGCTGAAGCCGGGGTCGATGAACCCGGCGGTGGAGTGCGTCACCAGCCCCAGGCGCCCCAGCGAGCTCTTGCCCTCCAGCCGGGAGGCGAGATCGTCGGGCAGGGTGATGACCTCGTACGTGCTGGCGAGGACGAACTCCCCGGGGTGCAGGATGAACGGCTCGTCGCCCTCCGGCTCCACGAGCCGGGTCAGGTCGGCCTGCTCGATGGCGGGGTCGATGTGGGGGTACCGGTGATTCTCGAACACCCGGAAAAAGCGGTCGAGGCGCACATCGATGCTCGACGGCTGAACCATCGATTCGTCGTACGGGTCGATCCGCACCCGCCCTGCATCGATCTCGGCCCGGATGTCTTTGTCTGAGAGAAGCACGCCCCGAGGATACGCAAGGCGCGCGGAGCGACCACAACCGGACGTCTCCGCGCGCCTTGTGCCTGTTGCCTACTGCTTGTCCGCTACCGCACCGGCCGTGCTGCCGCTGCGGCTGCCGCTGCTGTCGCCGCTACTGCTTCTGATGGCTGACGGGCACCACGCTCCGGAGCCGCGCACATCGCGGGCACCGGAGCAGCCGCCCGGGGCCGAGCCGCTCGGCCTGCTGCATCGGGAACGAAGCGGTGCTGAACACGTGCCCATCGGCACAACGGACGACGGTGCGCTCCATCAAGTCCCAGAGTCCCTTCCCCAGAGCCGCGTCTGGCTGTTTCTCGCCTGACGACAAAAGCCACAGTACGGGATCAAAGGGACGCCCCTCCAGGCGGCACTCCGGTCCCGCCCGGACCCTCTCACGCCCGACCACCGTACGCCCCAACTCCGTTCCCCCGCAGCCGCATCCCATCCCTGAAACGCACTCAGGCCCCGCGGCGCGAACGCCGGAGGCCTGGCATGAGGTAGAGTGAGCGAGCATTCGACACCGACTCCGGTCGGCGTCTTACGCGGGTGTAGTTTAATGGTAGAACATCAGCTTCCCAAGCTGAGAGCGCGAGTTCGATTCTCGTCACCCGCTCCACGAAGAAGGCCCAGGTCAGAGACCTGGGCCCTTTTGCTGTCCGGGGTGATCACTGGCCGCGCGCCAGAGCCGCGCAAGAAGACTTCTCGGCGGCCTTCCGGCAGCCTCTTCCCGGGCCTTCCGAACCGTGACGTCGAGGTCGGCGGCGACCTCCTCCTGGCGCTCCTCGTCGGAGTGCTGATAGATCAGCGCGGCCTTCTCGGATAGAAGGGGAGCGAACTCTTACCGTCCGGGCCAGGCATCGGCCACCACGAAGGAAACGACAGTTCCGCCGAAGCGGCTCGGTGATGCGTGCCACGACTCGGCCAGCGAATCGACCAGGAGCAGTCCGCGCCCGTGGGAGTCGTTGGCGTCGGGATGCCTCAGCCGCACGTCCGCCGGAAAGCCAGGGTTGTGCACGTCAACTCGGAGCGAGGTCCCTTCACGGAACCACTCGACCCGTACGAGCCAGGGTTCGTCCGACCGGCCGTAAGCGATGGCGTTGGTGACCAGTTCCGAGATCATCAGCGCGCAGTCGTCGACGGAGCAGGCCGGGTTGTACGGGGCGATGAACTTGCGGAACCAGCGCCGAGCCCGCGGTACGGACTCAGCGACAGGGTGCAAGGTCATCGCGCCGAGGCGCGGTGATTCCTCAGACGGGTAGCGGTCGATCGTGTAGGCCATCAGGTGCTCACTTCCTGCCGCTGCCGTCGCAGTCGAGGCAGCGCCGCTTTGATGTGGCACGGGTGCGATCGGCGGCGGCGGCAAGCGCCAGGGTCGTCCGCGAGCCGACGCGCTTCCAACCGCGCCCCGGCAACCCCGGCAAGGTAAGTGCATGCCCTGATCCGGCCGTTGACTCGTCACACCGCGCCCCCCCAGTGAAGTGGCCTTAGCCACTTTCTGGATAGTGGCATTAGCCACTTGGAGGACGCAAGCGATTCGCCGCAACTGGCCCCCTCAGGTGAGGGGGTAGCCCTGCTCGAACGCCCAGCGATGCGGCGGGTAGGTGGCCTCAGCGAACTCCAAGGGCCGGTCCTGGAGGTCGAAGACGACGTGGTGCACGATCAGCACGGCGGAGCCGGCGGCAAGTTGAAGGTCCGCGGCCTCTTCCTCGGTTGCCGCACGCGCACACATGCGATCTTCCGCGTAACTCCCCTGTCGTCCGGTCAGGTTCTCGACGTACAGCAGCGTCCCCTCTTGGATCCGCTCCGGCTCCAGGAGCTTCGGCGCACGCTGACCGACGTCCGGAGCGAACCACGAGGTGGACAGCGTGATCGGCCCGTCCTGGTTGTTGGTCACTCGCCGCCGGTGCACCGCCCGACGGTCCTTGACCAGGCCCAGCGCCTCAGCGACGTGATCCGGGGCCTCCAGCCAACCGGCAGAGGTGATCACGGCGTACTCGCCGTGTGTGTAGATCTTCCCGGTCTGCCGAGCGCGCCCGTACAACTCACGTGCCCGCCGGTTGACTTCGAGGCTGCGCACGTAGGTGCCCGACCCTTGACGCTTCTCGACGAGCCCTTGATGGCTCAGCGCCTCCAACGACCGTGCGGCCGTGGGCCGGGACACCTTCCAGTCCGCCGCCAACTGCCGTTCGGACGGCACCTCGTCACCTGGTCGCAGGTCACCCCGAAGAATCTGATCACGGATGTAGTGCGCGATCTGGAGATACTTCGGCTGCGCCTCCTCGATCTGGGGCATCAGTCCTCCTCACCCAAGGCGAGCCCCAGGCGAGTAGTCGGGCGCCCCGCTACCGAGCTGAGGCCTGCTTCTCGATACAAGTGGCTATGGCCTCTAGCCACTATAGGGTGAGTGGTCAACCCCCTACCCCGTAGGCTGAGACGCATGACGCGGTTGATCGTCGCAGCAGGAGGAGGGGGCGACGCAGTCGCCGCCGCAATGATTCACGCAGCCCTCTACGGCGACGAGGACCAGGCGGTGATCCTCACGTACGCATGGGACCGCCTCCTGATCGACCCGGTTCCGGGTCCCCGAGGGCCAGACAACTTCACCGGCCTCCAGCCCCTCACTCCAGTTGTTTGGACAGTGCCGGCCGAGGGCGGCCCGATCGCTCCGGCAGGCTCGGCTCTCCCCCGACTTGCAGCAGAGCTCCCTCACAGGGTCGCGCTGATCGATCCGCGCCACGGAGTTGAGGGCGTCACTCGGCAACTGGAAGAGCTGGTGGACCACTTGTCACCGGAGTCGATCGACCTCCTGGACGTGGGCGGCGACATCCTCGCCCGCGGCGACGAGCCGACGCTGAAGAGCCCCCTCGCCGACGCCCTCACGCTCGCCGCGTGCTGCCAGGTGAACGCTCCCATCCGCCTCCTGGTGGCGGGCCCCGGCCTCGACGGCGAACTCCCTCTCGACGAACTGCGCGGCATGCTCGGCCCGCTCCTCCACACCCTCACCGCGAAGGACGTCGAGCCGATCAGCTCGGTCCTGGAATGGCACCCCTCCGAGGCAACCGGGATGCTCGCAGCGACAGCCCGAGGCGTACGCGGCACCTGCGAAATGCGAGACGCCGGTCTCCCGGTCCCCCTCACCAACGACGGACCGACGGTCCATGAGGTCGACCTGGACGAGGCACTGACCCGTAACCAGTTGGCCCGAGCCATCCTGACGACCGCCACCCTGGACGAGGTCGAGGCACACAGCCGCGAAATCTGCGGCTACTCGGAAATCGACTACGAGCGCAACAAGGCCACATGGCTCAACAACCAGCCGCCGGTGCAGCTCGAGCCAGACGCCGTACTGTCCCAGCTCGACCAGTTCGAAGCCGAGGCCCACAGCCGCGGAGTCACCCACACGACGTTTCGCCGCATCACCGAGGCCCTGAACCTCAACGGCTCCTTGCGTGAGGACCTGCGCCAACTGCTCATCAACAGCCGTCCGCAGCAGTACGACGCTCCCTTGTGGCGCATCACAGCCGCTACTGAGTAACAACCTTCTTCACGGGTTCAAGGCCCGCGCACGGCGCGGGCGCGCGCCGCCTCTGCGGCGCGGCCTGCCTCCTAATGGTGCGGTAAGACGCTGGGCGGGTTTCTCCTGGACAAGCTCCGCATCGACGACACCCCTACCGGCCTCAGCCAGCTCCTGGACCTGCTCGCCCGGCACGGCGACAGCCCAGAGCACCCGATCCCCGTCGCCATCGAGACCTCTCACGGACTCCTGGTCGCCTGCTTACGCGCCACCGGCAGACCCATCTACGTGATCAACCCACTGACCGCCGCCCGCTACCGCGACCGCTACGCCCTCAGCCGCAAGAAGTCCGACCACCTCGACGCCAAGGTCCTGGCCCACATCCTGCGCACCGACCCCGCAGAACACCGGCCCCTGCCCGCCGACAGCCACCTCGCCCAGGCCATCACCGTCCTGGCCCGAGCCCACCAGGACGCCGTCTGGGACCGCGTCCAAACCGGCAACCGCCTCCGCTCCCACCTGCGCGAGTACTTCCCCGGCTTCCTCACCGTCTTCCGCCACTTCCGCGAAGGCCTCGCCTCACCCGTCACCCGCACCCTGCTCGCCGCGGCCCCCACACCCACCCAGGCCGCCCAGCTCACCCGCCCACAGCTGCGAGCCATCCTGAAGAAGGCCGGACGCCAGCGCGAGATCACCGGAGAAGTCGAACGACTCCACACCCTGCTCCGCGAGCCACAGATGCACCAGCCAGCCCTGCTCGAGCAGGCCATGGGCACCAAAACCCTCGCGCTGCTCCGGCAGTTCAACGCGGCCTGCGCCAGCGCCGACGACCTCGAAGCAGCCACCACCACGGCCTTCGCCACCCACCAGGACGCCGAAATCATCACCAGCTTCCCCGGCCTCGGCGCACTGACCGGCGCCCGCATCCTGGCCGAACTCGGCGACGACCACACCCGCTTCACCAGCCCACGCGCGCTCAAGGCCTACGCGGGATCCGCCCCCATCACCAGATCCTCCGGACGCAAGACCACCGTCCTGGCCAGGCACATCAAGAACCAGCGCCTCGCCTCGGCCGGCTACATCTGGGCCTTCGCCGCCCTCACCGCATCCCCCGGAGCACGAGCCCACTACGACCGCCGCCGCCAAGCCGAAGACCGACACGTCGCAGCCCAACGCAACCTCTTCAACCGGCTACTGGGCTGCCTGCACCACTGCCTCACCCACCGCATCCCCTACGACGAGCAGACCGCCTTCCCCAGCACCGCTTGACTGATCAACCGCATCGGATGTCTGTCTGCGCCCCGGCTGGCCGCGCCCGTCGCCGCGTCGACGTCCTCTGGGCCCTCCTGCGCGACGACCGCCCCTTCACCATCAGCCCGCCAGCCAGACACCGGCCGCTACAGCAGCTTGACTCGGTCATTAAGACTCCGCCGCCCTATGTTTTCATCAAACGCTAGAACGCGAGGTTCAACAGCAGCGACGACGGGCAAAGCGACATAGCACTTGCTAGAGCCCATAGAGCCGTCCGAATATACCAGTACTTACTCGCGGCAAGATTGGAGACCCTATACAACTGATCGAGTGGCGCTTCTTTGGGCGCACTCAACGTCTCTCGAATGCGTTGCTCCAAAGTTGCCCTGGGCTTACCGGCGATGTCTCCAAAATAAGCGACCAAGTAGTCTGGCGCGTCGTGACCCCGGCCAACTCGGGGGTGAACGGCACAACCAAGAAGCACGACACCCAAAACAGCCAGCGCTACGCCCACCCACCAAATCCACTCGACACAATTAACCAGCTCGAACGGCGTCCAGTCTCCAGACAGAATGGCTGAGACGATTGCACCAAGTGCGATTCCGACCGTAGCTAGCAGCAGGGAGGCTTTCCCGTCGGCTCGAACAATTTCTTCGCGCGCAGTGGCAAGCAGCGAGGCCGCATATCGACTGACATCTTCATCATTGATCTGCGACATCAACGGTTGCTGCCCTCGCGCACTGCCACCGTTTCTCCTCAGTCTCACTTCAACCCTCTTCTTCGCGCGTCGCGCATCGCGCGCTCAGTCTGAGCCTTGGAGAAAATGGCATCGCGCATTAGACTTCTTTGCAGTTCCGAGCGCACACCATCAACATCTTGCCGCCTCTTATTGCCTGCTAGCACAGCCTCGCAATAAGCCTGGCCGTGCACCTTGCACCAGCCAACCTTGAGCTTGCGCCCCGATGCTTCCGGGTCACCATCAGGGAGCCTATCAACGTCAACGGTCTCCCAAATCCCGGAACTGGGGCCGTCATTACATGGACAACTAATAGAAAGGTAATCGTTCTTCTCGACGCGATCCCACACAGATCCGGCCACAATCATTTCGTGTCGATCTGCGGACTGCGCACACTTAGCTGCGTAGTTTACCGCCTTCCCGGCCCAAACAGGTTCCTGCTGAGCGGGGTTCCTGGGCGTCCCAATGCGCTTGACGAGGATAGGGCTGCAAGCGACACCCACCTTAAATCCAGTGGTGGGCATGTTAGGCCACCGAGCTTCGAGTTGATCACCCAGGTCGACACTGAAAGTCTTTACCGTGATACCAGCACACAAGGCTCTTTCAAACCGCCGCTCCCCCCAGAACAAGCCGAAGGCGCCATCACCTTGAATCTGAATAAAGTCCGCATCGAAGTTGTTTAGGACCTTTACTACTCCACCGGTAGATGCCTCATAGATACTGGCCGTAGACGCAGCCCACTTACCGGTGCCAAGCTTCGTCGAACTCTTAAGGTCGACCATCACTGCAACAATGCTCGGCAGCTTGATCCATTTTCTAGCTTTAATCGGCAGTGAAGCTACGTCAACCGAATCCTGAGTGACTACCTCAGGAGTACTGGAGATCTCCTCCTTCGTCTTGGCACTCAGATCGGCAAGCAGCTCATCTAGATTCAGGTCGCTGGCCATTCCCCATCCCCTTACGCGCATGCTGCTGGCCGTACTCTCGCCACTCTGAACGAGTAAGCCAGCTGCTCCCCCTCAGCGTAAGGGCAGCCACTGACATCCCGGGCGCAACCTGCGCAAGAGCGCCCTCCCGGGCCGTCCTGGGGCCGTGAAAGGGCGCTCAACGATGACCAAGGCCGACAACTGCCGACAGCTCAGCAGCAGATCAGGACGTTGATCGATACAGAGGCCGCAGGTCACGGCCGCCGGTAATCAGTTGTGGCTGTGCAGCAGCGCAGCGCGTCATCATGAAGCATGGGGATTGATCTGGAGCTGCACTCGTCACGGCCGGCACGCAACAACTGGCGCAAGTCCCGCGCAACGCTCCTGCGGAGCTCCCACGGGCATGGCGACGCACTGGCCGATGCACTCGGCTCGCTCCAACTCCATGGAGTGCCCGGAAGGCTCACCGCCGTCGATCCGTACGGGAACACGTTGATGAACGAGCAGGAGGCCGCGGCTGCCCTCCAGGAGATCCACGGCTTGAGACGGAGTTGCGCTGATGAGCGTCAGCTCGCTGCGCTGGACGATCTCAAAGCGATGCTGGAACATTGCGCGGCTACCCCAGGCAGCTACTTGCGGTTCGCAGGCGACTGAAGATCCCGCCAGCTTGCCGTGTGAGTGTCTAACTGCGTGACAACGCCGACGGACAGGGGCGGACAACCGCGCACGCTTGCGGACCATCGCAGCAGGTGAGAGCCGCACGGCCCCGAGGTCGAGGGCCCACCCAAGTTGCTTCGGGACGAAGAGGTCACCGCCCAAGGTCTCACCGCCATGCTTCCGCAGGCGCAACCCTTTCTGGTCAACGATGTGGCAGCGGGGCTGAGGTCGGTGGGGGTGCGGCGAGGCACACGCGTGCGTGATCGGTCGGCGCACCCGCCATCGTGGCTGACTGCCGTCGGCCGCGCTTCGCGCATGTGGATCCCTGGCGCGGCCGTGATGCATGGGTGAAGGAGTACTCCCGTGTGTCGCTTTGGAGGAGGAACACGCGCGCCGCTGCCCAACTGTCACGACTGCCAGTCATTGAGCACGTCATGAAGGTAGCGTGACGGTCGTCACACCTGGAGGGAGCGGCATGGCATTCATCTCGAAGAAGAGCCCAGAGCAACAGGCGCAGGCGGCTGCGGAGAAGGAGCGCAAGCGGCAGGAGGCAGAAGAGAAGCAGCAAGCCGAGCGACTTGAGCGCGACCGACGGGCGTTCCTGTCCACACCTGTGGGTCAGGCACGCCAGTGCTTCGAGGAGGGGGACCTTGTGTATCAGTGCTCGATGGACGTGATGAGCCAGCAAGCGGTCATCGTCGCGATGGTTGGCAGTACGACCACCAAGCAGACGACAGATCCCCTCGTCGTCCTCAACGCCGTATGCCGAGAGGGTTGGGAGCTAGTGAACGGTTCCTTCGTCTTCGTGGAGCAGGGACAGCAGAGCCGCGACAAGTTCATGTCCTCCGGTCAGAACGTTGCCATCAAAGGTGAGACCGTGGGCTACTACCTCTTCAAGCGCTGCGAAGCGAACCGACGCGAAGCCTGACCGACCGCCGGAAGGCGCCGTCGCTCCACTGGACGAAGAGCGACTGATCAGAAGGTTCTGACATCCATGGCTGACATCAACGACGCCGGACAACGGCAAACGCCAGCATCTCTGGTCGGCAGTCGCATCAGTCGCCGCCAGTCGCCGGAGCGCGTACGGATCGAACTCCTAAAGCAGATGTAACGGGCGCGTCTGAGCCCTGGACGGATCATGATCTGCGACTGGCGTGGTTGATCTATCTGCCTCTGCGTCAACAGTGAGACATGGCCGAGAGACCCGTCCCATCCCGACGGACTGAGCCCGGGAGGGAACGGGCGCTCTTAGATTCACTTGTAGATTCACTTGCCAGTGATGGCCTTGACCACAGCGGGGGCTGCCTGCTCAGGTTGCCGTGCTGGTAGCCGTTGGTGGACACCCCCATGCCGTTGGCGCCAAATCCGTTCGGCGGGTTCATTGCTCTCCCCTTCCTGCTGACTGACCTAATAACTGTGTCCAGAAGGCAGGTTCGATTGCGGCGTCTCCAGGGGCGGTGGGAGGCATTCGGGGGGCTTGCGGGAGCGCGGGAGGGCAAGTTCGATCCCCCGACGCAATCTGACGACCTTGAGAGGATCAGCGCGACGGAGCTTTCTGGTCACCCATCTACACCGTCTCGGGACGCTGGACCCGGCACTGAGCGAGATCTTCATGCCCGACTGCGCCGAGCGGCTCGACGCAGCCAAGGAACTACTTTCAGCCGGCCTCTACGGCGATGCCGACGGACCAGCAGAGTCAGGCAGGGACGCGGACGCCGCACCACAAGCGCACCAGATAGAGCGGGGAGCAGCGGGGAATCACGGTGAATCCAGCTGAGCCAGACGAAGTCATGACTTTGCATTGGTCCAGGTCAGCGCCCAGACCGGCCCCAAATGATCGCAGCTTCCCAAGCTGAGAGCGCGAGTTCGATTCTCGTCACCCGCTCCATGCGAAACCCCCAGGTCAGGGACCTGGGGGTTGTTTGTTGCCCGGCCTAGCAGGCGGGGGCCTGCACCACATCCGCACCAGCCCTGGAACCCGGCGCCCGGGGGCTCCCGCCATCCCCTTCTGATCAACGAGAGCGGTCCTTTCAATGAGAGCGGTCCTTGGCTCTCGTCGCGCTCCTGCATTCGGAGACCTCCTGGGCCGGGGAGGTCGGGACGATGCCACCGCGCCGCGCCTGCCGGTACTGCTCGCTCAGCTGATCGGCCGCCCCACAGGTAAGCCCGAGATTTGCGCCCTCCTCGTCCACGGCCCTGCACGTCGCACAGGTGATGCAGTGGTTCGCCAGACGCACGTACGCATGCGTCCACGGCGTATCGGCGAATGACGGGTTCGAGGTGTTGCTCACGCCTCGGGCTCCGTGTCCACGCAGCTCCGCCCAGCGGCGATCAGCCGGGCGACCATGAGCGGAGTGCACAGCATCGCCGCAGAGTTCAGCGGCACCGACCAGTAAGAGGCCGACGGGCGTCGACTGTCCACGGCATCCGGCCGCGGCACTCCCAGGTGACTGCCGCGACCAAGGCAACTCACCCCCAGTGCATGCCAGGTGTCTGCCATCCGGTGCGGCGTCGTGGACACGTCGGCGGGCACCAGCGCGTAGTACCGCGAGAAGCGCGGGTCGCAGATGACCGGCCCGCCGCCGAGGGCCTCGGCCAGGAAGTCGTCCACGCAGGCGGCCTCGGCACCGCCGCTCAGAGCAGTCAGCAGGTACTCGGGCATCCGCACGGCGGAGAAGAGTCCACCCATGGGCAGGAGTGCCACCCGGCGCTCCTCCCACTCCCACCGAGCCCGCTCCCGCAGCGTGGCCGGCAGTGTCGCAAGCAGCCAGTGCTCCGTATCGAGGCGACGGTGTGAGGTGGAGTGGATGAGCCTGCCGGGTCCCACCGCCCGGACCGGACCCAGCCCGCTGACAGTGCGCGGGGCTTCTCCCGGCTGAGTACCTGCTGCCGTATCGGCATCCACGGTCGCACCTTCCCTATACGCTCAGTTGCGGAGTCGCTACTGCATGAACGCTAGGGAGCACCGTTGCCCGCTTGTAGTGACTGGCAGTACAGGTACGGATGAGGCCCGCACGGGGACAGGTGGTTGAGGTGCCTTCATTCCCAGGACGAACCCTCACTGGCGGTCGGGGTACGCCCTCGCGCCCTCGGATCGGGGCCATCTCCGGGTACACATTCCGGGTCATCCGGGAGCAGCTCGGCCGGACGCAGGACGACGTGGCCGAGCGGTTGGAGGTCTCGCCGGACACGATCGCGGGCTGGGAGTCCGGGCGTCGGCCCCTGCCCGCGTTGCCGGTCGGGCAGATGCTCGTGCACCGGCACCGACTCATGCAGATGGGTACGTCTCCCGCCCTGCTGCAGACCCTGGAAAGAGCGGCAGAGGCCGACGTTCTCCTGGCCGGCGCCCTGGACGAGGAGACATCCGCCGAAGAGAGTCCGCTCGGGGCGTGGGTCATGCAGCGCGACCTGGTCGAGGTCCTCGCATGGCCGTTCACGCGCGTTCCGCCCCAGCCGATTCGGGATTTACCCGCGCCGCGGCGGCCCCGCCGAGGACCCGTTCCCTCAGGTCCCGAGCTCCCGGCCATCGACCGGCGCAGGTTCTTCGCACGGATGCGGGAGATCGCAGAACAGGCGCGAGGCGAGCGGCAGTTCCTGCTGCGACGACAGGCGTTGTATCTGTCCGGCTATGACGACCAGGCCGACACTTTCCAATGGCTCACTCACCAGCAGGCCACAGAACGGCCCGCAGGCTGGCTCCCCGACTGGTTGAACGCCCGCTCCGTAGCGGCTGTTGCCGCACGGCACGGCGACCGCGAGCGGATGGTCCATTTCGTCAACACCGTCCTGCTGGACGACGACGGCGGCGAGTCCGCGAACCTGAACTACTGGGCGTACTGGGTGGGCGAGAACCGCCACCTCGAACTGTCCGACGACTTCATCGCAGCCGGACAGCCAGGGCACTGGCCCGGAGACAAGTTGCTCTCCCACTTCACCCATGGGCTGGCTCCCCACCACGGATTTGTCGACCTGACCGTCCACTCACTGTGGTCCCTGGTCGCCGTCCGCCCGAACCTGCTGCGATCCACGACAGCGACCCAAGCCCTGCGCGACCGGCTTCCAGTGATGTTGGATAGCCGGGAGTTGTCGGCGCGCGCTCGCCGTGAACTGGACAGCATCAGGTATGCGATCCGCCTCGCCGAGGCGTGAGAGGAGACTCGACGTGACCGAGGAGCTGACCCAGGTGGCACGGTTCCTGTACGAAGCGGGGACGCTCAAGCAGTCGAAGCGCACCGGGTGGTGGATGGCCGGCGTGCGCGACCCGGAGAGCGTTGCCGAGCACTCCTGGCGCACCTCGCTGATCGCGTCGATCATCGCGAAGCTGGAGGGGGCAGACCCTGCCCGTGCCGCGTTCCTGGCGGTGTGGCACGACTCCCAGGAGACCAGAACCGGGGACGTCAACCACCTGGCCAAGAAGTACGGTGCCGGTGAAGCGGACCCCGAGGTGGTCACCGCCGACCAGGTCGCAGGCATGCCCGAGGTGCTCGCTTCCACTGTTCGCGATCTGATCAACGAGTACGAGTCCCGGGAATCTCCCGAAGCGATCTGCGCACGAGACGCGGACAAGCTCGAATGCATGCTGCAGGGCATCGAGTACAAGGCCCAGGGCTACCAGCACGCACAGCGGTGGATCGACAACAGCCGCGCTCGCCTGGTCACGAAGACGGCGAACCAACTGGCCGACCAACTCCTGGCGACCGACCCACTGGACTGGCTGCGCAGCACGATGGGCGAGTCGGACTGACTCTGCAACGCTCCTCAACCGCCGAGGCACAACGCTGCGCCTGATGAGGCAACTTGCATGTCTGGTGGCGCTGGGCCGACCGGCCGGACGAGCCTTTGGAGGCTTGCCCGGTGCCGGAGCTGTTCCGCTGACATCCAACGCTGACATCAACGAGCGTGGACGGCAGCGGCACGCGGCAACCACGTCCGGCCCGGTGCCCGAGGCGAGACCGGGCCAGGACGAGGAAAGATCGAACGGGTCAAGAGGTCGAGGACATCGACCGGTACTGTCTGATCTTCAGTGTGGAATCGTCGAGCGGGTCGTAGAGCTTTGGCGTTGTCGGGTCTGGTGTGGCGCTTGTTTCCAGGGAAACCTCAGCCCCGTTCTGCCGGGTGCCCCAGCCAGTTTTGAGGCACGTCAGAGCCCCGTACCAGCGATGCCAGCGCAGTACTGTCCACGCGATGGCAATGGCGACGGGCATCGCCAACCAGGTGAGGATCCGTGAGCGAATCCGTTCGTCGGAGCGGATGACGCTCAGGTATCGCAACCCCTGCGCCCAGCCAATGAGGAGGGGGATGATGAGCATCGTGACCGGCGGCGGCTCGCGGTTGACGATCGGCTCCGCAATCAGCAGCCACGCCGTGATGGCCTGGGTGAGGATCATCTGCACCCAGCGCACGATGTGCAGCCAAAATGCGGGACGCCGGGCCGACAGGTAGCGCATACGCCAGATGGAGCGGATGGTTGAGCCCCGCATCCACCGCAGGTACATGCGGTTGAAGTGCGACCACTTCTCCGGCATAGCCGTGAAACAGATCGCGCGAGGCTGCTGCACCGTCAGGCCGCGTTCCTGCGCGAAAAGGGTGAGCATGGAGTCGTCAGAGAAGCCAACGCCGCGCCCCATGAACGTCTCGTTCAGATAGCCGTCGAGGTTGTCCCGGATGACGCCCGCCCGGTAGGCCGCGATGGCACCAGAGTTGACCATGACGGCACCCACGGCCGACTGCCCTGAACGGTCGACGAGCTGGCAGACGGTGAACCACAGGTCCATGATCCGTACGAACCAGTTCGCCCGATTGTTCGTGGCAACCACGACTCCAGCAACGGACTGCACCCGGGCCCGTGAGAACGGAGTCAGGAGGTTCTCAAGGGCAGTGGGGGCAAAGCAACTGTCGGAGTCGCACGTCACGTAGATGTCCGCGTCGGGACTGACGCGCACCCCGTGGGCTTGGGCGCTGCGCTTGCCCCCGTTAGGGACGCGCTGCCAGGTGGTAGCCACGCCCTTCTCCGCAGCAGCACGTTCCCACCAGGTCCGCACCTCGGCGTAGTCCGTGCTCGTGGACCCGTCATCGACGATGTGGACGGAGTCCGGAAGGCGGGTTTGAGCGAGGAAAGCCTGAAGGCCCAGTTTGAGATATCCGGGGTCCTCGTTGTAGGCGGGTACGAGGACTGCTGCGTGCAGCCCGTTGAGGCGCCGGGCGATACGCGGCGTCATTCTCGGGGCGCGTTCCAGGTGGTACAGCAGCGTCTGGATAACGAAGATCGCGAACAGGCCGGAGAATACGAAGGTGGCACGGCTCCGCGTCGCTGGGTCGGTGGCGAGAACCGTCATGGTGTGGTGCGTGGCCCACCCAGCGAGGAGAAGAAGAATGATCATGCCCATCAGGACGGTTGCCGACCGGTGCTGATGGGCTGTCAGCACCGGCGGGCGACGTGCTCTGCTCACTTACCGTGCCGACGGCGCTCGGTGGTAGCGCCCTTCGCGGGAGCCAGCTGGCCGGCCGTGAGGTGGCGGCGCCAACCGAACTTCAGGAAGAGTATGAGGCCGAGAGCGGCGACGGTGACGGCCAGGGCCAGATACATACCGAACGGGATGGTAACGCCGCCGAGGACGAGCACGGGCAGACCGGTTTGCGCAAGCTGCGCGCGTCCAGACATATAAACCCCCCAAGGAATAGTGATGGGTAAGTGGTTGTTACGCATTCATGATTTGACGGGTTTGGACCCCGGGAGGGGCTCCCGTCTCGTATCCCTGGCTGCTCCGTCTAGAGCAGCTCTAGGTTGTCGGCCACACAACCGACGTTCCGTGTGTCCAAAACCAACTTTGAGTTCTGGACGACTTTCTCGTAGTCGACGTCGCTGTGATCGGTGACGATCACAGCGACGTCGTACTGCGAAGTCTGATCGGGGCCGATAGCGCCCTCGACGTCCTCGATCCCCTGACGAGCTACATAGGAGTCGACCACGTCGACCGTGGCACCGAGCGACCTGAGCAGCGCGCGAATCTCAATTGCCGGAGACTCACGGTAGTCAGAGCTGTCCTTCTTGTAGGCATAGCCGTACATCAGGACCTTTGCGCCGTTCACCGACGTCCGCTGGCTGTTCAGCAGCCGGGCCAGACGGTCCACCACGTACCGGGGCTGGGCCCGGTTGATCTCGTTCGCGGTCTCCACGAACCGGAAGGGCCGGCCGACCCGCTTCTTGACGTGCCATGCAAGGTAGGCGGGATCGATCGGCAGGCAGTGGCCGCCGACACCGGGTCCCGGCGTGAACTTCATGTAGCCAAACGGCTTGGTGGCGGCAAGGTCCAGCGTGTGCCATACGTCGATGTCGAGTTCGTCGGCGAAGGCCGCGAGCTCATTGACAAGTGCGATGTTGACGTGGCGGAAGGTGTTCTCCATTACCTTCGCCAGCTCGGCCTCTTCCAGCCCCTTGGCGGTTACGACGTTGTCGCACACCGAGCTGTAAAACTCACTGACCCTGCGCAGGCATTCGTCGCCCAGCCCCGACACGATCTTCGGAGTGTTGCGGAAGGCCCAGGCCTTGTTGCCCGGGTCGATCCGCTCGGGGCTGAAGCCGACGTGGAAGTCGACGCCGGCGGTGAGGTTCGAGACCCGCTCCAGGATCGGGATGAGCACGTCCCTGGTGGTACCGGGGTATGTGGTCGACTCCAGGACAACCGTCTGGCGCTGGCCCTTTTCGATGAACCGGCCGACTGTTTCGGCAACGCTCTCTATGTAGGACAGGTCCGGGTCGCCGTCCCGGAGCGGGGTCGGAACGGTGATGATCGCGACGTGGAACCCTTTCATCTCCCGGCCCTGGGAGGAGGGGGTATAGCGGTTCGTCCGGAGGATCTCCGAGATGGTCTCGGAGCCGATGTCCTCTATATATGAGTTTCCGCTTTGCAGACTGGCGATCTTCTGTTCGTCGACGTCGTAACCCACGACGTCGTACCCCGCCCTGACCGCTTCCACTGCAAGCGGAAGCCCGACGTAGCCTTGTCCGGCCACGACTATGTTCTTCATTTTGCTTATTCCCCTGAGCTTCCGGCCAGCTCCCCACTGGCTTCCGGGCCCCGTGCCCGGTTCCGGCGGTACGAGGCCCCCCTCACCCGCCGGTTGCTCATGCCTTCCGCCAGACATGCGTGCGATTAGTTCACTGGTGTCTCGATAGAAGACTATTCACAAGACGGTTGCATCGTACACAACATCGACACATACGTGTCCCTGTCGTTATAGAAGTCATCTGGATGTGCGTCCCTGCGCCACCGTCCGGCCAACTGGGATCCGTCAGGCCATCCGGTGCGAGGTGGCGCCTGTGATCCCTGCATCAGCCCTCACTAGGGCCGCACGTGGAGCGGACAGACGACGGGGGGACGCACCTGCCTGCCCCTTGTACGCGACTGCTCGCGCAAGCGGGGGAATTGAGCGAGCGTCACCGGCCCCCGGGGGTTGGGTCCACCTCATACAGCGCCAATGAGTTCGGCGGTGTCACAAGCGCACCCGAGATGATGACCTGCGGGGCAGTGCGCAGTGATGCAAGCAGGAACAGGCCCGGTCACGGGGGGGTGCCCCTATGACTTTGGTCAAGGGGTGGTCGGGGTTGGTGGTTGGTAGAAGGTGCCGTCGCGGAGCATCGCGAAGAGCACGTCGGCTCGGCGTCGGGCGAGGCAGAGGATGGCCTGGGTGTGGTGCTTTCCCTGGGCGATCTTCTTGTCGTAGTAGGTGCGGGAGGCCGGGTCGGCCAGTGCGGCGAACGCGGAGAGGAAGAAGGCGCGTTTGAGCTGCTTGTTTCCTCTCCGTGAGGGCTGTTCCCCGCGGATGGAGGACCCGGAGGTCCGGGTCGCCGGAGCGAGGCCGGCGTAGGCGGCGAGGTGGGCGGCGGACGGGAACGCGGTGCCGTCACCGACGTCGATGAGGATGCGGGCTCCGGTCCTGATGCCGATGCCGGGCATGGACATCAGGACCTTGGAAAGAGGGTGGGCCTCCAGGAGTTCCTCGATCCGGTGGGCCAGCAGTTTGCGCTGGTCGAGCACGGCCTGGAGCGAGGAGGCGAGGCTGGGGACGATCAGCGCGGCCGCATCCGTGCCCGGGACGACGACGGTCTGTTCGTCCAGCGCGGAGAACACGTCGTCGATCAGCCGTTCGGCCATCCTGGGCGCCTTCGGCCGGATCAGGGTGACGAGCCGTCGGCGTCCGGCCTTGCGGATCTGGGCCGGCGAGCCGAACTGGTCCAGCAGCCTGAGCACGGCCGGGTGCTGCATGCGCGGGCCCAGGACCCGTTCCAGATGCGGGTGGATCTGCGTGAACAGGCCCCGCAGCCGGTTGGACAGGCGAGTCGCTTCGGCGGCGAGGTCGTCGTCGAAGCCGACGAGCATCTGCAGCTCGGCGATCGTCTCGTCGTCGAGGTCGACCGACCGCAGCGTGTGAGGCATTGCCCGGGCGGCGTCGGCGATGATGAACGCGTCCTTCGCGTCGGTCTTTGCCTCGCCGGGGTAGAGGTCGGCGATCCGCCGCATGGTCAGGCCGGGCAGATAGGCGACATGGCAGCCGAGCTCGCGGGCGACGGTCAGCGGCAGGGCGCCGATGGAGGCGACCTGGTCGACGATGACGAGAACGGTGCCGTGCTTGGCCTGCAGTTTGGCGAAGACCTCGCGGAGTTTGGGTTCGCTGTTGGGCAGTCTACGGTCGAAGGTCTTCTTCCCGGCCGGGGTGAGCGCGGTGGCGTGGTGTTCGCCCTTGCCGACGTCCAGGCCGAGGTAGACGTCGATGTCGCCGGTGTCGATCACGTGCGGTGTCCTCCGGTCGTACTCGTCCGGCCCTGCCACGGCACTGATCGCCACATCCACATTACGAAGAGCCTCCCGACCTGCGAAGAAGTCGGTGGTCATGCCCCTAATCAGCGGTCTGTCAGTGCCTCCGGAGCTGGTGACACCACCCCCCAGGCCATGCACTCGACAAGGGGAGGTAGTCATGCCAACTCCGAAGGCCGGTAACCCCGTTGCGGGGCTACGAAGACGGTAATGGGGAGGCCGAGCCCTCTCTTGTGACGCCCGCTGTCAGCACAGCCGTTCACGGAGGATGATTCGCCTCACAGCAGCACCATCCCGGGGGGATCGTGAGTACCAACATAACGCCGCCGCCGATGCCGGCTCAGCCGCCGCAGCCCGGCAAGAAGAACCGCACCAACGCCTACATCATCGGCGGCGCGGTCATCATCGCTGCCGCCATCGTCGGCACATGGATCGCCGTCTCGGGCAGCGGCGACGACACGGCGAAGCCACAGCCCACGGTCACTGTGACGGAAACCGTTGAGCCCGAGCCCGCGGTCGAAGAGGGGGCTGCAGCGGCAACCGACCAGAGCACAGACTCCAAGGTCGGCGAGGAGGGCCGGAACGGTGGAGCCGTCGTAAAGGTCACGAAGATGGTGGAAGCCGAGAGCATCACGCTCGCCGGAGCCCGCAAACCCGCAGGCGCCGACGCGAAATACGTCATCCTCAAGACCGTCGTCAGTAACGAGGGCAAGGCCAGCATGGACCTGACCTGCTCACTGCCCATCGTCAACGCGCTCATCGACGACCAGGGTCGTCGCTTCGACACGATCGAAGATCTTTACGACGTCGCCGGCAACCCGGAATGCAACGCGCAGCTGCAGCCCGGCTTCGACGACGAGATGCAGTTCGTTTACCGCGTTCCCAAAGACGCGGTGGTCACGACATGGGAGTTCTCCGAGTACGACCTTGAGAACGAAGTGACGCCCACGCTCGTCGACCTCACCTGACCAGCCACCGTTGAGCCCTCGGCCCTCAACCAAGGCGTCGGGGGCTCTGGTTGCTGTCAGTACCCATCGTTACGTGCCTCCTGCGTATTCATTCGTCTGGGCACCGCACCACAAGCGCACCAGATCGAGCGGGGTACAGCGGGGAATGACGGTCAAAGCAGCCCTGGCCAACGAGCGCGCTGCCCAGTCGTACGCCCAGGTCAGCGCTCAAGCCAGCCTCGAGTAACCGCAGCTTCTCAAGCTGAGAGCGCGAGTTCGATTCTTGTCACCCGCTCCATGAGAACCCCAGGTCAGCGGCCTGGGGTTTGCTTCTTCCGCTGGCTTTCCGGCGGGGACGCGGCCGCGCCGGCCCGGGTGGCTGCGGATTACCGCACACAACAACCCTCGCCGGAAGGGCCGAAGTTGCGCGTACGGTCGGCCCAGGGCAGGGGGTCTCGGGTGGTGGCCTTGGGCGTAATGCCCCGGCGATGAAACCCATCCTTGACCTGTGGCTCAGCGGTTCGCAGCCTGCCTCCGCCAGGAGACCTCAGCCCGCCGTTCCACGGCGAGGCTGAAGGATGTCGCTACCCCCGCAGCGGCGACGGTTGCCGATGTCCTTGTGGGGAGCGCCTCAGGCGATGTCGTGGACGTTGTGCTCGAGCAGGTCGGGTGCGTGCCGGGCCATGGCACGGTAGTCGGCATCGTCGTGGAGGACAGCGAGGCCGTGGTGGGCTGCCGTGGCGGCGATGACGAGGTCCACCGCCGAGGCGCTGCGATGCTCCCCAGCCCGGGCCATACGATGCTGCACCGCGCTGATCCAACGCCCCGCGTTCTTCGGCACCGCCGCATCGGGGTAGAGGTCCGTGAACATCTCCGCGATCTCGTCGTACTCGCGGGCGTTCCGGGCGCGGTACAAGAACTCGGCTCGCTGCACGTAACAGGATGCGATGGCCCCGGCGTCGATCGCGTCGTACCAAGCCGTCTGAAGTTCTGGGTCCCGGAGCAGTCGGACCAGGCCGGACGTGTCGAGCAAGTAGATCACCGGCTGTGCTTCTCCGCCCGGTGCAGACGCTCTGCGTCCTCGACGGCACCCCACTCACGCGCACGCTCGAAATGACGGCTGATGCGCGCCGCACGCTCCTGCTGCTCGGCGTAGAAGCGCAGGGCGAGATTGACCGCCTCCTTCTTGGTCCTGACCTTGGACAGAGCCATGGCGCGTTCCAGGGCGTCGTCGTCGATGTCGATCTGAGTCACAGACACGCGACACCTCCTCACAATGTTGGTGATGTACATAGAAGAATACTTCGCCAACATTCACGAGTCCACGGCAGAGTCTCGGCACCCGGCATGTGCAGTCGCGAGGGGCGAGTCGACTTCCTGGAGGAAGTGCGACTGCGTCCGGGCATGTGGGTCAATCGCCGTTCGTTGCAGCACCTGGACTCCATGCTCACCGGCTACCGCGTCGCGCTCGGGATCCACGGCATCGCGGAGCCGTTCAACTTCTGGACCCCGGGCAGTCAGGGCCGCTCCTCTGAGTGGCTGGGGCAGCGCCTGGGCCGTCACTCTTGCCTCGGCTGGGCTGTAGAGATCGAGCGTGAGGCGGAGCTGGCCGGCAGGCCCGCCATGGAGATGTTCTTCGAGTTCCTGGACGAGTTCCGCGCCGCCGGCCACCAGGGGCACGACGGTGCCGAGCCTGACGGACACCCGCCGACAGAGACCCAAGAGCCCCACGCCTCAGTCTGAGCCGGGCCCGCGCTCCTGCCTCCGCCCCGCTCCAGCGCGGCCGGCGCCCGTGCCGCGCTGCGACTCCATGGTCTCCATGGATGCAGCGAGCCCCGCCGCACGGGGTGCGCGGCGGGGCCTCGGGGTGGGGGGTCAGCGTCGCTGGACGTCAGCGATCAGAAGTCGGTTCGGGACGCTTCGATGGTCTTGCACTCGAGCTTCTTGGCGTCCTTGATCTCGTCCGCGTTCACCAGCGCACCAGCGTCCTTGTCGGTGAACTTCTGACCCTTGGCGAGGTTCTCGGCGGTCGACATGAAGTCGCCGACCTTCTTGCCGTCGGCAAGGACCTCGCCCTCGACGAGGTACGAGTAACGGCGGTCGCCCTTGTTGACGTACTCGACGTGGACGGCCATCTCCTTGATGTCGAAGTCGCCGGTGACCACGTCGCACTTGGTGACCTTGAAGTCCTTCATGACCTCGGAGTCCTTGGCGCCGCCGGTCTTGGACTTACCGTCGCCGACGGTGGTGGAGTCGTACGACTTGTCCAGCTCCTCACTGGCCTTGTCGACGGCGGAGAAGAACAGGGCGTTCATGGCGAAGAACATGATGATCGCCACGGCCGACGTGATGAGGCCGGTGATGCCGGCGCCCTTGCCCTTGTGGACCTTGCCCGCCTTGGAGAGGCCGATGGCGCCGAAGATGAGGCCGAGGATCGCGAGCGGCCAGACGACGACGTTGACGACAGGGATGAAACTGACTACGACGGCGATGATGCCGAGGACGAGTGCGGTGGTGGCCAGGCCGTTGCTGCCGGGCTGCTGGGGCTCGCCGTTGCCGGGCTGCTGGGTCTGGGGCGGGTACTGCTGGCTCATGGTCCCCCCTGGGACTTGCGTTGTGAGTTGCGAGTGTGTGACTTGTGGAGCTGCTGTGTGGTTGCCTCAAGCTGCTGTTGTTCACCTGATCGTTATCAACGGCCCGGGGGGGGTGCGAGGCAGGGCCCCGATGCCTGTCGGTGAGTGAGCTTGCGGTGGGCGTGAGAAAAGGCCGTTTCCGGGGGCACCTAGAGGTCCCATATGACGGCCGCGAGGTCGGCGAGGTGGTCGAGGTGGTCGACGGGCTGCACCATCTCCAGCTGGTGCACGGTGGCCACGGCCTCGCGCTGGGCCTTGGCCCGGCCCGGTCGGTGAGCGCCACGGCGTCCTCTCGCAGCACCTGAGCGATCCGGGCTGAAGCACCCCAAGCCCTCGCGGTCGCCGTGACCGCCATCCCGACGCGGCATCCATCGGCCGCCCGCACTCCTGGAACGAACTCCACACCACAGCGGCCGTCTTGCTGCGCGTCGGAGCGAGGGAAGGCCACCAACTGGTGGCTGCGCGGGAGAACACGACTGAACGGGTCTGGAACGCCAGCTGAGTTGCTAGGCCCCGCCTTCAAGTAGATCTCGCCCAGAGCAGGAAGGAGGCCAGGCTGACCGCCGCCTCGTAGGAGGTGGTGGTCTTGTCGTACCTGGTGGCGATGCCACGGAAGTGCTTCAGTCTGTTGAAGCACTGCTCCACGGCGTTGCGTCGACGGTATGTCTCGCGGTCGAAGCTGGGTGGTCGGCCGCCCTGGCGGCCGCGTTTGTGCCGGTGTCGCTGTTGATCGGCCTTCTCGGGGATGGTGTGGCCGATCCCGCGTTTGCGCAGGTAGGCGCGGAACCCGCGAGAGCTGTATGCCTTGTCTGCGATCACGTGGCGGGGCGGCAGCGCGGGCGGCCGAAACCGAGGCGCGGGACGCGGATGCGTTTCAGCAGCGGCTGCGCACAGATGCCGTCATGGCGTTGGCCGGGAGTGATCAGGAGGGCCAGGGGTCTGCCTCGGCCGTCGCAGGCGAGGTGGATCTTGGTGGTCAGACCTCCGCGTGATCGGCCGAGGGCCTGATCGTCCGGTTCGTCCCGCCCACGCATCCCCCTTTTCGGCCGGTGGCGGCGGCATGCTGGTGAGCTCGCACGATGGTGGAGTCGATCTGGACGAGCCAGTCGATGTCGTCGGCCGCATCAGCCTGGGCCTGGATCTGCTGGAGGGCCTGGGTGAAGACACCGCTCAACGCGTAGCGACGGAAGCGGGTGTAGACCGTTTGCCATGGCCCGTAGCGGTCGGGCAGGTCACGCCACGGCATGCCGGTGCGGATCTTGTAGATCATCCCGTTGACGACCTGCCGGTCATCCGCCCTCGGCCGGCCAGTCACGGCTCGCGGTATGAGCGGAGCGAGTAAATCCCACTCCTGGTCGCTGAGTTCATGTCGGCGCATTAGACCATGATCTGCCAGAAGGTGATCTTTGATGACGTGGCAGCAGCGCCTGCACAATCACGGCATGATCAATACCGCCGAAGCAGCCTGGCACAAGATCCTGACCATTGCGGGCGAGCCTCGCCGGCAGGAAGAATCGCCGCTTGCCGCTCCGTTTGCCGAGCTGGTGCTGGTGGCGCATGCTGAGCCGCTGCTTCGTCAGCTCTATCCCTGGACCGGTATGTGGGAGCTGCACTTCAGCAGGTGCACGGAGATCCGCCACACCTGGGACGTCACCTACATCGGCACACTGGGAGAGGGCCGGTACTACGTCGAAGGGCCGAGCCGAAACAGCCCGCGGATCGCCGAGACGGACAGCGCGCAAGCTGCAGTAGCGATGGTCATTGATCGCCTACCACCACACTGCGGCCCGGCCTTCATCGGCAATGCAGAGGCACTGGCCGCCTACGAGAGGGCGCGGGACGGCAGGTAGAACGTTTGAAGAGGGGCCCTAGTTGCTCTACGGGTCTTAGGCGGCTCGCTCGCTCCGCTCACCGCGCGCAGCAACAGCCGCCTGATGCGCCCCGTCACTCGGATCCCCTGCCCAGCGGTGGCCCAGCGGTGGCAACTCAAGCGTAGGCAGCCTCAGGTGTCGGCGCGCGTCGAGCCGGACAGGGCGCGAGATCCGTGACGGAGCACTCCTCGTCGCCCGGTTGTACTCCTCGTCGCCCGGTTGTACTCCTCGTCGCCCGGTTGCTCTCCTCGTCGCCCGGTTGTGCCCGCCTCACGCACCCCCGGGCGTCTGCCCCCGCCGCGGCGGCTGTGGCGACTTCGCCGCCTCGGCCTCGGCCTTGGCGTCGCTCACCGCCGCCGCTGCCTGCCTTCCCGCCTCGTCGGCGGCCGCGGCGGCGTCGAGCGAGGCCGTCGAGGCCGCGCCGAGCTCCGGAGTCCGGCGTTCGCCGGAGGTGTCGCCGGGGCCGGCCGTGGCTGCTTCCCCGGGCTGCGCGGGTGAGGGCGGGGCTGCCGCTGTCGACTGGTCGCCGAACGCGCTGGTGACGGTGCGGATCGCCTCGGTCAGCTCCCCCGGGATCACCCAGAACGTGTTGTTGTCGCTGTTCGCCAGGTGCGGGAGCGTCTCCAGGTACTTGTAGGCCAGGATCTTCGCGTCGGCGTTGTTGCGGTGGACGGCCTGGAAGACGAGCTCCACCGCCTTCGCCTCACCGTCCGCGCGCAGGATCATGGCCTGCTGCGTGCCCTGCGCCTCCAGGATGTCCTTCTGCTTCGTGCCTTCCGCGGTGAGGATCTTGGCCTGCCGCTCGCCCTCGGCGTGCAGGATGGCCGCGCGCTTGTCCCGCTCGGCCCGCATCTGCTTCTCCATCGCCTCCTTGATGGTGTGCGGTGGGTCGATGGCCTTGATCTCGACGCGGTTGACGCGGATGCCCCACTTGCCGGTGGCGTCGTCGAGGACCGCGCGAAGCCGGGAGTTGATCTCCTCGCGCGAGGTGAGCGTCTCCTCCAGGTCCATGGAGCCGATCACGTTGCGCAGTGTGGTCACGGTGAGCTGGTCGATCGCCTGGAGGTAGTCGGCGACCTCGTACGCCGCCGCCCGTGGGTCGGTGATCTGGTAGTAGAGGACGGTGTCGATGTTCACCACGAGGTTGTCCTCGGTGATCACCGGCCTGGGGTCGGACGAGTAGACCTGCTCGCGCACGTCGAGCTTGGTGTTGATGCGGTCCGCCACCGGCAGGAGCAGGTTCAGCCCGGGCTGGAGCGTCCGGCGGTAGCGGCCGAACCGTTCGACGTTGTAGCGGCGGGCCTGCGGGACGATCCGTACGCTGGAGGCCACGAGGAAGACGACGACGATGGCCGCCACGAGGGCGAGGACGACAACTGGTTCCACAGTGCCTCCGTTGCTGTGCGTTCAGCGGTTGCGTTCAGCCGTTCACGGAAGAAGCTCGCGGGGGTAGACGATGGCCGTGGCGCCCTCGATCTCCATGACGTCGACCAGAGCTCCCACCGGGATCACGTGGCTCTCGTCGAGCGCGCGGGCGGACCACTCCTCTCCGGAGAGTTTGATCAGACCGCGGGTCGCGGTGACCTCCTGCATGACCTCGGCACGCTTGCCGATCAGCGCGTCGCTGCCGTCGCGGGTGAGGGGTTGCTGTGACATCTGCCGCAGCGCGACAGGTCGGACGACGACCAGGCCGGCGGCCGCCGCGACTCCGAGGGCCACGAACTGGCCGACCACGCCGATGCCCACACCGGCGACGACGGCGGCGACCACAGCGGCACCCGCCAGGAGCCCGAAGACCAGGGTCAGGGTGAAGAACTCCGCGACGCCCAGTGCTGCGGCGGCGAGCAGCCACGCGAACCACGCCATCGAATCGCCCTTCTGCAGGGGCCCTCTCCTCCACGCTACCGCCCGGAACTCTGGGCAGGACAGACACGGGGCGGCAGTGGTTCACGGTCAGGGCCATGACCTCAGCGTGTGGACCGCCAGGAAGACGCAGAGCGTCAGCCGCACCGCCCCGATGCCCCGGCTCCCGATGCGCGGCAGCACGACGGCCGTTGCGCCGAGCAGGAGACAGCAACGCGGTGAGGGTGCTCGTTTCGTCGGAGGGCTGCTTGTGGGTGCGTTCGGGTGTGGTCCGACGATGGCGTGAAATCCACCGTTCCCTTGCAAGCCGTGTGGCGTGTATCACGGAGGTCGGGTTGAGGGTGATACCAGGGGGCTTTCCGTACCCACCCCTGACGTCGGATCCACGGATGCGAGGATGAACCGCCATGACAGCAGGGTGGTGTTCACGCACAGGGCGGGCCGCGGTGTTCGCGGCCGTCTGTGTGGTGCTCGCCGCTCTGGGCCACGTCCTGATGGCGGAGGCCGCGGTGGCGTGGTGGGCGCTGGTCGCCGGCGCCGCGGCGGTCGGCGGTGCGGCGTGGCTGCTGGCCGGCCGGGAGCGCGGACTTCACGTCGTCGTTGCGTTCACGATCGCCGCCCAGACGGCGCTGCACGCGTGGTTCTCCTTCACGCAGACGGCCCTGAGTCCGGCGCCCGCTCCCTCGATGCCGGCGCACCCCCACGCCATGGAGCACGGCCCGCACTCCATGCCCATGTCCCACCCCGGCCATGGCCCGGACGACGGCATGGCCTCCCTGGGACACGGCATGGACGGCATGCCCTCCATGGGACACGGCATCGACACCCTGGCGTCCGCAACGCACGGCATCGACACCCTCACGTCCGCAGGGCACGGCATGGACACCCTGGCGGGGGCAGCACACGGCATCGACACCCTCACGTCCGCAGGGCATGGCATGGCGGGCATGTCCTCCAGCGGCATGCTCGCGGCGCACCTGCTGGCCGCCCTGCTCTGCGGGCTGTGGCTCGCGCACGGCGAGCGTGCCGCCTTCCGCATCCTGCGGGCGTTGGCCGGATGGCTCGTCGCGCCCCTGCGGTTGCTGCTCCGCCTTCCGGCACCGCCGCACCGCCCCCGCGTCCGCGCCCGCCGCGGTGATTCCGCCCGGGCACCACGCGGGCTCCTTCTCACCCACGCCATCACCACCCGGGGTCCGCCCGTGGGGACCGCTGTCGCCTGAGACAGCCGGCTTCCCGACCGCCCGCCGCGCCACCGCGTCCGGACGGCTCGGGCACCGGTCGAACGCCGTGCCGCGCATCCGCCTGTGATGCGCCGGCGTGCGCGCGTACGGCCGTACCCCACACCTCACCGGATCCACCGACCCCTGCGTCGGCCCGGATGCCGGATTCCCGAGAAGGACACCAGGTGATCACTCCTGTCCTGCCCACCTCGCACGACAAGACGGTGCACGCCGGCACCACGACGCCGGCCGAGGAGTCGATAACGGAGTGGGCGCTCGCGGCCCGCGGCGGCGACCCCGAGGCCGTCGAGCGCTTCGTCCGCGCCCTGCATCGCGACGTCCGCCAGTACGTCACCTACCTGGGTGCGGACCCCCAAGCCGCCGACGACCTCGCCCAGGAGACGTTCCTGCGCGCCCTCGGCAGCCTGCACCGTTTCGAGGGCCGCTCCTCCGCCCGCACCTGGCTGCTGTCCATCGCGCGCCGCGCGGTGATCGACAGCTTCCGGCACGCCGCCGCCCGCCCCCGCCTCGCCAACACCGACGACTGGCAGTGCGCCGCCGAACGGGTCCAGCCGCGCGGTCTGCCCGGCTTCGACGACGGCGTCGCGCTCGCCGAACTGCTGGCCGAGCTGCCCGAGGACCGGCGTGAGGCGTTCGTCCTCACGCAACTCGTCGGACTCCCCTACGCGGAGGCCGCACATCTCAGCGACTGCCCGATCGGCACCGTCCGGTCCCGGGTCGCCCGCGCCCGTACCACCCTGGTCGCGTCGCTGCGGGACGCGGAACGCTCAGGGCCGGTCGGGGCGGCGGCCTGACACACCGTGAGACGGCCGCTTCGCGCAGCGCGGGGCGGTACGGCGAGGGCCCGAAGCCGTCACCGGCTTCGGGCCCTCGGGTCTGCGCGTCAGCGGGCCGCTCGCGGGGGCCTATGTGCTGGAGACAGCGACCTACGTGCCGGAGACACCGGCTCTCGACTCACTGCACGTCGACGAAGTCGCCGGTCGCGCTGACGGCCGGGGTGGTGGTCGTCCCTGCGAAGTTCCAGCGCCAGTAGCCGTCTTCGGACGCGGGGGCCGTGGTCGTCAGGGTGCCGGTGCTGGAGGTGTACACGGTCTTGACCGTGGTGTACGTCGTGGTGCCCGCCTTGCGAAACTGGAGCTTGACCGGCTGGTTGGTGTAGCCCCGGTAGTCGAGCGTGTCCCAGTTGGCCCGGCTGAGCTTGCCGGTGATCGTGAGCGTTCTGCCCTTGGCTATCGGCTCGGGGCTCGCGTTGACGGTCAGCTTGGAGTGCCGCTGGAGCCGGGTGGTGGTGTAGGCCCACCGGTCGGTGTAGCTGCCGTCGTTGGCGTTCACCTGGGCTTGGACCTTCCACGTGCCGGCGTCGGCGTTCGTGAGCCACCAGTCCGGTTCGAAGGTGAAGGTCTTCGAGCAGGTCGACGTCGTGCTGCTGGAGGCGACGCAGTCGGCCGGGGTGGTGTTCTCGTTGGGATCGATCACGCCGTCGGCGCTGTAGTAGGGGTCGGTGCCGTCCGGGCCCCGCCACAGGGTGAAGTCCGCGTCCCAGATGCCCGACGGGTCGGTGGCGGTCACCGAGACCGTGATCGTCTTGTCGGCCGTGTCGACCACGATGTTCTTTCCGCCGTTGACGACGACGCCGTCGACCTGGAGGTCGCCCACGTTGTCATCCGCGTGGGCACCGGGCATGGCCAGGGCCGCCAGTCCGGCGACGGCGGTGAGTACGGCAAGAGCAGCGCGCTTGCGCATGTGTCTCCTTCACGGAGCGATGGAGCGATGAGTAGGACCGCCGAGCGGGGCAGGGCGGGGTGGGGCGAGCCCAGGTGATCGGGGCGAGGGGCGTCCGGAAACGGAAACGGACCTGCCGTGTACGGCAGGGAGCTCAGGTCTCCTGCTGCCGGATCACCCTGGGCAGGGGGCCGTGGCGGACAGCGGCCTCGGCATGGCCGCAAGAAGGCGAAGTGGCCGCGGGGAGGCGAAGGCGTCGCCTGGCGGCCGGCGTCCCCGCGACGAAAAGGAAGCGTCGCTTCGACGAACGCCGATGACTCGCTGCTGTACGCGGTGCCACTGATCCCCCGGTTCACGTCGGCATGCTCAGGCACTGCTGTCACACAGACCGGCCCGATGTATCCAGCGCGCCGGCCTCCTCAGACGTCACCCACGAGCACGCCCACGCCTGCCAAGAGCTGGGCGATGCCGACGACGATGACCCGGCAGCGGCCGGGAGGACGGTCCCCGACCCCCGGCTTACGCTGGTCGGGGGGCCGATGTCCGGTGACGGTGCACGTCGGAAGGGGTTCCTCCATGGACGAGTACCCGCTGATCGAGAACCACGGCCTGATCGGTGATCTGCAGACCGCGGCGCTGGTGACCACCGACGGGACGGTCGACTGGTTCTGCTGTCCGCGCTTCGACTCGCCGAGTGTGTTCGGCGCGCTGCTGGACAAGGACGACGGCGGACACTGCACGGTCAGGCCCGCTCACACGACGTACGCGACCAAGCAGCTGTACCTGCCCGACACGGCGATCCTGGTGACCCGGTTCATGACCGAGGCGGGTGCGGGTGAGGTGGTCGACTTCATGCCGGTGACCGGTACGACGGTCACCCCGCGCCACCGGCTGGTCCGCCTGGTGCGCTGTGTGCGCGGCAGCATGACGTTCCAGATCGACATCGCGCCGCGCTTCGACTACGGGCGCAAGCCGCACGAGCTGCACGTCACCGAGCACGGCGCGGTCTTCGTCTCGGAGGGGCAGAGCCTGACGGTCCACCCCATCCGTGAACCGGACGACGACCGGCTGCTGAACTCCCTCACGGTCGACAACGACCTGCACCTCGCGGTCGGTCTCCAGGCGGGGCAGCAGCGCGGACTGGTCCTGGAGTCGGCCGCCGACGGGCCGCCCCGGGAGATCCGGCTCGCCGAGTTCCAGCAGGACTTCGACGACGCCATCCGGTACTGGCGGTCCTGGCTGAGCAAGTCCCGGTACTCCGGGCGCTGGCGCGAGGCCGTGGAACGCTCCGCCATCACGCTGAAGCTCATGACCTACGCCCCGACCGGCGCCGTGGTGGCGGCGCCCACGACGGGGCTGCCCGAACAGCTGGGGGGCGAGCGCAACTGGGACTACCGGTTCACCTGGATCCGGGACGCCTCCTTCTCCGTGTACGCCCTGCTGGGCATGGGGTTCACCGAAGAGGCCCGGGCGTTCATCGGGTGGCTCGGCGAGCGGATCAAGGAGCGGGCGGGTGGCGAGGGGGGTTCGGGGCCGCTGAACATCATGTACGCGGTCGACGGCTCCTCCGATCTGAAGGAGGAGATTCTGGACCACTGGGAGGGCTACGAGGGGTCGGCCCCGGTACGCATCGGCAACGGCGCCGCCACGCAGATCCAGTTGGACATCTACGGCGAGGCGCTGGACAGCATCTACTTCGCCCACCGGCACGGGATCCATCCCGGGCACCGGCAGTGGACCGGGCTGCTGGCCGTGCTCGACTGGCTGACGGAGCACTGGGACCAGGCGGGAGAGGGCCTGTGGGAGACCCGCGGCGGCCGTCGGCACTTCACGTACGGCCGCGTGATGTCGTGGGTCGCCTTCGACCGCGCGCTGCGGCTCGCGCAGGCCGCGGGCCGCCCGGCCCGGACCGAGCGCTGGAGCAGTGTGCGCGACACCATCTACGAGCAGGTCATGGAGCGGGGCTGGAACGAGTCGCGCGGGGCCTTCGTCCAGCACTACGGCGGCGATGTGCTCGACTCCTCGCTGCTGCGGATGCCGACGGTCGGCTTCATCACGCCCGAGGACCCGATGTGGGCCTCCACGCTGGACGCGATGGAGCAGGAGCTGGTCACCGACAGCCTGGTGTACCGGTACAACCCCGAGGCCTCGCCCGACGGGTTGCGCGGCTCCGAGGGGACCTTCTCGCTGTGCACCTTCATGTACGTCGACGCCCTCGCCCGCGCCGGACGGACCGACCAGGCCAGGCTCGTCCTGGAGAAGATGCTCGGCTACACCAACCATCTCGGCCTGTACTCCGAGGAGATCGCCCTGACGGGACGCCAACTCGGCAACTTCCCGCAGGCGTTCACCCACCTGGCGCTCATCGACGCGGCCATCACCCTCGACGCGGCTCTGAACCGCCGATGACGGTCAGAGCGGGGGGCTCGTGCCCGAGGTGATCGTGTCCGCGGACTCGTGCGGTACGGGTCCGAGGAGCACGAGGGTGTCTCCCTCGGCCCAGGCGGCCTCCCGCGCCTCGGTGACCGGTTCGAGACGGCCGTCGGCCCGGACGACGAACAGCGTGTCGTGCCCGGGTGGCCGCTCCTCGGAGGCGGGCTGCACCAGAAAGCGGGCCCCACGCTCATGGCGGGCCGCCAGGGTGTCCCGCACGAGGCCGGCCCCGAAGAGCACCCCGCCCCCGGTGTAGGGGGACGGGCACTGGGCCCGGCCACTGGGCCATGCCTTTCCCGGAAACCGGCGACGCGGGGGAGCGGGGTCAGCCGCCGGTGGCGAATCCGGGGAAGAGGGTCATGCCCCCGTCGACGTAGAGGGTGGTGCCCACGACGTAGTCCATGACGTCGGAGGCGAGGGCGACGGCCGCGTGGGCGATGTCCTCGGGCGTGCCGACGCGGTTGTAGGGGATCAGCCGCAGGAGGTCCCGCTCGGCGTCCGGCGTCTCCCAGGCGCTGCGGTTGATGGGGGTCTTGATGGCCCCGGGGGCGATCGCGTTCACCCGGATCTTCTTCGGGGCGAGTTCCTGGGCGAGGGTCTCCATCATCATCCGCACGCCGCCCTTGGAGGAGGCGTAGTTGACGTGCCCCGCCCACGGGATGATCTGGTGCACCGAGCTCATGCAGATGATCTTGCCCGCGGCGCGGGACACCTCGGGGACGACCCCGCGGCGCAGGAACTCCTTGGTCGCCTCGCGGGCGCAGAGGAACTGCCCGGTGAGGTTGACGTCGAGGACCTTCTGCCACTGGGCGAGCGTCATCTCGGTGACCGCGGCGTCACGCTGCAGCCCGGCGTTGGCGACCAGGATGTCGATCGTCCCGAACTCCTCGACCATCCGCTGCGTCATGGCGACGACCTGGCCCTCGTCGGACACGTCCGCCTCGTACGCCGCCGCCCGCACCCCGAACGAGGTGATCTCCTCGACGACCTTCTCGGCCTCGTCGCGGCCGGTCACGTAGTTGACGACCACGTCCGCTCCGGCTCTGCCCAGGCCGATGGCCGTGGCCTTGCCGATGCCGGAGTTGGCCCCGGTCACCAGCGCCTTCTGGCCCCTGAGCAGCTGGGTGGAGATCATGCCCTGGGGTGCGCCCTCGGTGGAACTCACGATCGACTGCCTCCTGCACTGCACGGCCCCGTACGGTCGGGCCGCGGCCCGTCGCGCTCGCGCGTCACACAATCACCGGGGGCGTCGGGCGGCGCCGGCGGCGGGCTGGTGTTGCGCTGCCTGGCCGATGAGGTTCCCCCGGCCGGAGACGACGTCGGGACGGTCGGTGAGACGCATGGGCGGGCCTTCGGGGACTCCGTGCGGCTCACGCCGTCCGAAGGCCGCGACCTTGCCCGCGACCGGGCTCTCGGCGACGCGGCACGGCTCAGGCCGGCTCGGGCTGCGGCTCCGGTTGCCGGGCCGGTGCGCGTGCCGCCTCCCACCGCCTGGTGGTCCGTATGTAGCCGTAGATCACCGAGGTCATCGCCAGGATGAGCAAGGGCCCGAAGAGTTCCGGGTGCTGGGCCATCTCCATCGGCAGGTAGCGGTATGACACCAGGAGCGCGACGAAGACCGTGGTGCCGTAGGTGACCAGCTGGACGCCCCGCCGGTCCCAGCCGCGTTCGGCCGAGCGCAGCGCCCCCTCGATGGTGAGGGTGAACACCACGCCGGCGACCAGGTCGACGCCGTAGTGGTAGCCGAATCCCAGCGTCGCGGCGAGGGTGGCGACCAGCCAGAACGTGCCCGCGAACCGCAGCATCCGCGGCGCCCGGCGGGTGTGGACGAAGATCGCGACGGCCCAGGCGGTGTGCAGGCTGGGCATGCAGTTGCGGGGGGTGAGCCCGTCGTACGTCATCGGCGCCGGGGTGGTGATCGGCAGCGGGGTGTGGGGCCACAGGTTGGCCGCCGCCCACTCCACACCGCCGGTGCCGGAGGCGCCCGGGCCGTAGGCGAAGACCGGTCCGACCACCGGGAAGAGCATGTAGATGCCCGGCCCTAGGAGGCCTATCACCAGGAAGGTGCGCACGAGGTGATGGCTCGGGAAGCGGCGCTCGGCCACCACGTCGCGCAGCTGGTACGCCGCGACGACGACCGCGGCCACCGCGAGCTGGCCGTAGACCAGTTGAAGGACGTGGGAGCTGATCGGGTCGGTGGCCTCGACCAGCCGGCCCGCGAGCCAGGACGGGTTGCCCAGCGCGTGATCGGCCATCGCCACGTACTGGTCGAGCACCGTCGGGCGGGTCTTCGACGTGATGAACAGCCAGGTGTCACCGGTCTTGCGGGCGGCCACCAGCAACAGGCCCAGCCCTACGCCCTTGAGCAGCAAGACGCGTTCCGCGCCGGTGCGGCGGGTGACGGCGACGACGGCGAAGCCCAGCATCACCCACAGCGCGCCGGTGCCGATGAACTCGCCGTCACCCGCCTCGATCCCGGCCGCCCATCGCACCAGCAGCAGGACGGAGTCGATACCGAGCGCTGCGCCGGCCGCGAGGAACCGCTGCCGCCAGGTCAGCACCACCATCATCAGCACCAGGCCGCCGTAGAGCGGGCCCGGCTTGGGGGCGAAGACCAGGGCCCTCAGCTGGTTGGTGATCGGCCCCGGTTCACCGTAGCCGCGGGAGGCGATCTCCAGCGCGACGAGGAATCCGCACGCCACCACCCCCGCCGCGATCCACAGCGTCGCGCGCCCAGGGCGCCACGCACCCCCCGACGTCGTGCCGCCTCTTGGCGAGAACACCCGCGATCTTCTGGCTATCAATCTTTTGGCCGGTTCATCCGAGTGGCTGGGGCGAGGGACAGCGATGGCGGGACCATCGCGCGGTCGAACATGTTATCGGAGCGCCTCATCCGGTCGCCGCTTCCGCGAACTGGTCGGTGTCGAACAGCTCGCTGATGTGCCCGCCGAGTTCCAGCCAGTGGCGTCCGGAGAGGTCGGCGGCGGCGCGGGCGTCACCGCCGGCGCAGACCTCGACGAGCCGGTCGTGGTGCTCGATGGTGCCGCGTCCGCCGAGCAGGGTGGAGAACTCGCGGTGCAGGAAGCGGTGGATCTGCGGGTGGAGTTGCTCGACGATCCGGCTGAGCACGGGGTTGGCGGCGGCCGTGAGGGGGACGGCGTGGAAGCGGTCGTCGGCCGCGAGCGCGGCGGCGGTGTCGCCGGCCGCGACGGCCCGTTCGAAGTCGCGGTTGGCCTCGCGCATGCGGCCGAGGTCCTGCTCGGTCATGACCGGGACGGCCGCTTCCACGGCGAGCTGGTCGAGGGAGCGCAGGACGGCGAGGGTGTTCTCGACATCGCGCCGGTTGAGGGTGGTGATGCGGGTGTAGACGCCGGGCTTCGCTTCGACCAGGCCGATGTCGGCGAGCCGGGCGAGCGCCTCGCGCACGGGCGTGCGGCTCAGACCGAGGCGCTCGGCGAGCTCACCGTCCCTGACCTTCTCGCCGGGGACGAGTTCCCCGCGCACGATGGAGTCGCGCAGGCGGTCGAAGACCTCGTCACTGAGAAGGCGGCGGGAGACGGGACGGTCGAGCGACATATTGCGTACAGTACATCGCCACGTTTTCGGCTCGGCCTGCCGTGGTCGGCCTGACCAGGGCCCGGGCCGGGGCGGCGGGTGCAGCAGCGCCTCGTCGGCCCGGCGGTCGCGCAGCGTCGGGCCCTGCTCGCCCATGTCGCACAGGAGCAGATCGACGGTGACCGCGTCGGGTTCGGCGGCGTGGGCGTCGAGGAGTTCCGCCAGCAGTTCGGCGGACGCGCCGGCCTTCGTGACGCGGACGGCCCCGGCCTTGCCGGTCGTCGCGAACGCCGCGCGACGGGTGCGGCGTTCGGCGGCCTCGACCGCGACGGGTGCGGCCTTCGGCGGCCTCGACCGCGTCGAGCGCCGCCCGGGCCTCCCGCAGGAGCACCGCGCCGGCCTCCGTCAGGGCGACCGCGCGGCTGCCGGGCTCCAACAGCGTCGCCTGGAGCCGCCGTTCGAGCCGGCCGATCGCCCGCGACAGCGCAGGGGCTGCGCGATCCCGAGCCGCTGCGCGGCCCTGCCGACGTGCAGCGCCTCCGCAACGGCGACGAAGCTTCTTCGACGACGAGGGCGAGGTGCCGTGGTGCGCGGGGAGGTCCGTTCAGCTGAAGGGGACGGCGTCCGTCGCGGAGGTGTGCCAGTTGGTGACGACCGGCTTGTCGACCGTGATGGTGCCGACCTTCAGTGAGACCGGCTCGGGGTCGTCGTTTCCGACGGCGACGATGATGCTGTCCAGCTCCTTGCCTCCGTCCGCGTTCGTGCTCTTGGGGTTCACCCCGGCGTAGGCGGTGGTGTTGCCGCTCAGCGTGATCTGCTCGCCCACGGCCTGCTCCGCGGGGCCCGCCTCGGTGCCGTCGGATCCGAACGCCACGGTCGGGAGTGCGGCGGGCAGGATGCAGGTGATCCCGGGCTTCGCCTTCGCGGAGATCAGGATGTAGCCGCCGGCCTGGGTCTCGGACCTGGTGTTCCAGGAGATGTCGTTGGCTCCGCAGCTCTGCTGGACGGGCTCCCGCTTGCCGTTGCCGGTGTCGGCGCCGGAGCCGGCCCCGTCCTCCGTCCCGCCCGTCGCCCCGGAGCCCTTGCCCGCGGTGCCGGAGCCCTTGCTGGTGCCCTGGCCGCCGCCCGCGGCCGAGGAGCCGGACGGGGTGGCCGCGTCGGCGGACGCGGACGAGGAACCCTGCGACGCTCCGGTGTCCGCGGCCTTGTCCGTGTCCTGGCATGCGGTCATCAGCATGGCGCCGCCCACGAGGACTGCGGAGACGAGGAAGGCCTTGCGACGGTTGCCGGACATGAAATCCCCTTATTCATCGGTCGGTTGAGGCCGTGGTCGGTTCGGCCTCCCGGTGTTTCTCCATCACTAGGAGGGGGCTGGGAGCCGCGGGGATCCCGTCGTCTTCGTTCCCGCACGCTGCCGTCACCGATTGGTGACATGTCCACGTAGTTGTCACCGGACTAGGCCGTCGGAGGGATGTGACCTTCGTCGCCGGAGTGGCGCACCGGCGCATGTGCCGCGCTGCCGTGCGCCGATCACGGCGGCAGCGGCACATCAGCCGTAGAGGGAGGTCACAGGGCCGGCGCGCGAGGCCGCGACAGGAAGGTCCGCACCCCCGGAGGGCAATATCTGTGCCCGCAAAATGAGAAATAGAAGCGGGGCCCGCCGAATATTCCTCGATCGGCCGCCCGATCGGAATTTTCGATCACCGCGGGGCCGAACCCCCCGTGCTACTGTCGATCGCAGTTGCAGTTGTGGTTGCCGGAAGGTTCATTTCCTACGGGGTAATCATCACGGCGACACGGAATTCACACGAGGTGAATTCCCGAAACCGCCTCCGAAGGAGAAATCAAATGGCTACCGGTACCGTGAAGTGGTTCAACGCTGAAAAGGGCTTCGGCTTCATCGAGCAGGACGGCGGCGGCGCCGACGTCTTCGCCCACTACTCGAACATCGCCACCCAGGGCTTCCGCGAGCTGCTCGAAGGCCAGAAGGTGTCGTTCGACATCGCGCAGGGCCAGAAGGGCCCGACGGCCGAGAACATCGTGCCCGCCTGACATCGGCGCTCGCGCGTATTTCGCAGCTGGGGCCCGCACCTGAAGGGGTGCGGGTCCCAGCTCGCTGCTTTTCCCAGCCGGTCCGGTCCGATCCGGCTCGCTGCTTTTCCCGCCGGTCCGATCCGGCTCGCTGCTTTTCCCGCCGGCCCGATCCGGCCACATCGACTTCGGCTCGTCTCGAGATTCTCTGCGCCGCTCCTCTGCTGCGGATTTCCTTGCTACGCGCCCGTCAAGGAAGGTCCCGCATGAAGCGTGCCCACACATCCCGTACCCGTGACCGTTTCCCGCAGGGCGGCGGGCCCGACCGCCACTCCGGTCGTCCGCGCCGCTCCGGCGGCTTCGGAAGTCGCCGGGCTCCCCAGGGCGAGTTCGCGCCGCCGAAGACGATCACTCCCCCGTTGCCGGCCGTCGAGGCGTTCGCCGATCTCGGCCTGCCCGAGCGGCTGTTGGCCACCCTCGGCCGCGAGGGTGTGACCGCGCCGTTCCCGATCCAGGCGGCGACCCTGCCCAACTCCCTGGCCGGCCGGGATGTGCTCGGCCGTGGCCGTACCGGCTCCGGCAAGACCCTGGCCTTCGGCCTGGCGGCACTGGCCCGCACGGCCGGGCGGCGCGCCGAGCCTCGGCAGCCGCTCGCCCTCGTCCTGGTGCCGACCCGCGAGCTGGCCCAGCAGGTCACCGACGCCCTCACCCCGTACGCCCGCTCCGTGAGTCTGCGGCTCGCCACCGTCGTCGGCGGGATGTCCCTGGGCAGGCAGGCCAGTGTCCTGCGCGGCGGGGCCGAGCTGGTCGTCGCGACGCCCGGCCGGCTCAAGGACCTCATCGACCGGGGCGACTGCCGCCTGGACCAGGTCGACATCACCGTCCTGGACGAGGCCGACCAGATGGCCGACATGGGCTTCATGCCGCAGGTGACCGCCCTGCTCGACCAGGTGCGCCCGGGCGGCCAGCGGATGCTCTTCTCCGCCACCCTGGACCGCAACGTCGACCGCCTCGTCCGCACCTATCTGCACGACCCGGTGGTGCACTCCGTCGACCCGTCCGCGGGCGCCGTCACCACGATGGAGCACCACGTCCTCCATGTGCACGACGCCGACAAGCACCGGACGACCACCGAGATCGCGGCGCGCGACGGCCGGGTCATCATGTTCCTCGACACCAAGCACGCGGTGGACCGGCTGACCGCGCACCTGTTGAACAGCGGTGTCCGCGCCGCGGCCCTGCACGGCGGCAAGTCCCAGCCCCAGCGGACCCGGACCCTCGCCCAGTTCAAGAGCGGGGACGTGACGGTCCTGGTGGCGACGAACGTCGCGGCACGCGGCATCCACGTCGACAACCTCGACCTCGTCGTCAACGTGGATCCGCCCAGTGACCACAAGGACTACCTGCACCGCGGCGGCCGTACGGCCAGGGCCGGCGAGTCCGGCAGCGTGGTCACCCTGGTGACCCCGGGCCAGCGGCGCGGCATGAGCCGGCTGATGTCGTCGGCGGGCATCACCCCCCAGGTCGCCCAGGTGCGTTCCGGCGAGGCGGAACTGAGCCGCATCACGGGCGCCCAGGCCCCTTCCGGGGTCCCGGTCGTCATCCCCGCGCCGCGCGCGGAACGCCGCCCCGGCGGCCCCGCCGGGCCCCGGGGCCGCCGGGGTCGCCGCCCCTCCGGACAGGGCCGCCCCGCCGGTGAGGCGGCGCGCCCCAGGGCGCAGCGGCGACCGGGTTCCGGTTCCGGCCCGGCCGCATAGCGCCCTGGGCCCACTCGCCCGGTTCCGGCTCGGCCGCACAGCGCCCTGACCCACTCGCCCTCCCCTCTCGGCAGGAGACACCCATGACGCCGGTTCTGACGCAGCACGCCGCCACGGCCCACGCCCCTCGCATCCGTGACGACATGACGGTCGAGGTGGCGCTGTCGCTCATGGCCGGTGCGCGGGTCGATCACCTCGTCCTGTGCGACGGGGACGACCAGAGCACGGGGCTGGTCACCCTGGCCCGGCTCACCGTGCTGCGGGACGCCCCCGGCTACACGGACCGCGTAAGGCTCCGGGACCTCCCGGAGGAGTGAGACACAGGCGGGTCACCGCCATCACGGACCCAGTGGGGCCCTGCCGACGCGCGTCGGCAGGGCCCCACTGGCATGTCACCACGCGATCGGACGCCACAGGATGCCTGCACCCACCGGAATCCAAAATCTGTCTTTGTCAGAGTAGACATTGCCTCTCGTCGCGGTTAGCCTTCTTCCCGTAGACATGGTCAGAGGAGAACCGAGTAAGGACGGAGGAGCAGACGCCATCAGGATCGCCCGGCCGGGAAGCTCTCGGTCCGGGTACCGCAAGACCCCGGATTGGATGGTGGTCCCCGGTCACGCAGCCGCGATCCCCGCTCCCCCTCCCGCAGCCGGGCCGGGTAGCGGAAACAGAAGGTCGGCACCGCATAAGGGCCGACAGATGGTGTTGAATTTCCTTCGGGGCCCTGGTGCCGTACGGCACCAGGGCCCCTCGACGCGTTGCACTACGAGGTGACATGCCAGCAGATACCCCGCTCAGTGATCGTCTGGAAGACGATGACTACCCGGCCTACACCATGGGCCGGGCCGCCGAGATGCTCGGCACCACTCCCGGCTTCCTGCGCGCCATCGGGGAGGCCCGGCTGATCACGCCGCTGCGCTCGGAGGGCGGACACCGCCGCTACTCGCGCTATCAGCTGCGGATCGCCGCGCGCGCCCGTGAGCTCGTCGACCGGGGGACCCCGATCGAGGCCGCCTGCCGCATCGTCATCCTCGAGGACCAGCTCGAGGAAGCCCAGCGCATCCACGCCGAGTACCGTGCCGCGCACGAAGCCTCCGGCGGCTCTTCTCCCGCTTCAAGCTGATCGCGCGACGGCAGGCGGGTCCTGTCACTCCCTCCCCAGAAACCCCGGGTCGGCGACCTGGGGTTCGTTGTTGCCCCGCTTCGGCGCGCGGTCCGCCCAGGGCAGATCGCGCCATCAGGTCAACCGTCCCGGACTCTTGACTCATTCGGTGGCAGTGGCGATCCTCGTCGCACACTTTGCGAGGTCATGACAAGACGACCGCGCGACCCGCCGACCGAGGGACGTGGGCTGTGATCAGTTCCGAACGCCCGTACCGCAGACGCAAGAACGTCACCGTTGTGTCGCTTCTCCTGCTCGTGCTGTCGCTCGCGCTCGGCCCCACCCCGAGCGCGGCGGCCGGGGACAACTGGTGGGACCCGGCCGCACGGCCCGCGCCCGACTCCCAGATCAACGTCACCGGCGAGCCCTTCACCGGCACCGACGCCGAGGGCCGGGTGCGCGGGTTCGTCGACGCGCACGACCACATCTTCTCCAACGAGGCCTTCGGCGGCCGTCTGATCTGCGGCAAGGCGTTCTCCGAGCAGGGCGTGGCCGACGCGCTCAAGGACTGCCCGGAGCACTACCCCGACGGCTCGCTCGCGATCTTCGACTTCATCACCAACGGCGGTGACGGCAAGCACGACCCGAACGGCTGGCCCACCTTCAAGGACTGGCCGCGGCACGACTCGCTGACCCACCAGCAGAACTACTACGCCTGGATCGAGCGGGCCTGGCGCGGCGGGCAGCGCGTGCTGGTCAACGACCTCGTCACCAACGGCGTGATCTGCTCGGTGTACTTCTTCAAGGACCGCTCCTGCGACGAGATGACGTCCATCCGGCTGCAGGCCAAGCTGACGTACGACATGCAGGCCTACGTCGACCGGATGTACGGCGGGCCCGGCAAGGGCTGGTTCCGGGTCGTCACCGACAGCGCGCAGGCCCGCAAGGTCATCGAGCAGGGCAAACTGGCGGTGGTCATGGGGGTCGAGACCTCCGAGCCGTTCGGCTGCAAGCAGGTCCTGGACATCGCGCAGTGCAGCAGGGCGGACATCGACAAGGGCCTGGACGAACTGCACGCGCTGGGCGTGCGCAGCATGTTCCTGTGCCACAAGTTCGACAACGCCCTGTGCGGGGTGCGGTTCGACTCGGGCTCGCTCGGAACGGCCATCAACGTCGGGCAGTTCCTGTCGACCGGCACCTACTGGAAGACCGAGACGTGCAAGGGCCCGCAGCACGACAACCCCATCGGCAACGCGGCGGCGCCCGCGGCCGAGAAGAAGCTCCCGGAGGGCGAGAAGGTCCCCTCGTACAGCGCCGACGCCCAGTGCAACGTGCGGGGGCTCACCGATCTCGGCGAGTACGCCGTCCGCGGCATGATGAAGCGCGGCATGATGCTGGAGATCGACCACATGAGCGTCAAGGCCACCGGCCGGGTGCTCGACATCTTCGAGTCCGAGTCCTACCCCGGCGTGCTCTCCTCGCACAGCTGGATGGACATGGACTGGACCGAGCGGGTCTACGGCCTCGGCGGCTTCATCGCCCAGTACATGCACGGCTCCGAGGGCTTCATCGCGGAGGCCAAGCGCACCGAGGCCCTGCGCGACAAGTACGGCGTGGGCTACGGCTACGGCACCGACATGAACGGCGTCGGCGGCTGGCCGGGACCGCGCGGGGCGGACGCGCCGAACAAGGTCACCTACCCGTTCAAGAGCGTCGACGGCGGTTCGGTCATCGACCGGCAGACCACCGGCGAGCGCACCTGGGACCTGAACACCGACGGCGCCGCCCACTACGGCCTCGTCCCGGACTGGATCGAGGACATCCGCCGGGTCGGCGGCCAGGACACGGTCGACGACCTGTTCCGGGGCGCGGAGTCCTACCTCGGCACCTGGGGGGCCTCCGAGCACCACAAGGCCGGCGCCAACCTGGCGGCCGGCGCCGCCACTTCGGCCAGTTCCTCGGAGTGGAGCCTGTTCACGAGCTACCAGCCGCACCGGGCCGTCGACGGAGACCGCCGCACCCGCTGGGCGAGCGACTGGAGCGACGACCAGTGGTACCAGGTCGACCTCGGCTCGGCGCGGACCGTCGGGCGGGTCACCCTCGACTGGGAGCGCGCGTACGCCAAGTCGTACCGGATCGAGCTGTCGGCCGACGGCACGACCTGGCGGACCGCCTGGTCCACGACCGCCGGTGACGGCGGCCTGGACACCGCGCGGTTCGCCGGCACACCGGCCCGGTACGTCCGCGTCCACGGGCTGGAGCGCGGCACCGGCTGGGGCTACTCCCTCCACGAGGTCGGCGTCCACGGCGGCTGACACCCACGAGAGGGGCTCCATGGCACGGTTGCCGTCCGCCGAGCGGCGGCGACAGCTCACCGAAGCGGCGATCAGGGCGATGGCCCGGGACGGCGTCCCCAGGACGACGACCCGGTCCATCGCCGCCGAGGCGGGCGTCTCGCTGAGCGTCTTCCACTACTGCTTCGACTCCAAGCAGCAGCTGATCGAGTCCGTGATCACCACCATCACCGGGCACTACGTCACGGTGGTGAAGGAGGCCATCCGGCCGAGAGCCACCCTCGAGGAGACGGTCCGGGCGGGTTTCCAGGCGTACTGGGACCACGTCCGGGCCCACCCCGACGAGCACATGCTCACCTACGAGCTCACGCAGTACGCGCTGCGCCAGCCCGGTTTCGAGCATCTGGCGCGCCGGCAGTACGAGTTGTACGCCGAGACGTACACCGAGCTCATCGACCAGCTGCGGCAGTCCATGGGCCTGCGTCTGCGCGTGCCCGTCCCCGACCTGGCCCGGTACCTGGCCGCCATGACCGACGGCCTGACGCTCAGCCACCTCGTGCTCGGCGACGACACGGCCTGGACGGGCGTCCTCGACATGGTCACCGCGCACGTCGCCGGGCTGGTGCACGAGAACTGACGGGACGTTCTCCCGAATCGGTTGTCATGGGAACGGCCTTGAGGGGCATTCGAACAAAACAAGTCGAAAGTGAGGAGAGTGCGGCCCGTTCGGTCCGTGCCATCGACAACTAGGAGTTTTCCATGGCGAGTTATGGCGGTTCCTCTGCCGCGTCCTCCGGTTCGCGCACCAACGGCCTGGCGATCGCGAGCCTGTGCTGCGGCATCATCGGCCTGTTCTTCCTGAACATCATCCTGGGCCCGCTGGCCATCATCTTCGGTGCCGTCGCCCGCCGGCAGGCGTCGGTCAAGAACGGCGCCGGAATGGCGAAGGCCGGCATCATCCTCGGCATCGTCGACGTGGTCCTGTGGCTCGTGCTCCTGGCCATAGCCAGCAGCAACGGCGGCTTCAGCTGGTACGTCGGCGGCTAGCCTCCGCCGCGGTCCTCTTGCGGGCGCGGTACGCGGCGGGCGGTGTGCGGGCGGCGTTGTTCACGACGGTCAGCGCCGCCCCGTCGTACTCCTCCCCGAGCCGGCGGGCGGTGACCAGCCGGTAGACCGCCTCCCGTACGGCCCCCGCCCGCTCGACGTCGGCCTCCTGGCCCGGGGAGACCGCGTCGACCAGGCCGGACTCCACGTACCAGGCGTTCAGCCGGTCCGGCGTCACGAACATCTCGAGTCACCGCCCCACGTCTGACGCCCCTTCGGTTCGCGGCGCTGCGTCAGGAATCGTAGGGTCCGTCGCCGGTCGCGGTGTCGGGCCGGGCGCGGTCGGGGGCCATGCGGCGGTAGGCGGCACGGGCGTGGACGAGCCGGGCCAGGGCCGTGCCGATGAGGGCGGCGGTGAGCAGACAGGCCAGCCAGGTGGTGTCGCGGTGCCCGGCCCAGGTGAGGGCGCCGGCGGGCGGTATCGCGAAGCCGTTGAGGAACAGCCAGCACAGCAGGGCCGTCCCGGGGGCGGCCGTGAAGCGCGCGCACAGACCCAGCAGAGCGGCCAGCAGGGACAGCGCGGGCAGGGCCAGTTCCGGCCGGTCGGGCCCCACCACGGTGTTGAGCAGCGCCACCAGCACCAGTGCGCCGCCGCCGGCCCCGGCCCAGACCAGTGGTGTGGCCACGGGCTGCGGTACGGGTCTGGCTCCGGTGCCCAGGGGCTTCCACTCGATCATGCTGGCGCTTCCTTCCGGTCCTCCTGGACGGAATTCTCCCCTGGTCTCCCCTACCGGCTCCCGGGGTGCTCGCCAGAGTGCCAGCAAGCCCACGCCCGGGAAACAGCCAATCCGGACAGCCCCGCCGTGCGCCCAGGGCCTCCGGCCGTGCACGGCAAAGCCCCAACGGCCGACCGTTCGGATGAGTTGGCGAGGTGGTGGGGGGTCGGCGGGCGGCGGCCCTGCGTCGCGGCGCCGCCCGGGGGCCGAGGCTCGGCAGGTCAGCGGTGGGCGGGGGCCGTTTCCTTGGGTGATTCGGCGACCGCCATTCCCCGGGCCGGGCGGCGGGTCACGCGGCGTGCCAGCGGCTCCGTCCAGCGGGCCGCGAGGGGGCCGAGGACGACCAGGATCAGGACGTAGGCGGTGGCCAGGGGGCCGATGCGGGGCTCGGCGCCGACGGCGAGACCGGCGATGACGATGGAGAACTCGCCGCGTGCGACGAGCGTGCCGCCCGCGCGCCAGCGGCCCCGGGGCGAGATCCCGGCCCGGCGGGCGGCCCACCAGCCGGTGGCGATCTTCGTCAGGGTGGTGACGACGGCCAGGGCGAGCGCGGGCAGCAGCACGGGCGGGATGGCGGCCGGGTCGGTGTGCAGGCCGAAGAAGACGAAGAACACCGCCGCGAACAGATCCCGCAGCGGGGTGAGGAGACTGCTGGCCCCCTCGGCGACCTCGCCGGACAGGGCGATGCCCACCAGGAACGCGCCGACCGCCGCCGAGACGTGCAGCTGCTGGGCGAGGCCCGCCACGAGAAGGGTCAGACCGAGGACGGCCAGCAGCAGCATCTCGGCACTGTCGGATGACACCGCGCGGCTCACCAGACGGCCGTGCCGCAGTGCCACGTAGAGGACGGCGCCCACGGTGCCCAGCGAGATGAGCAGTGTGACCGCCCCGCCCGCGAGGCTCACCCCGGCCAGCAGGGCGGTGAGGATCGGCAGGTAGACCGCCATGGCCAGGTCCTCCAGGACCAGCACACCGAGGACGACCGGTGTCTCGCGGTTGCCGAGCCGCCGCAGGTCGCCCAGCACCTTCGCGATGACCCCGGACGAGGAGATCCAGGTGACCCCGGCCAGGGCGACGGCGGCCACCGGGCCCCAGCCGAGCAGGAAGGCCATCACGGCCCCCGGCACGGCGTTGAGCACGAAGTCGACGGCCCCGGAGGGGTATTGCGTCTTCAGCGTGGTGACCAGCTCGGAGGCGCTGTACTCCAGGCCGAGCAGGAGCAGCAGGAGTATGACGCCTATCTCGGCTCCGGTGGCGACGAACTCCTCGCTGGCCCGCAGCGGCAGGATGCCGCCCTGGCCGAAGGCGAGTCCGGCGAGCAGGTAGAGGGGTATGGGCGAGAAGCCCACTCGTCCGGCGAGGCGTCCGAGAAGTCCGAGGGCGAAGATGATCGCCCCGAGTTCGATGAGCATGGCGGTGGTGTCGTGCACGGGCGTCTGACCTCCGTTGATCGGGTCTGCGGCGTCTGTGCCAGTGGGCGTGGGTGCCCGTGGGTACGGCTCGGCGAGCGGCACGACGGAGCGTGCCCTCGCGTGGGGGGGGGGTGGGACGGGCCCGGCGGCGTGCTCCCCTGCGGCCGTGGTCGGCCAGGGGGGACGCGGATGATGCGCCGCGCCTCGGACAGCAGGCGTCAGGCGTCAGGCGTCAGGGATCACGCGTCGGTTGGAGAGGAACCGCTCAGGCGGCGCGGTCGGTATCAGGGACGCCGTCACGGGCGGCGTTGTGAACGCGGACAGGCACCACTCGCCCCATGTCACGCCCCCCTCACGCCGGCCCGGAAACCGGGCGGCCACTGTCTCGACGAACAGAGCGTCCGAACGACTGTGCGCGGCAACGCTCAACCGAGCATAAGAGCTCGGTAAAGAATCCTAGCGCACGTCAACGGCGGCTGATCGTCCAGAAGTTCTGGGACGTACGGACCCGCCGACTTCGGCCATCGCCTTCAGGTCCCGCAGCCAGGCTTCGAGGCCTCGCCGAGGGCCTCGGTCGCGGTGGGGACGCGCCGGACGGTGGTGCGCAGGCCGTCCGGGCACGAGTGCCAACGAGTGAAGACGGCCGTCCCCGCGTGACCGCCACGACCGCCCCGGGAAGGCCTGCCGCATGCCCAAATTCCTCATCCAGGCCTCTTACACGCCCGACGGCACCCAAGGGCTGCTCAGGGAAGGTGCGAGTGGGCGGCGGGCCGCCGTGGAGCAGGTCGTCTCCGGGCTCGGCGGGCGGGTCGAGGCCATGTACTTCGCCTTCGGGGCGGACGACCTCATCATGATCGTCGAGCTCCCCGACAGCGTCTCCATGGCCGCCGCCAGTCTCACCGTCAAGGCCAGCGGCGCCCTGCAGACCCGGGCCACCCCCCTGCTCACCCTCGACGAGATCGACGAGGCCACCCGCCGGCAGGTCTCCTTCCGCGCACCCGGCGCCTGAAGCGGCCCGCCCCCCTACCGTTCCGGAAACCGGGCCGCACGAGAGGGGCGGGCGGTTCGCGCTGGGCAGGAGGGGGGCTGCGCGGCGAATTCCTCGATGGCGGGCCGCGCAGCGACGCCGCACGGGGATGCTCCACCTCGGGGGCGAGATCCCCGAGCCATCGGACGCCGCCTGTGCTACCTTGGCTGGCGTTGCAGTTTTGGTTCCCAGAGACTTCGAGTGCTCTTTCGACCTTTGTCGACACGAGCACTCTTTTTTGTTTCCGAGGATTCTCGGATCTCCTTAGGGTGATCATTTCGGCGACTACGGGCCCGCAAGGTGCGGGCCTTGAGTACTGCCCTCAAGGGAGATTCATATGGCTACCGGCACCGTGAAGTGGTTCAACTCGGAAAAGGGCTTCGGCTTCATCGAGCAGGAGGGTGGCGGCCCGGACGTCTTCGCCCACTACTCGAACATCGCCACCTCTGGCTTCCGTGAGCTCCAGGAAGGCCAGAAGGTCACCTTCGACGTCACGCAGGGCCAGAAGGGCCCGCAGGCCGAGAACATCGTTCCCGCCTGACGCGGACGCGCATGCCCTGACCGGGGCCCGCACCCTCGCGGTGCGGGCCTCGGCTCGTTTTGTTTCCATCCGGCTCAACTCTTGTGAATTCCGCGGCTCCCCCTGCCGTCGCGCATTCCTCGACGCGTGCCGCTTCGAGGAAGGTTCTCCATGGACCGCACGGCTCGCAGGAGCAACGGCTCCCCCCACTCCCGCGGCAACGGGTTCCGCTCCCGTAAGTCGGGCGGCGCAGGCACCGCCTCCCGTCCGGCGGGCGGCGGCCGCGGCGGGCGCCGCCCCGCCCCCAGCCGGGAATTCGCGCCGCCCGTCACCGTCACGCCGGCGCTGCCGGCCGTCGAGGCGTTCGACGAGCTCGACCTGCCCGAGCGACTGCTGGCCGCGCTGCGCGCCGAGGGCCTGACCGCGCCGTTCCCGATCCAGGCGGCGACCCTGCCGAACTCCCTGGCCGGCCGGGACGTGCTCGGCCGCGGGCGCACCGGCTCGGGCAAGACGCTCGCCTTCGGGCTGGCCCTGCTGGCCCGCGTCGACGGACGGCGGGCCGAGTCCCGGCAGCCGCTGGCCCTGGTCCTCACGCCGACCCGCGAGCTGGCCCAGCAGGTCACCGACGCCCTCACCCCGTTCGCCCGGGCGCTGCGGCTGCGGCTCACCACGGTGGTCGGCGGCCTGCCGATCGGCCGGCAGGCGAACGCGCTGCGCACCGGCGCCGAGGTCGTCGTCGCCACGCCCGGCCGGCTCAAGGACCTCATAGACCGGGGCGACTGCCGACTGGACCACGTCGACATCACCGTCCTCGACGAGGCCGACCAGATGACCGACATGGGCTTCATGCCGCAGGTCACCGCCCTGCTCGACCAGGTGCGCCCCGGCGGCCAGCGGATGCTCTTCTCCGCCACCCTGGACCGCAACGTCGACCGGCTCGTCCGCACCTACCTGGACGACCCGGTCGTCCACTCCGTCGACCCGTCCGCGGGCGCGGTCACCACCATGGAGCACCACCTGCTGCACGTGGAGGACGACGACAAGCACGCCACCACGACCCGGATCGCCGCCCGCGACGGACGCGTGATCATGTTCCTGGACACCAAGCACGCCGCCGACCGGCTGGCCAAGAAGCTGCTCGCCGTCGGTGTGCGCGCCATGGCCCTGCACGGCGGAAAGTCCCAGTCGCAGCGGACCAAGACCCTGGCCCGTTTCAAGGACGGTCAGGTCACGGTCCTGGTGGCCACCAACGTCGCCGCCCGCGGCATCCACGTCGACAACCTCGACCTCGTCGTCAACGTGGACCCGCCCGGCGACCACAAGGACTACCTGCACCGCGGCGGCCGCACCGCCCGGGCCGGCGAGTCCGGCACCGTCGTCACGCTGGTCCTGCCCCACCAGCGCCGCGAGATGACCCGGCTGATGTCGGACGCCGGGATCACCCCGCAGATCACCCGGGTCCGCTCGGACGAGGCCGAACTGAGCCGCATCACCGGGGCGCAGGAGCCGTCGGGCGTGCCCGTCGTCCTCACCCCGCCGCCCGCCGAGAAGCCTCCGGCGCGCACGGGTTCCGCCTCCAGCGGGCGGCGGAGCAGGCCGTCCCGGGGCCGCCGCCGCTGACCCGGCCCCCCGGGCGCCGGGTCGTGTCCGCAAAGTCCCGTCGTCCACCCGGAGGGCGGGGCCAGGCCGGGGACGCCGGGTGATGCTTGACGCCCCCGGCGCCGCGACCGACAGGAGGCCGCGGCGCCGGGGGCGTCGGGGGCGGGGGGCTGACGGCTCAGTCGCCCGCCACCTCCGTGACCTTCCACCGCTGGTTGGATCCGGAGTTCGGCTGCCAGACGCCCACGGAGGCGCCGTCGTTCGTGGACTGGCCGCCGACATCCGGGAGTTGGCCGGTCGCCGCGTTCACGAGCGTCCACGAACCGTCGCCGGTGGAGGACGCGATCCACTGCGCGGCGGCGTCGCGGCGGCCCTCGTCGGGTTCGGCGACCAGGGCGCCGTCACGGACGGCCAGGCGCTTGTCCGCGCCGGTCTCGGTGAGGACGTAGCGCTTGCGGTTGCCCTCGCCGCGGATCTGCTCCACGCGCCACTGCTGCCCGCTGGGGTCGGTCGTGTTCCGGGTCCTGATGACCAGGCCCGTGCCGTTGCCGGCGATGGTGAGGTCCTTGCCGCTCTGGACGCCGGTCAGGCGGTAGGTGTGGCCCTTGCGCAGCTCGGCCGCGTCCTCGGCGACCCCCGAGACGCCCTTGACCAGGAAGGACGTCACGGACTGCGCGGGCACGGCGAGCGTGGCGCGCTTGCCGGTGACGCGGATGGGCTGCTGCTTCTCCAGCTTGCCGTCGGCGCTGGTCACCACGGGGGTGACCGTGGCTCGGGAGGAGACCCGGCCGAACCTGGAGAGGTCGAGGGTGACGTCACGCGCCTCGGTCGTGCTGTTGACGTGGACGACGGTCGCCGCGTCGCCCTTGCGGGAGACCGCCGCGGTGCTGGACGTGTCGTTCGTCTTGATCAGGCGGTCGCCGGGCTTGATGTAATGCGTGAAGTTGCGGGCCGTGTCGAACTTCGTGTTGGTGTGGATCGGGCAGGACGTCAGGGTGTCCTGCGAGGTGCAGCTGAACGGGAGCTGGATCTCGCCCCAGTTGCCGCCCTTGGCGGACTCGCCGCCCGGCTTCATGTTGTCGTAGTCCTCGACGGGCTGCCAGAACACCCAGGCCTTGGGCTCCAGTTCGCGCAGGTCGTCCACCATGCGCTGGGCGAGGCCCAGACCGGGCCGCATGTCCGTGAAGCTCTGGCCGTCGCCCCAGTCGCCCTCGACCTCGCTCATCCACAGCGGCTTGCCGGCGGCCTTGGCCAGGTCGCGGACGGTGGTGCGCTGCCCGGTGCCGTAGGTGTGGACGTTCATCTGGCCGACGAGGTCGCGCACCTCCTGCTGGTAGGAGTTCCAGTTGGTGGCGAACGTGCCGGGGTTGGTCTCGTCCATCGCGGATATCTCCGCGTCCGACCGGGACTTCTTCAGGACGGGGGCCAGGGCGCGGATCACCTTCTGCTGGAGCTCGGGGCCGATGTGGGCGCCCTCCTGGCGTCCGCCGACCGGCTGGCCGTCGGGGCCGAGCCTCGTGCCCCAGTAGTCGGTGTTGGGCTCGTTGAAGGGGTCGAGGGTGTCGACCTTGATGCCGTGCGCCTTCTCCAGGCGTTCGGTCGCGCCGGCCAGGTACTCGGCGAAGTCGTCGACCGACCCCGGCTTCAGCTGGTCCTTGCCGGCGTCGAAGTTGCCGGAGACGTAGCCGCTCTCGGTCATGAACCAGGGCGGGGAGTTGCTGAAGGTCTCCCAGTGGGTGATGTCCTTCTTCGGTTGGTGCGGCGGGCGAGTACGGCGCGACGGCACAGCTGAAAGGCGGCGGGCCACGAGGAAGACCGAGGCCCTGCGAGCCGTGCCGGGCTTCCACGCGCGACTTCCCGCTCTCGGCGTCACCATGCCGGCGCTCTAGGGTGGGGCGCCTGGCGACTCTGTGACAGATCAAGCAACTGCCTTGCCGTCCAGGGCAGTCGGAGAGGACCTCCCGTATGCCCGAGCTCTATCCCGCCGGTATCGAGCCGTACGCGCACGGCATGCTCGACGTCGGCGACGGCAACCGCGTGTACTGGGAGACCTGCGGCAACCCCGCCGGCAAGCCCGCCCTCGTGCTGCACGGCGGTCCGGGGTCAGGGGCCGGGCCGTCCTGGCGCCGGCTGTTCGACCCGGCGGCGTACCGCATCGTCCTCCTCGACCAGCGCGGGTGCGGGCGGAGCACGCCCGACGCCGCCGATCCGCGGACCTCGCTCGACGCCAACACCACGCACCATCTCATCGCCGACGCCGAGCGGTTGCGGCGGCACCTCGGCATCGAGGAGTGGCTGGTCCTCGGCGGCTCCTGGGGCGTGACCCTCGCACTGGCCTACGCCGAGCAGCATCCCGGTGCCGTGTCCGAGCTGGTCCTGTTCAGCGTCACCAACACCACGCGGCGGGAGGTGGAGTGGGTCACCCGGGACATGGGGCGGATCTTCCCCGGCGAGTGGGCCCGGTTCCGGGACGCCGTACCGGAGTCCGAGCGCCACGGGAGCCTGGTGGACGCCTACGCCCGGATGCTCGCCGACCCCGATCCGGCCGTACGGGAGCGGGCCGCGCGGGAGTGGTGCCGGTGGGAGGACGTGCACGTCTCCACCGGGCCGGGGCATCGGCCCGACCCCCATTACGAAGACCCGCTCTTCCGGATGCGCTTCGCCCGCCTCGTCACGCACTACTGGCGGCACGCCGCCTTCCTGGACGACGGGGCACTGCTGCGCGACGCCGGGAAGCTGGCCGGCATCCCGGGCGTGATGATCCACGGCCGGATGGACATCAGCGGGCCGGTGGACGTCGCGTGGCGGCTGGCCCAGGTGTGGCGGGACGCGGAACTCGTACTGATCGGCGACGAGGGCCACGGGTTGTCGGGGGGCTCCACGACGGCGGCGGTCGTGGGGGCCACGGATCGGTTCAGGGGGGCGTGAGGGGGCGGGCAGGTGTGCGGGGGCGCAGGTGCGGAGGGGGCGCAGGGGGTGCAGAGGCGCAGGGGGTAGAGGCGCAGGGGATGTCGTGGCGCAGGGTGTAGAGGCGCAGGGCGTGTCGAGGGGCAGGAGGTGTGGGCGCGCAGGGCGTGTCGAGGCGCGGCGTCGCTGACCGGGACCGGAGGTGTCGACGACGAGGGACACGCGGGGCGGGCGGCGGCGGGGACGGGAGGATGTCCGTCCGCCGGAGCGTCCGGCCGGCGCCGGTGGGTGACGTCCACCGGCGGGACCAGGTTGCCCGTCGGCGGCCCAGGGCCGCGGGCGGCCCGACTCCGGCGGCTTTGCCATCTCTTTACAACCCGTCCCGGGGCCGCCTCGTCTCTCCGCACGAACTGTCACCCCGCCCGCCGACCGCCGGGCGGACCGACGAAGGAGTGCGATTCCATGCGCCGAACTGTCCTGAGCGCCCTGGCCCTCGCGGGCACCGCCGTCCTGATGGGCACCGGCCCCGCGTTCGCCGACGGGCCGGCGACCCCGAGCCCGGTCCCCTCGGACGCCGCGCCCTCCACCCGGCCGGCGGAGAGCGCGGAGCCGACCCGGGCACCCGAGCCGGCCCGCAAGACGCCCGGCGCGGAGCCGACCCGGGCACCGGCCGACGGCCAGGTCTCCGTGCGGCCGAGCGGCGCGCCCGACACCGGTGTCGCGGCGACCGACGCCTCCGGGACCGGCGGCACGGCGGTCGGCGCGGGCGCCGCCGCGGTGCTCGCCCTGGGCGGCGGCACGGTCTTCGTCGTGCGGCGCCGCCGGGCGACCGGGGCATGAGCCCGTTCTCCAGGCGCGCGTTCACGGCCGGGGCGCTGGCGTCCCTGCTGACGGCGTGCGGGAGCCACGGCGGCGGCACACCCCGGCAGACGCCCACCGCCCGGCCGGTCCCAGCGAACAGGGCCCGCCCCCTGGCCCGTTCGGTCCCGGTGCGGCTGCTGGTCCCGGCCATCGGCGTCGACACCCCGGTCATCCGGCTGGGCCTGCAAGCCGACGGCACGGTGCAGGTGCCGCCGGTCACGGCTCACGACCGGGCGGGCTGGTACCGGCACTCGCCGACGCCCGGCGCGAGGGGCCCGTCGGTGATCCTCGGCCATGTCACGGTCGGCCCGTACGGCGACGGCGTCTTCCGCCGGCTCGCCCGGCTGCGCCGGGGTGACCGGATCGTGGCGCGCCTGGAGAACGGCACCGCGGCGGAGTTCGCCGTCTCGGCGGTGCGGACCGTCCCGAAAACCGACTTCCCCGCCGACGACGTCTACGGGAACGTGGACCGCCCGGAGCTGCGGCTGATCACGTGCGGCGGAGCACGGACCGGCGACGGCTACGCGGACAACGTGATCGTGTTCGCGGCCCTGAGCGGTACGAAGTCCCCCATCTCTGGAGAGCGTTGAAACGGTCCCGCGAGAAGGCAGCGTCCGAGTTGTTCGCCGCCCTCTACCCGCGCCTCGCCGGCTGGTGCCGCCGGCTCGTCGACGACGACGGGACGGCCCACGAGATCGCCTCGGAGGCGTTCACCCGGCTCTGGGCCCGCTGGACGTCCGTGGAGGAGCCGCGCGGGTTCCTCTACGTGACCGCGGCCAACCTGGTCCGGGACCACTGGCGCAAGCTGGAGCGCGAGCGCCGGGCCATGCACCGCGTCACCTCGGAGGCCGCCGTGCGCCCGCACCCCGAACAGGCCGACCCGTCGGTGCGGCTGCTCGTGCAGTCACTGCCGGAGCGACTGCGCGTCCCGATCCTCCTCCACTACTACGCTGACATGCCGATCCGGGAGGTGTCCGCGCTGACCGGGCGCAAGGAAGGAACCGTCAAGGCCGACCTGCACGCGGCCCGGGAACTGCTCCGCGTCCACCTGAGGAGAAGCCTTGACCACACGCCTTGACGACGACGGCCCGGAGTCCGGCCCCGACGACCCGCTGGCCGTGATCCTGCGCCCCTCCTCCCCCGACTACCTGGGCCCGCCCCCCGGCCAGTACGAGACGATCCGCCGCCGGGCGACCCGCCGCCGCCTGCTGCGCACCGCGGCCGGGGCGGGCCTGTGCTGCGTCGCGGCCGTCCTCATCGCCGTCCCCCTGCGGCACACGGCACCCGAGCGCCCCACGGCTCCGACCATCCCGATGGCCCCGCCCGCCTCCAGAACCGCGCCGCCCGTCCCCTCCGCGGCCCCCACCCCCGAGCCGTCCCCGTCCGAGTCCCGCCCCTCGGTCCCGGACACGCCCCTCCCGGGCACCGGCACCCCCCGCGCGTCCGCGCCGGGCACCCCCGTCACCGACGAGGCGACCGGCCGGGCGGCCGCACGCACCCCGTCGGCCACACCCACCTCGGTGGAGCCCGTCCCGTCCACCGCCCACCCCGGCACGGACCGGAGGACGGCGGACGGCAACCGCTGACCGGCGCCGGGGGATGGAGGGATGTGCGGGCGGTCGGGGACGGACGGATGTGCGCGCGGTCGGATCGAAGGGCTCCCGCTGCGCCTCGTGCGCCGGTGCCATGCGCCGGCCGTTTCGCCGGTGCCGTGTGCCGGCCGTTCGCCGGCCGTTCGCCTCGGACGGGCGGCTCGTCGTGACGTTCGGCGGCGCCCGGTAACCTGGCCGTATGGCACTGGCATTCAACGCCCTGCCTCACTGCTTCCTCTGACGCCGCGGTGAGGGCGGCGACGTGAGTCACTCACGTCGCCGCCCTCGGCGTACCCGCCCCCCGGCTGCCGGTTCACGGCGAGCCGGCCGGCGGGCGCCGACGCCTCACCGTCCGCCGCCCGCACGCGACGCGCCGCCCCGCCGCGGTGCCCCGCGTTCCGAGGAGCACCCTTGCCTTCCGACCGACTCCTGTCCGTCCTGACCTGCCCCCTGTGCCCGGCCGCCCTGCGCCGCACCGACGGCGCCCTGCGGTGCGCCGGCCGGCACACCTTCGACATCGCCCGCCACGGCTACGTCAGCCTGCTGACCGGTCACCGGCGGGCTCCGAGCGCCGACTCCCCCGACATGGTCCGCAGCCGCGCCGCGTTCCTCGGCGCCGGCCACTACGACCCGCTGGCCCGCGCCCTCGCGGAACTGGCCACGGAACTGGCCCCGCCCAACGCCAGCGTCCTGGACGCCGGTGCGGGCACCGGCCACTACCTCGCGGCCGTCCTGGACGCCCTCCCCGATGCCCTCGGGCTGGGGCTGGACAGTTCCGTGCCCGCCCTGCGCGCGGCGGCCCGCGCGCATCCCCGGGCGGAGGCGGCAGGCTGGGACGTATGGCAGCCCTGGCCCGTGCGCACCGGCTGCGCCGACCTCGTCCTCAACGTCTTCGCACCCCGCAACGGGCCCGAGTTCCACCGCGTCCTCGGCCGGGACGGCGCGCTGCTCGTCGTCACGCCCACCGCCCGGCATCTGCGCGAACTGCGCGCGTCCCCGGGGCTGCCGGCCGTCGACCCGCTGAAGGAGGACCGGCTGCGCCGGACCCTGGGGGCACACTTCCGGCGCGAGCGCGCCGAGCCGCTGGAGTACGCCATGAGCCTCACGGCCGGGGAGGCCACCGCCCTGGTGGCCATGAGTCCGGCCGCACGTCACGTCGACGCGGCGGAACTGCGCGGGCGCATCGGGCAGATGGGGGCGCCGGTGCGGGTGACCGCCTCGTTCGTCGCGTCGGTGTACCGGCCGCGCCGGGGAGGACCGTGCTGGACGCCCGCCTCCTAGGCGACCGCCGCGCGTTCGTCCATGCGCCGCTGCTGGGCCGTCGTGAGCGTGTGCACCATGAGGGCGGCGACCCCGGCAGCGGCCACGATCACCAGGTCGGCGGCGAGCAGGGGCAGGACTTCGCTGTAGGCACGGGCGATGACCTCGTCCGTGTCGTCGGCGTAGATGATTCCCACGCCGCCGGCCAGACCGGCCAGCCACAGGCCCCACCACCAGTTCACGACGGCGGGCAGCCGCCGCTCGGGGAAGACCGAGCGGTGGACGTCCGCGACCACGCCCCGGGGTATCCACAGGTTCACGACGGGCACGATCCAGCCCAGGCAGAGCCAGAGGTCGCCGTAGCGCGGGGCCGTGCCCGAGAGGGCCTTGGCGTTGTCCCGCATCTGATCCAGCCAGAACAGGAACACGAGCACGCAGACGGCCGTGACGGCGGCGCCCACGGAGGAGACCAGGTGGTAGGAGTCCTCCAGCGCGGTCAGCGGACGGTGCACACCGCCGCCCTGGTCGGGCGGGCCGGACGCCGGCTCCCCCGCGACGGAGAGCCGGAGGTGCCACACCGCCCGGGCCGCCCAGGCGACCGCGGCCAGGGCGAGGGCCGCGACCGCGCAGCGGGCGGCTCCCCGGGCGGGGCGCAGGACGGGCCCGGGGGCGGCCGGAGTGGAACTCTGTTCGATCACCCGGTCATCCTGCCGCACGCAACTCCGAGGCCCGTCCCTCCTCGTCGAACCGCACTTCCAGGACGTGGTCGACGGCGTCGCGGTCGAGGGGGCCGAACACATGCGGGAAGAGCGTGGCCCCGGAGACTCCGGGCGGCGGGGCCGGGTCCGCTGCCTCCCACTCCACCCGGGCGGTGAGCCGGGCCTCGTCGAGGGCGAGCACCAGCAGGGGACCGGGCGCGTCCCGGTAGAAGGCGTCGACGACGGCCAGGGTGGTCGCCTCGTCCGGCGAGCAGTGCACGAAGCCCTCCTCGGCGAGCGAGCCGGGCGCGTAGGCGGGGCCGGTGGCGGTGGTCCAGACGGTGCGCGGTACGACGTGATAGATCATGGCCCCGTTATAGACGGCGGAGGGCGCGCGGGGAGCCGGGGGAGCCCGGTGTACCGGGGGAGCCGGGCGAAGCGCTCCCCCGGAGAGCCGGGGAGCCCGGGGAGCCGGGGCAGCCGGGCGAAGCGCTCCCCCGGAGAGCCGGGGAGCCCGGGGAGCCGGGGCAGCCGGGAGAGCCCGCTACGCCGTAGCCGGCTTCACCCGCACGGCCCGTGCACCTCCGCGCTCAGAGCTGGAACTCGGCGGCGTTCACCCCCAACGTCGCACAGGCCTCGCGCAGGACCGTCGCCTCGGCCTGGGAGAAGTGGCCGTCCGCACCGGCGATCACGATGCCGGTCTGAATCACGGCCCGGGCCTCGGTGGGCTTCTTGGCGGCCTTGGCGATCTCCTGCATGGCCTCCGCCTTGCCGTGCTGGAAATTGGCGGTCAGCTGGTCCACATGCTTGTTGAAACGCGTGCGCAGCTGCTCCGGCGGGAAGTTCTGCAGGACGTCGTTGCTGAGGATCATCGACTCGACCTGCTGGCGCTCGGCCGGGTCCACGTTCCCGTCGGCCGCCGCGACCAGGGCGCACATCGCCATGCTCGCGTCCCGGTACGCACCGCTCTTCAGCTCGTTCTTCAGCGACCCGAGCTGCGTCTTCAGCAGACCGACCAGCTGGGCCTTGCCGCCACCACCGGACCTCGCCCCACCGCCGCCGTGCCCACCGGTCGGCGCGCCCCGGCCGCTCTGCCCCTGCTGGAGAGCCTTGGCCTGGTCCTTGAGCCGGTCCCACACTGCCATTGACGTCACCTCGGTACTAGTAGGCCTCACCTGGCGCACCCGCTCACGCGCGCACACCCACCCAACGCCCGGCCCCCGGGCAAAGGTTCCGCAAAACGAAACGGAGACCGCCCGCGCCGGTGGAGGCGAGGCTGCCGCCGTCGAGGTCGGTGGACGCGCCGAATCGCCGGAATCCGCGTCGCAAGCGGGAAGGCCGGTCCCGGCTCCCGAGCGGCACACGCGGGGACGCGACGGCCGGGGCCGGCCTTCCTCTGGGCGCAATCTGCCAGTCCGAGGCCCGCGGCGCCTCCCGGGAGGGCCCGAACGGGCCGGGCCGGGCCGGGCGGTGCTGTGATCGATGAGCGCACGCCGACCCTCGCCTGGGGACGGGTGGCGGGGCGTGGGTTGCCGGGCACCTACCGCGGGGCATTCCGGGCGCTTTATCTCATTCCGTCGGCGATACTTGGGGCATGAATACGGCAGCGTATGCAGAACTGGCGGCGTCGTCAGATCACGCGGTCGCCGTGACCATCGCCTTCGTCGGCGGAATGATCGTGGCCTGTGCGCTGATCTGGGCCGTGCGGGTCGGGATGCGGGTCATGGACACGGACACCCATCACCCCGCCCCGGAAGAACAGCCGCACGTCCCCGACGGCGGGCCCGTCCGGGAGATGCGGGAGATGCGGGAGCCCGACGACGTGCCGGTCGTCACGCGCGACGGGCAGCGGCTCATGCCCCACGAGCTCCACCACGCGAGCACCAGGACGGGGAAGGACCAGAAACCGCGCCGCTGGTCGCCGGGGTCCAGTGGATCCTTCGGCGGCGGCGGACTCGGCCGCACCTGAGAGACCCGAAGCCGCGAGGCCGTGAGGCCGTAGAGGAAGGACCAGGGAGGCGACATGGCTGCCCGCCACCGGACCCGCTGGGCGACGGGAGGGGCGGCCTTGGCGCTCGCCCTGTCCGCCGCGCTCACCGGCTGCGGCGGCGACGGCACTCCGTCGGACGCCGCCAGCAAGGCGGAGTCCGCTGTGGGGTCGATCGCCTCGGGGGTCTCCGAGGCGATCGAGTCCGCGACGGCGGAGGCCGGGCGCCGCCTCGACGACATCCAGGACGGCATCGACGTCAAGGACGACGTCCGGGTCGGCACGCCCGTCACCGGCTCCGACGGGCGGGTCCGCGCCGAGGTCACCGTCCGCAACTCCGACGACACCACCCGCTCCTTCGCCGTCCAGGTCGACTTCAAGAACTCCGAGGGCGACCTGGTGGACACCGCCATCGTCACGGTCGACCACGTCCAGGCCGGCGAGTCCGCCACGGCGACCGCCCGCAGCACCCACGACCTCTCCGGTGACGTCCGCGCGGACGTGGCCCGCGCCGTGCGCTACTGACGCCCCGCGCCGGCCTCCGCCGCCACCACGATGTCGATCTGCTCGCTCATCGCACTCACCCCGTTCAGGGCGGCGACCGCCTGAAGCCGGTTGGCGCCCGCCGGGAGGCCGGTGCCGGGGGTGCAGCTCCAGGTGCCGTCGGGGGCGGCGGTGGTCGCGCAGGTCTCCTGGTCTTCCTTGTCGCGGACGGTGACCTGGGCTCCCGGGTGGGCGGTGCCGGAGACCTCCGGCCGGGCGGCCAGCGGTACACCGGACAGGGGATGGGTCAGGGTCGGCGAGGCCAGGCCCACGGTCACCGAGCACCGGCCGACGGCCCGCGGCACGCCCCGGGCGTCGGTGAGGCGCAGCGAGCAGTCCCGCAGCCGGGTGCCCGGGACGGCGTCCGCGGGCACGGCCAGTACGAAGGGGAGCACGCCGTCCGGCCCGGGCACCCCGCCGGTGACGGTGTACGCGGCGCTGCGTCCGTCGGCGGCGACCGAGCCGCGGTAGCCGGACGCGTCGAGGGGTGCGCCGGTCACCCGCGTGCCCCGGGGTGCGATCAGCGTCAGCGTCACGCCCTCGGCGCCCTCCGGGACACCCGCGACCTCGACGATGCCCTCCCGTCCGGGTGCGATCGTCGCCGCCCCCCACAGCCCACCGTCCCGGGCTGCCGCGGGCGCCCCGGGGACCGCGAGCACCCCCGCCACGACACCCCCCACCACGGCTGCTGTCCTGCTGTACCTGTTCATCGCGGGCGGGGCTCCTTGTCCGTGTCCGGCCGTCGAAGACACTCCGCCGACGATTCTCACGGCGGTCCGTAACGACGGCACGCCCGACTGATCCACGCGAGTGTCCCCACGCCCTGAGGGGCACGGGGCTGTGCCGGTCTGCGGCTCCGCCGCGGGGCGCGACCGGCCCCCACACCGCCGCAGCCAAGGAACGACCTCACCGGCCCAGCCACACCGTCGTGTCCGGCCCCACCCGCCCGTCCTCCAGCGGCGCACTGCTCAGCAGCACCTCACCCGCCGGCAGCTCGACCGCCCTGCCCGACAGGTTCGTGACGCACCGCCACCCCTCGCAGCGGTCGAACCGGAGCACGCCGGCCGGGGCGTCCGCCGCCCAGGTCAGCTCCTCCCCGTCGAGGAGCTTGCGGCGCAGCCGCAGGGCCGTGCGGTACAGCTCCAGGGTCGAGCCCTCGACGCCGTCCTGCGCCTCGACGGCGTAGGCGGCGAAGGCGGGCGGCTGCGGCAGCCAGGCGCCGCCGGGCCCGAAGCCGTACGACGGTCCGGTCATCGTCCACGGCAGTGGCACCCGGCAGCCGTCGCGGCCCTTGCGGACGTGGCCCGTCTGCTCCCAGATCGGGTCCTGGAGGACCTCGGTGGGCAGGTCGGCGACCTCGGGCAGGCCGAGTTCCTCGCCCTGGTAGACGTACGCCGAGCCGGGCAGCGCCAGCATCAGCAGGGTCGCCGCGCGGGCCCGGCGCAGCCCGGCCGCCTCGTCGACGGCCGGGGCTCGGCCGCCGGAGAGCAGCCAGGCGTCGGGGTCGGTGCCGTGCGGCAGCGAGAGGCGGGAGGCGTGCCGTACGACGTCGTGGTTGGACAGCACCCAGGTGGCCGAGGCGCCCGCCGCCCGGGCGGTGGCGAGCGAGCCGGTGATGACCTGCCGGAGTTCCTCCGCGTCCCAGCCGGCTTGCAGGTACTCGAAGTTGAAGGCCTGGCCCAGTTCGTCCGGGCGGGCGTACAGCGCACGCCGGGCGCCGGGCACCCACGCCTCGGCGACGGCCATGCGGGGCGGGCGGTAGGCGTCGAGGATCTTGCGCCAGTCGCGGTAGATCTCGTGCACGTCGTCGCGGTCGTAGAAGGGGTGGGTGCCGGGCGGCATCGTGCTGAGGGCCTCCTCGCCGCTCAGCTCGGGGGCGCCGAGGTCGCGCAGGGGTTCGCTCAGGTCCTTGGCGAGGGCGTGGGCGACGTCGACGCGGAAGCCGTCGACCCCGCGGTCGGACCAGAAGCGCAGGGTGGTGCGGTGGTCGGCGCGGACCTCCTGGTTCTCCCAGTTGAGGTCGGGCTGCTCGGGGGCGAACAGATGGAGGTACCACTGGCCGTCGGGGACGCGCTTCCACGCGCTGCCGCCGAAGACGGACTGCCAGTCGGTGGGCGGGAGTTCGCCGTGTTCACCGCGTCCGTCGCGGAAGACGTAGCGGTCGCGGGCCGCCGAGCCGGGTCCGGCGTCCAGGGCCTCCTGGAACCAGGCGTGCCGGTGCGAGGAGTGGTTGGGCACGATGTCGACGATGACCTTCAGGCCGAGGCGGTGGGCCTCGGCGACCAGGGCGTCGAAGTCGTCGAGGGTGCCCAGGCGCGGGTCGACGCCCCGCGGGTCGGCGACGTCGTAGCCGCCGTCGGCGAGTTCGGAGGGGTAGAAGGGGCTCAGCCACAGGGCGTCGACGCCCAGGGCGGCGAGGTGGGTGAGCCGGCGGGTGATGCCGCGCAGATCACCGAGTCCGTCGCCGTCGGCGTCGGCGAAGCTGCGGGGGTAGACCTGGTAGACGACGGCCTGGCGCCACCAGTCGGGGTCACGGGACGACAGGTCGAGGGTGGAGCGATCGGTCACGCGGTCTCCTTCGCAGGGCATACGGGCGACAGCATTGAATCTGTCCAGAATGCCGGAAAAAGGAACCATCGCGCCGATCGGAGCAGTCCATTCCTGTTGTGAGAATCGGTGGATCACCTCTCGACCGTCGCCAGATACAGCTTCACGTAGCGCTCCACGTCCACGTCCGACCCCACGTCGACCAGCGGCTGCTCGCGCGTGCCCTCGTGCAGCTCCGCCTCGCCGGGCCGAGGCCGGCGGTCCACGATCGTCATGCCGCGCGTCGGCCCGGGCGCGAGGGAGACCTCCACCGGGAGGCGGTGGGTCGTCAGGCCCTCCGGGTCGACGACCGCGCACACCGCGCCCGCGTCGCCGAGGCCGCCGGACGTCTCGGAGGGGTCGTCGGGACGGCTGTCCGGATGGGCCGGACGGTGCGCGAGCAGCTCCCCGGCCAGCCGCGCCCCCGGTTCGCCGCTCGCCCGCAGCCTCCGCACATCCGCCGCGGGGACCACGACCCGGGTGAACACGTCCAGCCCGTACATCGTGATCGGCACCCCGGCGGTGAGCAGGATCGCGGCGGCCTCCGGGTCGTGCCAGACATTGAACTCCGCGACGGGCGTGGCGTTCCCGACGGCCGCCGCGCCGCCCATGAAGACGATCCGCTCGATGTTGCCGACGACCTCCGGATGCGTGCGCAGGAGCAGCGCGATGTTGGTGAGGGGAGCCGTAGGGATGAGGGTCACCGGGCGCGGGGAGGCGAGGATCTCGCGCCGCAGCAGCGTCACCGCGTCGACGTCGGCGGGCCCCCGGGACGGCTCCGGCAGGCCCAGGTCGCCCATGCCGTCGTGCCCGTGCACGTGCCGCGCCGAGCGCGGAGCCTCGATCAGCGGCCGCTCGGCGCCCCGGGCGACGGGGATGTGGGGAGCGCCGGCCTGCTCCAGCACGGTCAGGGTGTTGCGGACGACGCCGTCGACGTCGGTGTTCCCGGCCACGCAGGTGATCGCGCGCACGTCGAGCGCCGGGTGCCGTACGGCGAAGAGCAGGGCGAGGGCGTCGTCGACACCGGTGTCGCAGTCGATGATCACCGGGATGGGCTGACCGTCCGGCACGGCGGGGACTCCTTCCAGTGGCTGCGCGGGAAAGCTCCGCAGCAGCGACCCTACGACCTGGACGACCGCCCGTTGCCGGTCCCCGACGGCTCAGGACCGGCGTACCGCCGACCGGCTCCCCTGCGGATCGCGGCCGGACCGGCCACACGAACGGACGCGGCGATGATTCCGGCCCCGCCGGACGGTCGTTACGGGCAGGAGACGAGGAAGGGGTCCCGCCATGCCCGCACAGCAACCGACGACCGAGCTCGACGCCCGTTACAGCTCCGCGCTCAACCCCCGCCCAGGTGCCGCGGAGGTCACCGCGACCGCCTGGGCCGAGGCGCAGGGGCGACTGGAGGCCGCCGAGATCTTCTGGGTGTCCACCGTGCGGCCGGACGGCCGGCTGCACGTCACGCCCTGCATCGCCGCCTGGCACGACGGGGTGCTGTACTTCTCCACCGGCCGTACCGAGCAGAAGGCGAAGAACCTCACGCACGACGCCCACTGCGCGCTGACCACCGGGGCGAACTCCCTCACCGACGGGCTCGACCTCGTCGTCGAGGGCACGGCCGAACCGGTCGCCGACCGGGAGCGCCTGGAGGAGGTGATCACGGCGTACGAGACGAAGTACGGCCCGCACATCACCTCCCCCGAGGGCACCTTCCACGGCATCGGGGACGCGTTCCGCGGCGGCGAGGCGGTGGTGTTCGCGTTGGCCCCGGACACGGCGTACGGCTTCGGCCGGGACAACGGGGTGTACAGCCACACGCGCTGGACGTTCTGAGACCGGCAGGAGTGGGTGTCGCGGTCCGGTCACCCGGACGGCCCGTATCGCTGGTGGGCGGGCGGTCGCGGTGGTGCCGTAAGAGCACTTACCCGATCTTGGAGAGCCCGCCCCCGCACGAAGGCGCCTCCATGAGCCCCCCCATTACCGTCTTCGTAGCCCCGCAACGGGGTTACCGGCCTTCGGAGTTGGCATGACTACCTCCCCTTGTCGAGTGCATGGCCTGGGGGGTGGTGTCACCAGCTCCGGAGGCACTGACAGACCGCTGATTAGGGGCATGACCACCGACTTCTTCGCAGGTCGGGAGGCTCTTCGTAATGTGGATGTGGCGATCAGTGCCGTGGCAGGGCCGGACGAGTACGACCGGAGGACACCGCACGTGATCGACACCGGCGACATCGACGTCTACCTCGGCCTGGACGTCGGCAAGGGCGAACACCACGCCACCGCGCTCACCCCGGCCGGGAAGAAGACCTTCGACCGTAGACTGCCCAACAGCGAACCCAAACTCCGCGAGGTCTTCGCCAAACTGCAGGCCAAGCACGGCACCGTTCTCGTCATCGTCGACCAGGTCGCCTCCATCGGCGCCCTGCCGCTGACCGTCGCCCGCGAGCTCGGCTGCCATGTCGCCTATCTGCCCGGCCTGACCATGCGGCGGATCGCCGACCTCTACCCCGGCGAGGCAAAGACCGACGCGAAGGACGCGTTCATCATCGCCGACGCCGCCCGGGCAATGCCTCACACGCTGCGGTCGGTCGACCTCGACGACGAGACGATCGCCGAGCTGCAGATGCTCGTCGGCTTCGACGACGACCTCGCCGCCGAAGCGACTCGCCTGTCCAACCGGCTGCGGGGCCTGTTCACGCAGATCCACCCGCATCTGGAACGGGTCCTGGGCCCGCGCATGCAGCACCCGGCCGTGCTCAGGCTGCTGGACCAGTTCGGCTCGCCGGCCCAGATCCGCAAGGCCGGACGCCGACGGCTCGTCACCCTGATCCGGCCGAAGGCGCCCAGGATGGCCGAACGGCTGATCGACGACGTGTTCTCCGCGCTGGACGAACAGACCGTCGTCGTCCCGGGCACGGATGCGGCCGCGCTGATCGTCCCCAGCCTCGCCTCCTCGCTCCAGGCCGTGCTCGACCAGCGCAAACTGCTGGCCCACCGGATCGAGGAACTCCTGGAGGCCCACCCTCTTTCCAAGGTCCTGATGTCCATGCCCGGCATCGGCATCAGGACCGGAGCCCGCATCCTCATCGACGTCGGTGACGGCACCGCGTTCCCGTCCGCCGCCCACCTCGCCGCCTACGCCGGCCTCGCTCCGGCGACCCGGACCTCCGGGTCCTCCATCCGCGGGGAACAGCCCTCACGGAGAGGAAACAAGCAGCTCAAACGCGCCTTCTTCCTCTCCGCGTTCGCCGCACTGGCCGACCCGGCCTCCCGCACCTACTACGACAAGAAGATCGCCCAGGGAAAGCACCACACCCAGGCCATCCTCTGCCTCGCCCGACGCCGAGCCGACGTGCTCTTCGCGATGCTCCGCGACGGCACCTTCTACCAACCACCAACCCCGACCACCCCTTGACCAAAGTCATAGGGGCACCCCCCCCGCCCGCAGGAGGCACTCCGATGACCCGTCCCCCGGCCACCCGTGCCCTCCTGGCCTCCGCGCTGTCCGTGACCGCCCTGCTGGCCACGGCCGGCTGCTCCGTCGGCGACGAGCCGAGGCCCCGGTGGTTCTCCGCCTCCGCGTCCGCGACCGCCGTGTCACCCGCCGTCGAGCAGCCCGCCGGTTCCGGGGCCGCCCTCACCGAGGCGCAGGCCCGGGCGGCCCTGGTCACCGAGGCCGATCTGGGGGAGCCGTGGGCACCGAGCCGGGGCGCGCGCACCTGGCGGGACGGACTGCTCAAGGCCGGCACGGAGGACCGGGACTGCCAGCGGCTGCTGGACGCCCTCTACACGGAGGAGCCCTTCGGCGCCCCGAAGGGCCCGCAGGCGTCGTCCGCGCTCGACGACGGCGACACCGACGCCCAGTTGCACTACCGGGTCACCGCCCACCCCCCGGCCGACGTGGACCGCACGCTGGACTGGATGAGGTCGCTGCCCGGCAGGTGCGGCCAGTTCACGGCCTCGACGACCCGCGGCGGCGTCCAGGGCGTGGAGGTCAGCGACCTGCCGCTGCCGCCGGTGGGGGACGCCCGGCAGGCCCTGCGGGTCACGCTGGCCGGCGAGACGGAGGAGGGGGAACTGACGTACCTGACGGTCGATCTCGCCGCCGTACGCGTCGGCGAGGAGACGATCACCCTCACCAACGCGGGCCTCGACGAGGTGTACGAGGAGGTCACCCAGCACGCCGTCCAGCTCGGGGCGCAGCGGCTCGCGGAGATCAGGAAGCAGGGGCGGGCGCAGATCTGACGTCAGCGGTCGAAGCGCGTGCGGTGGGCGATCACGTCCCGTGCGACGTCCAGGGCCGTACGCCCGCGGGCGAAGGCGTCCGCCCGCAGGCGTGCCAGCGCGTCGTCCGCGCCCGCGCCGAGCTGCGCCATGATCATGCCGACGGCCTGGTAGATCTCGTCGTGGTCGGAGGCCAGGCCGCTCAGCCAGTCGTCCTCGCCGCCCTGCGTTTCCGGCTCGTCGCCGTGCGGCAGTGCCATCAGGGCCACGGTCATCACGCCGGCCACGATCCGGGCCACGTGCAACTGCCGGTCCGTGAGGGCCCCGGGGCGGTCGCGGTACAGGTCGAGCGTGCCGACGCACGCCCCGCCGCTGCCCAGCGGGACCGCGTACACGGCCCGTACCCCCGCCTCCGTCGCCTGCTGGGCGAAGACCGGCCAGCGTCCCGCGTCGCGGCCGGTGGTCAGGTCGCAGGCGAGCACGGGCGCGCCGTCCTCCACGGCGCTCTGGCAGGGACCGTCGCCCAGCGTCGCCTGGATCTGCGACAGGTGCGCGGCCTGCGGGCTGCTCGCGCTCAGCTGCACGGGCATGCCCTCGCTGCGCAGCGACACACTCGCGCCGATCACCGGCAGCAGCTCCACCGCCACCTCGCACAGCCGCCCCGGGACCTCTCCGGGCTCGGCACCCCGTACGCCCCTGGCGATCACGTCGGCGGCCAGGGCCCCGTCCGGGTCCCGGTCACCCCCGGTGCGGCCGTGGCCCTGGTCGCCGTCGTCGCCGTCGGAGGCGCCTCGGGGATCGTCCCTGGGCCACACGACCACCGCCTCCTTCGATCACGCGGCCGACCGCAACACGTGACCACGACACGTGACCACGACACGTGACCACGACACGCGACCGCACCCGGGCCCGGTGCCCGCCCGGCACCGGGCCCGGCACCCGCCCGGTCACTCCGAGCCCTTCCGGAACCGTGCCCCGACTACCCGTTGCAGGTGGGGCAAAACCACCGGGCGGGGCGTCGCCGTCAGGGACGGGGCCTTCATCGGTCTCGTGACCGTCACCGCCTCCCCGACCGTCACCGCCCTCGTGGCTTACGGGACCTGTTTTCTCAGAGAGGAGGCTGTGCGGGCGCGGGTCCGAGAGTGGTGGTGCCGGGGGCCGTGCGGTGCCCGAGGCCCGTCCGGTAGGCGTCCAGGGCCGCCTCCACCCGCCCGGTCCGCCGCAGCAGGTCCCCGAGCAGCCGGCACAGGTCGGCCAGGTCACCGGCGGCGCCCGCCCGTTCCAGCAGGCTCAGGGCGCGGACGTAGTGCTCCTCGGCGTCCTCCGTGCGGCGGGCGTCCTCGGCGATGATGCCGAGCAGGCGGTGCGCGGCGGCGGAGTGGACGGCGCCGCGCTCGGGGGACAGGTGCCCGAGGACGTCGTGCAGCAGGGCCGCAGCCTCGTCGGACCGGCCGCGCCGGTGCAGCACGTCGGCGAGCTCCACGGCGACCTGGCTGCTGTAGAGGGCGGCGCGTCTGGCCGACAGCATGCCGAGGGCCTGCCGCAGCTCGTCCTCGGCGCGCTCCAGCTGGCCGTCCTGGGCGTAGACGTAACCGCGCATCCAGTGGCAGTTGGCGAGCTCGGTGCGGATCTGCAGGTTCCGGTACAGCTCGGCGGCCTTGGCCAGGGAGGCGTCGGCCTCGGCGAGACGGCCCTCGGCGACCAGGGTGCGGGCGACGGACCGGTGCATCCGGGCGACCAGGGCGGGGTCGTCGGACCGGGGGGCGAGGGCCAGGGCGAACTCGGCGGCCTGGGCGGCCCGGGCGTGGGCGCCCATGTCCATATAGGGGCCGATGGCGCTGGCGTAGAGCAGGAGGAGAGCGTCCGGGTCGTGCAGGCCGCCGCGGTTGAGTTCGTCGAGGGTGGTCTCCAGCAGATAGACGGCGTAGCGGAGTTCACCGGCGAGGTAGTGGGCCACGGCACGACCGCGCAGGGCGGGGACCCGGGCGGGCAGCGGGTCGCCGGCCAGACACTCCTCCGCCCGCTCGAAGTACTGCCGGCCGGCCACGAGCTCGCCCGTCTCCAGGGCGCACTCGCCGAGCCCGAGCAGCGCGGCGGACTGCTCCGCGGCCAGGTGGTTCGCCTCGGCCTCGACGAGCAGCTCGGCGTAACTCCCGGCCGCCGCCTCGGCCTCGCCGAGGGCGAGGACGCGCCGGGCCTCGGTCAGCCGCAGCCGCAGTCCGGTGACGAGCCGGGCGGAGTGCCCGCCGGCGAGCTCGTCGAAGGCGACGCCGAGGCGTTCCGCGAGGTGCCGCAGGGCGTCGTCCGAGGGGCGCACCCGGCCGGACTCCAGGGTGGAGATGTAGGCCGGCGTGTACACGGGCTCCGCCAACTGCCGCTGAGTCAGCCCGCGTTCCACACGCAACCGCTGCACCCGGCGACCGATGGTGCCCGGATCGTCACGCTCCCCCACGCCAACTCCCCCTGTGCCTCTTGCCGTTCGACCGGTACTGCCCCTAGGTTAAACGGAGTGTTAAGCCCCATTGTCGAACGTGCTTAATACGTTGCCACCGTAGTCGCCCGCCCCAGTTGCGAGGTCGCCGTGCTCGAACGCACACGCACCGCCGAGCGGTACGCCCGAGGCTTCACCGCAGCCCTCGTGGCCGTGGCGACCCTCCTGCTCGCGGCGAACGCGGGCCCGGCGAAGGCAGCCGAGACACCGGAGGCCGGACCACGGACAGTCGCCGACTCCCGGTGATCGCAAGGCGCAGAGCGCAGAGCGCTGAGCGCAGGGACCTGACCTGACATACGTCGCTCATCCGTGTGCGGGTGGAGTGTGCCGGCCTGCCCGGGTCAACCGGGTAAGACCCTGCTCAGTGCCTCGTCAAGGCGTTTCGCCACCTGCACGTCACCCACCGAGTGAGGGCCGTACAGGGCGTCCAGTTGGGTGATGAGGGTCTGCGTGACGGCGCCGTACAGGGGCGTGCGGGGGCGCTGAACGGCCTTGCTCAGGGCGGGCAGCAGGATGTCCCGGGAGTAGCTGAGGCCGCCCGCCAGCCGGTCGGGTGCCTTGAGTTCGGCACTCTCGCCGGTGGGTGACGCCGAGGCGCTCTCGGAGTACGCGGCGGCGTGCCGGCACTCCGGGGTGTTGCCGGCAGCCCGGTAGGCCGACGTGCGGGTCGCGGCGAACCCGGCGCGCAGCAGGCAGCGTTCGCTGTCCGGGTCGGTCAGGAACGCGATCAGCTCGGCGGCCTTCGCTGCGCGCTGGTCGGAGGTGGAGGAGGTGACGGCCAGGTTCTGGCCCCCGAGCACCGCCTTGCCGGGCAGCCGGGTCACACCGAGGTCCCCCTTGAACGTCTCGTACAGGGCCGGGTAGACGTACGGCCAGTGGCGCAGGAAGGTCGTGCGGCCCTCCGCGAAGGCGCTGAGCGACTCGGCCTCGCGGGACCCGGTGGCCTCCCCGTACAGGTACGACGGCGCCGTGCGCTCCCGCAGTTCGGCCACCCCGGCCGTCAACTGCGCCTCGTCGGCGGCGTACCGGCCGTCCCGGTCGGTCAGTGCGAAGTCCGGGACGGCGGAGGCGAACGCCTCGATCGCGTTGACCGTCCGGCCCTCGTAGGCGGCGAGCTGCGTGGTCCACCCGTCCTCGTAGCCCGGCTGCCTCGGGCGGTCGTTGACGACGTCGATGAGTTCCCGCAGGACGTCCCAGGTCACGCCGCGGCCCAGGTCGGTCCGGTAGGTGCCGGCCTTCCGCAGGTGGTCCTTGCGGTAGTACAGCAGGCCGACATCGCTGTTGAAGGGGACCGCGTACCGCTTCCCGTCCCAGAACGACGTGCTGTCGACGGACCGGATGATGTCGCCGGGCGCCTTCACCGCCGCGCCGGTCAGCGGGCGGATCAGGCCCGCGGCGGCGAACTCCGGGATCCAGGTCACGTCCAGGTTCACCACGTCGTACTCGGCCCCGCCCGACTGGAGCGCACCGAGCAGCTGGCTGCGCTGCTGGTCTGCGGAGCCGGGGAGTTCCACCAGGCGGGCCCGGTAGCCGTGTTCGCCCTCCTTGGCGTTCCAGGCGTCGATGAGCTGCTGACGGATGCCGTTCTTCCCGGTGACGTCCTGGCCGCTGGCCACCACGATCCGGGGCGGGTCGGCGCCCTGCGGCTGCTCCCGGGTGTCCTGGCCGGTGCAGGAGGTGAGCGCGAGCAGGGACAGCAGCGACAGTGCGGCGGCCGTCAGGCGGCGGGCCATCATTCCTCCCCCATTCCGGTGCGGGCGACCTCGTCGTGCACGTCCGGCACGAGGTCGTCCCCGACGTCCAGGCAGCGGCCCCGGCCGGCCTCGGCGATGCGCGGGGCGGGGCGGCCCTGGTCGCAGCCGGAGCTGCTCAGGGACACCATGGCCACCGGGACGCCCGCGTCGCGGGCCCGGTCGAGGACGTCGTCGAGGGCCTTGCCGGCCAGGCGGCCGTCGTCCTCGCCGTCGGTCAGGTGGACGATCAGCTGCGGCCGTTCGTCGTCGGAGCCGCGCTCCCGCATGAACTCCAGGGCGTCCCGCAGGGCGCCGGACGGATCGGCCTCCGCGTCCCGGACCTCGGCCTTGTCCAGGGCGTGTTCGGCGGCGGAGCGCTCGTGCGTGCCGAAGGGCAGGAGTTCGGTGTGCGTGCGGTCGCCGGTGCCGTGCACCGCCCATACGCCGTATTCGTCCTCCCCGCCGAGCCCGGGCAGGGTCTGCTTCAGGATGCCCGGGCCGCCGCTGGAGCCGTCCCACCGGCCGGCCATCGAGCCGGAGCTGTCGAGCAGGAACAGGACCCGGCCGGGGCCGTGCGCGTTGCCGTACCGCTCCAGTGCCCGTTCCATTGTCGAGGGGTCGGCCCGCCCGGCGGGGCGGACGGACTCGGTCAGGCCCTCTGGGGCCGACGCTTTGTCGAGCAGGCCGCGTTCACCGGTCGCGGATCTGAAGCCGTGCTCGCCGAGCACCGCCCGGCCGTCCGCCCCGGTCAGCCAGGTGCGGAAGCGGTTCACCGCGTCGTCGCGCGCCTCGGCGTCCCGGTCGCCGTCCTCCCAGCGCACCCGCACGAACGCCGGTTCCAGACCGGGCACGTCGTCGGGGTAGGCGGCGACGCGCGGGACGCGGGTGGCCGGGTGGCAGCCGATGCCCGTCTTCAGCAGGAACTCCGGTACCAGTGCGGCACTGCGGCCGTCCACCGCGTGGTCGCCGGGCAGCGTGCACAGCAGCCGCGCGGCCGAGGGCTCGGGCCGTGCGGTGCGGGCGAGGCGCAGCTCGGCGGCGCGGGCGTCGGCCGCACCGCGTGCCCCGGGCTCGTCGCCGTACAGGCCCATCGTGGCCAGCAGGGCCGAGTCGGTGGACTCCGGGTCGGAGCGGTGCAGTTCGGTCGTGGCGTCGGCCTGTTCCAGGTCGGCGAGCAGCTCGGCCAGCGACCGGCCGGTGGGGGCGAGACCGGCGCCGCGTGCCTTCGGTACGGCCAGCACGACCGGCGAGTACGCGAGGGGCCCGTCCTGCGGCTCCAGCCGGGCGAAGACGCGGTCCTGCCGGGCCGCGGCCGAGGTGACCCGGTCGACGTCGGCGCGGGTGGCGGGGATCCACACGTCCGGCTGCGGGCCGATGTCCCGCTGCGGGTTGTCGTCCTCGCGGGGCTGCTGCCAGGCGTCGGTCCGCTCGCCCAGCGCGGTCACCACGGCCGCGGCACCGGCGCTGTTGACGGTGACGCCGCTGCGCCGGCAGCCGTCGCCGGTGGTGTTGGCGTCCGAGGCGACGTAGGCGTCGGCCGCCGCACGGGTGACCGGCTCCAGGTCAAGGTCGGTGAGGACGCGCAGTTCCAGGGGCGGCCCGCAGGGGGCGGATTCGCCGGTCAGCGCCAGGATGCCGTAGCCGCCGGCGCCGGTGGCGAGCAGGGCGAGCAGCACGGCCGAGGCCATACGGCCGGACGGGGCAGGACGCTTTCGGCGACGGGCCTGCCGGGCACCGGTCTTTCGGACACCGGCCTTCCGGTCACCGGCCTTCCGGGCCCCAGCCTTCCCGGCGCCGGCATTCCGGGCGCCAGCCTTCCCGGCCCCAGCCTTCCCGTCACCGGCCCTCCCATCACCGGCCCCCCGGTCTCCGGCCCCCCGGTCACCGGCCTCCCGGCCGCCAGCGAACACCCCCCGGAGCCAGGTGAACCAGCTGCCGCCCGATGAGTCGGATTCGGTCTCCGTGGAGCCCGGCCCCGCCGCCAGCAGGACGTCCGCTTCCGGGTCCCAGGGGGGCGCCAGCGCCTGCGGCCGCTGCGGATCGTCGTCCTCCGCCCGGTACTTCGCCGCGGCCATCCGCTCCTTCACCGCGGCGTACAGCCCGGACAGCCACACCTCGCCGCCCGCGTCGAGGGCATGGGTGAGTTCACGGGTGAAGGGTGTCGCCACGTCCGCGTCCCCGCCCAGGATGCAGCGGTTGGGCTGCACGCTCATCAGCAGCAGGATCTTGTGCTTCTTGCGCTTGGGATCGTCGAAGCGGTGCCAGATCCCCGCGGCGTTGCCCGCGTAGCAGCAGTCGAGGATCACCACGACCTGCTCGGCGTTGCTCTCGGCGAGTTCGGCCAGCACCTGGCTGAAGCTCACCGAGCCGGGCAGCCCGTGGCCCGTGAGCACGCGCGCGGTGCGCATCTGGAGGTGCAGTTCGCTGCCGGAGGTGGAGGTGACGGCGTGCCCGGCGAAGTAGAGCAGCAGCAGCCCCCTGGCCTCGCGGCAGGCGCGGCGCAGCGCACCCGTGAAGTCGTCCGGGGCCGGGGAGGCCAGGGTCCGCACCTCGCCCGCGCCGAACACCCCGCCCCGGTGCAGCGCGTCCTCGAGGGCCGTCCGGTTGTGCCGCACGGCCGGGAGCTGCCCGGCGACGCCCTGGGGATCCGGTGCCGTGTGGTCGTATTCGGACACACCGGCCAGCAGCGCCCGGTTGGCCTTGCCGCGCGGGTCGAAGCGGCTCACCGCCTACTCCCCGTCGGGGTCCAGTGGGCGGATCTGCGGATCGGGATCGCCGCCCTGCAGCCGGCGGCGGTTGTTCGTCCAGGTCTTCACCGCGCGTGCGGTGTACTCGGTGAGCGCCGCGAGCGTGACGACGTCACCGAGGATCTCCAGCACGAGTTCGAGGTCGGGCCCGAGGCGTCCCGGGGTTCCGTCCGTGCCGGTCCGCTCCTCGATGCGCAGATGCCGGCCGGAGAGCAGTTCCTCCAGCGGCTCCTCGCGTTTCAGCCACGTCTTCAGAGCTCTGACGTCGTCCACGGTGGCGCCGGCCCCCAGCCGGACGCGCACGCCTAAGACAGCCACATGGTCCCCCTCTGTCATGCCCGCCATCATGACACCGGGTCAGGCCCCGGCGGCAGACCCGTGACGTGACCTGCGCACGCGATCCCACGCCCCCTTCACGCCACGCGCACACGGCGCACGCGACTCAGCCCTGGGTCTGCAACTGCCTCAGCTGGCGCTGCACATGGTCCAGTGCTCCTTCGCGCCGCCCGGGCACCCGCCCGCGCAACGCGGCGAGTGAGGCGCCCAGTTCACGGGCGGGGGCGGGGTCGTGGACCTGGCCCCACTGGTGGTGGGCCCGGTCCACGGCGGCCTCGACGGCGGGGGCGTCCGGCGCCTGCCCGGCGTTCAGACGGGCGGTGGCGATCATCAGCCAGGTGCGGCAGCTGCGGGCGGCGTCCCCGGCGAACATCGCCAGGTCGGCCCGTACCTCGGCCCAGTGCAGGGCCTCTTCGGAGGCGGGCCCGTGCGCGGTGACGGCCGCCTGCTCGTGTCGGGCGGCGAGCGCGTCGGCGTCCGCGTGCCGGCCGGACCGGACGGCGGCGGAGAGGGCGGCGTGCGGATCGCCGCCCGTCGGGCCGGACGTGCTCAGCACCAGGTCCGTGGCCGCGCTCTCGGGCGCGATCCGGGTCAGCGCCTGCTGGTGCAGCTGCTCGACGGGCGGCCGGAGTCCGCTGCGCAGGATCGTCGCGACGGCCTTCATATACGCCGGGACCGCGACCGTGCGCCGGGACGGCGGGGGCGCGATGCGACCGTGAACGGCGTTGCCGCGCCCCGAGTCCAGCGGGGTGCTCCGCAGCAGCTCCCAGGTCTCGGCGTCGGCATGCAGGTCGAGCAGCAGGGTCGTGGCGCCGGCCGGTCTGAGCCGCAGTTCCTCCCGGAACCAGTGCCAGGGGAAGGCCGTGTAGCGGGCGGTGGAGGCGGTGGTGCGGGCGAGCGCCAGGTGGGGCAGGCGCTGCCGGCGGTCGAGCTGGAGCTGCCCGGTGACGTACACGGTGAGGGGCCCGGGGGCCGCGGCGGCGGCGCGCAGCCGGGTGAGGACGGCCTGCGGCTCGAGTGGGTCGGCGAGTTCGACGACGTTCGCGGTGTCGGTGCCGGAGAGCACCGCGGGCGGTACGGCGGCGAGGACGGGGAGCACCGAGGCGGCGTCGACCAGGCGCCCCCTGCCCACCGGCGAGGCCGCCAGCAGCAGCACGGTTCCGGGCATCGCCCCACCCCCTGTGTCGATCACGTACGTCAGCACCGTAACCGCTGCGGCTGCAAAGGTGGGTCTCAGGACCGCAAACGTCCGCCTTCGGGGGCTTCGGCCCCGGGTCTCCTGCGGACGGTGAACACCGTGGTGTCGTCGGCCAGACGCCCACCGCCGTGCCGCAGTGTGCCGTCCCGTACGAAGGCGGCGAGCCGGGCCGGTTCGGCGGTGCCGGGGTCCTCGGCGACGGCCCGGGTCACCTCGTCGGCGAGCAGGTAGAAGGCCCCGGTGCCGTCGCGGGCCTCGGTCACGCCGTCCGTGACCAGCAGCAGCGTCTCGTCGGCGGAGATCCGCCACCGCCGGATCTCCGGCGGGCCGGGCGCGAGCCCCCGGAAGCCGAGCGGCAGCCCGGCCCCGGCCGACAGGGTGCGCACCCCGGCAGGCCCGACGGCGAGCGGCGGTTCGTGCCCGAACAGCACCACGTCCACCGCCTCCGTCTCGTCGTCGGGGAAGGCGAGCAGGACGGCCGTGGCGAACCGGTCGCCGTCGGAGCGGCCGAGCGCGACGGTGTGCCCGCGGTGCCGGATCATCCGCGTCTCCAGCCGCTCGGCGACCGTCACCAGTTCCGTCTCGTGGTACGCGGCCTCACGGAACGCGCCGAGCAGCGCGGCCGCCGCCTCCACCGCCCCCAGGCCCTTGCCCTGCACGTCGCCGACCAGCACCCGGGTGCCGTGCGGGCCGGGCTGGATGTCGTAGAAGTCGCCGCCGACGCGGGCGTCGGCGTCGGCGGTGAGATACACACCGGCGTGGTCGAGGCCGCCCCAGCCGGCCGGCAGCGGGCGCAGCACGGTACGGCGGACGGTGTCGGCGACGTCGCTCATGTGCAGCGCGCGGTTCTCGTCGCGCACGCGGATCGCGCAGGCCAGGGTGGCGAGGATGCCGCCGAGGGCGACGAGGACGAAGTCGGCGCGGCCCGCCCGGTACTCGTGCGGCCAGGCGCTGTCGGCGACGGCGTACGTCACCAGGGAGAGGACGGCGAAGAGGGCCGTCCCCCACACCCCGCAGAGCGAGGCGGCGATGGCGGGCACCAGCACGATCCAGGAGATCATGCGGAACTCGCCGATGGTGTGGTAGTCGGCCACGGCGATGGCGACGAGCAGCAGCAGCGGCGGCACCCAGGCCACGCTGTGCCCCCGCACCCGCAGCAGTTCCTGCCGCCGCACGACGTCGCGGCGTCCGGCCCGCGCGTGCCGGACGAGCGGGCCCTGGCCCTCGCGGTGGCGGCTCACGGCCCCAGCGAAACACGGGCCCGCACCGGTCGCATCCCGTTCCCCCGTGCCGCCGACTTGCCAGCAGCTGCCCGCAGGTGTGCCCTGGTTCCAGGGGCAGGGACAGAGAGGAGAGCTGTCATGGCTCATGCGGCACCCGCCTCACGCAGGATGATCACGCCACGTCGCCGGCCCGATGTCTTCGGCGCGCGGACCCACCTCGCCGTGAAGGTCGGCCTGCCCCTGGTGCTCGGGCTCACCTACGGCTACTGGGCCGCGGCCATCCGGCGCGACGCCGGGCCCATCACGGGCTGGAACCTGCTGTTCGGCTTCGTCACGGCGCTCGTGTTCGCCGCGCTGTTCGCCGCCGTGTGCGCGGTGGCGCCGCTGCTGCGCCGCGAACTGCACGCGCTGTGCTGGTTCGTCTTCGCGGGCGCTGCGACGGGCTTCCTGTACAGCCAGTCCGGTGCGTCCGTGCTCAGCTCCAGCGGCCTGGGGCTCGTGGTGGGGGCGGCCGTCTTCGCGATGGTGTTCTACCGCTACTACACGCACGAGGACGCCCAAGGCCGGCGCATCGGCTGAACCGGAACCGGACCGGGGCACCCGTTCGGGGGAGCCCGGCACCGGAGCCGGGCTGCCCCGTTTCCCGCAGGTGGAGAGCCGTTCGGCACGGTGGACGGCCGGGCGGAGGGCGTCGCAGCGCTCGCGGGCCGGGCCCGGGGCCCGTTGCCTGGAAGGGTGTCCGAGCACGACCGGGCGCCCCGCCCCGAGAAGGCGCCCCCACGAGCGCGGAACGTCCTGTCGGGCGTTCTGCTCACCCTCGCGTGCCTGCTGCTGCCGTTCGCGGCGCTCGCGTCCTGGGCGGCCCACGGGCTCACCGACACCGGCCGCTACGTGCGGACGATGGCGCCGCTCGCCGCCGACCCGGACGTGCGGCACGCGGTGGCGGAGGCCATGGGCGACGGTGTCATGCGGGAGGCGGGGCGGCGCGAGATCGACACCGGGCCACTGCGCGGGGCGGTCGGGCCCTTCGTGCACGACGCGGCCCGTTCCTTCACCCGCACCGAGGCCTACCGCGTGGCCTGGGACGCGGCGAACCGGGCCGTGCACGACGCGGTGCTGCGCGCCCTGCGCGACGACGGCGCCCGCGGAGCCCCGGTCACCGTCGACGCCGCTCCCGTCATCGCCCGGGTGAAGCAGCAATTCTCCGACGACCACGTGCCGTTCGCCCATCGCATCCCGGTCACGCACACGCGGATCCCGGTGCTGCCGGCCGAGGACGTGGACCGACTGCGCAAGGGGTACCACGTGCTGGACACCGCCGCCTTCTGGCTGCCGCTGGCCGCCGCCGTCCTCGCTCTCGCCGCGATCGCCGTCGCCGCGTCCCGCCGCCGCGCGGTCACCGCCCTCGGCCTGGGCACGGCCCTGGGCGGCGCGCTGCTGGTCCTCGCGGTGGCGATCGGCCGCCGCCTCACCCTCGCCGACCTGCCGGACGCCCTGCACCGCCCGGCCGCGGGCGCCGTCTACGACGCCCTCACCGCCACCCTGCGCACGGTGTCCTTGCTGCTGTGCCTGCTGGGGGTGGCGGTGGCGGCCGGTGCCTGGGTCACGGGCCGGTACGGTCCCCGGCTCGCCGCTCGGCGACATGCGCGAGGGTCCGCAGTGCCCGTCGCAGATCCGGTTCCGGAGCCGACGCGAGCCCGACCCTGACGGCGTCGGGCGTGTGCCCGGGGGCGACGGCGAAGGCGGGACCGGGGGTGACGGCGATGCCGTGGGCCGCGGCGGCGGCCGTGAAGGTGTCCGCGCGCCACGGCGCGGGCAGTTCCCACCAGGCGAAGTAGGCACCCGGGTCGGACCGCACGGTGAAGCCCGCCAGTTCCTCGGCGAGGATCCGCTGCCGCCGTGCCGCGTCGGCCCGTTTGGCCGCCACCAGCCGCGCCACCGTCCCCTCCCCGGCCCACCGCACGGCCGCCTCGAGCGCGAACCGCCCCGCGTTCCAGCCGCCCGACCGCACGGCCCGGGCCGCGGCGTCGACCCGGTGCGGCGGCACGACGAGGAATCCCGCGGTGAGCCCGGGGGCGACCCGCTTGGAGAGCCCGTCGACGACGTGGGTGAGGTCCGGGGCGTGCGCGGCCAGCGGATCACCGGTCTCCCGGAGGAAGGACCAGATGCGGTCCTCCACCACCGGCAGGTTCAGGTCGTGGACCAGCTGGGCGAGGTGCAGCAGCCGCGGCCTGCTCGTCGTCAGGGACGTCGGGTTGTGCAGCGTCGGCTGCACGTAGAGGGCGGACAGCGGCGCCGAGCGGTGCGCGGCCGCCACGGCCTCCGGGAGCAGCCCGGACGCGTCCTGGGCCAGCGGCACCAGCGTGATGCCGAGCCGCGCCGCGATCTCCTTGACCAGCGGATACGTCAGCTGCTCCACCCCGACCCGGCCGCCCGGCCGGACCAGCGAGGCCAGCACGGCGGCGATGGCCTGCCGGGCGTTGCCCGTGAACAGCAGCCGCTGCGGAGCGGGGCGCCAGCCCGGGGTGGCGAGCAGCGTGGCCGCGGCCTCCCGGGCGGCCTCGGTGCCGGTCGCGGCGGCGGGTAACAGCGCCTCGGCCAGCACGTCGGGGCGCAGCAGTGGCGCGAGGACGGGGGCGAGCAGCTCCGGCTGGCCGGGCGTGGACGGGTAGTTGAGCTCCAGGTTGACGGGCGCGGTGGCCGGGCCGGGCTCGGTGAGCGCCTGCCCGGCCGGGCCGTCCGGTGCGGCCCGTACGAAGGTGCCGCGCCCGACCTCCCCGACGACCAGCCCGCGCCGCACCAGTTCGCCGTACACCCGCCCGGCCGTCGACGGGGCGATGCCCCTCCGCCGGGCGAACGCCCGCTGCGGCGGCAGCCGTTGACCCGGCCGCAGCCGCCCGGTGGCGATGTCGTCGGCGATGCGGTCGGCGATGCGCCGGTAGTCGTTCATCGGCCGGTCTCCCCCTTGGACCCCTGGATTGCACCGAGAGCAAAGATCTTATTGCACCGAGTAGTTGGGCGGCCTAGGGTCGACGTCATGGCACCCTTCCTCGCATATGAGGACAAAGGCCCCGACACGCATCGGGTACCCCTGGTCCTCGTCCACGGCCACCCCTTCGACCGCACGATGTGGGCCCCGCAGCTCGAGAGGTTCCCGGGTACCCGCCGGGTCGTCGCACCCGACCTGCGTGGCTACGGCGCCTCCCCCACGACCCCGGCCGTCGCGGACTTCTCGGGATTCGCCCGGGACATCGAGGCCCTGCTGGACGACCTGGATGTCGAGTCGTTCGTCCTGGCGGGCCTGTCGATGGGCGGGCAGATCGTCATGGACTGCTACCGCCTGTTCCCCGAGCGCGTCCGCGGCCTGGTCCTCGCGGACACCTTCCCGGCGGCGGAGACCCCAGAGGGCGTGCGCACCCGTGACGCCATGGCGGACCGCCTCCTCGCCGAGGGCATGCGCGGCTACGCCGACGAGGTCCTGGAGCGGATGGTCGCCCCGTACGCGTCCGCCGAGGTCAAGGCGCATGTGCACGGCATGATGACGGCCACCGCCCCCGAGGGCGCCGCCGCGGCCCTGCGCGCCCGGGCCCGCCGCCCCGACTACACCGCCCTGCTGCCGCGCGTCCGCGTCCCGGCCCTGGTCGTCGTGGGAGCGGACGACACCTTCACGCCCGTCTCCGACGCCCTGGCCCTGCACGCGGCCCTCCCGGACGCGGAGCTGCACATCGTCGACGGCGCGGCCCACCTGCCCAACCTGGAACGGCCGGAGGTGTTCGACGCCGCGCTGGAGGAGTTCCTGACCCGGGTCGATGCCCGGCAACCTTCCCCCGCCCCGCCCCGTCTTTGAGGGAGGATTCGGGCACCCCACCCGCGAACGGAAGGCCGGGCCTTGGACACCGCCGCTGCCGAGTGGACCGCCAGGGACGACGGGCGCGAGCACCGCCCGCCCGGACGGCGGTCCGGCGCCTGGTGTGCCGGCCTGCTGTTCGCCGGGGTGAGCGTCATCGTCGGCTTCCGGGCCGCCGACAGCGACGGTTTCACCCCCGTCCCCCAGTTCCTCGCCTTCCTCCCCTGGCTGCTCGTCCCCACCGCCGCCGGGCTGCTGCTCACGCTGCTGTCCCGCTGGTGGACCGGGACGGTGTGGGGCGTGATCCTGCTCGGCATGCTGGCCTGGTTCATCGAGCCGTACGGCACGGTCGACGACCCCGCGGGCCGGCCGGTCGCCGAACTGCGCGTGCTGACCTCCAACGTCGAGTTCGGCCAGGGCACCGCCTCCCTCGTCACCGCCGTCCGCCGCGAGAAACCGGACGTGCTCTTCGTGGAGGAGTGCGACTACGACTGCGACACGCTGCTGAAGCGGGACCTCTCCCCGGACTATCCGCACCGCCGGGCCGTGGAGGGCGGCGGCTCCGAGGGCTCCGTCATCCTCAGCCGCTTCCCGCTCCGGCCCACCGAGGGCGTGCGCGGCACGCTGGGCATGCCCGGGGCGGTCGCCGACGTCGACGGGCACGCCGTACGGCTGCAACTCGCCCACCCCATGCCGCCGCTGCCCGGCCAGGTCGACCTCTGGCGCCACGAGCTCGGCGCGCTGCGCGACGCGGCCCGCACCGACCCGGGCACCCCCCTGGTCCTGGCCGGCGACTTCAACGCCTCCCAGGACCACGCCGCCTTCCGGCGCATCCTCGACACGGGCCTGCGCGACGCCTCCCGCCTGGACGGCGCCGACCGCACGGTCACCTGGCCGGCCCGGACGGCACCCACACTCGGCGCGCAGATCGACCACGTGCTGGTGTCCGAGGACTTCGGGGCGAGCCGCACCCGCATCCTGGACCTGGCCGGCACCGACCACCGCGCGGTCGTCACGGACCTCACGCTGCACGAAGGGCGCTGACCCGGGCCGGGTGCGCGCAGACGGACACGGCCGCCCCGCACAGCAGCGGGGCGGCCGTGTCCGCGTCGGGATCTCAGCGGGCCGACTTCTCCAGGGCCTTGTCCATCGCCGCGGCGAGGCCGTTCGCCCACAGGCTGTTGACACGGGACCGCTCGGCCGCGTTCGGGACGGCGTTGGTGCAGGACGGGCCGGGACCGCCGCCGGACATCAGCTCACTGCACGGGCCCGAGTAGTGGTCGGGAAGACCGAGGACGTGACCCGTCTCGTGGGCGGTGACCCGCGTGGAGTCGTACTGCTGGTTCTGCCGGTAGTCCAGGAAGATGTAGCCGTTGCCGTGGCCGTCCGTGGAGGCGTACGAGCCGCGGGAGTCATTGCCCTCCCGGTAGCTGAAGTCGGCCGCCGACGCGGAGCCGGACTGGAGCCGCACGTTCGACACCGAGCTGTTCCATATCTGGGTGCTGCGCGCTATCTGGGCGCTGAAGGAGGGCGCGCGGGAGGCGTCGTAGACGACGGTGACGGCCGCGGCGGCACTCGGGTTCTCGGCGCGCTTCTCGGCGACGGACTCCAGGACCGCCTGGAAGAAGGCTCGGCTCGCGTCGGAGTCGGCCGACCGGGCGGACGGGGACGACTTGGCGACGAACCCGGCGTGGGGCTCCGCGGACGGGGACGCCGCGGCCGGGGCTGCTGTTCCGAGTCCGGCCATCGTGAGGCCGAGACCGAGAACCGCCAGGGAGGACAGGGACTTTCGCATCGAGGACTCCTTGGGTGGGGTTGAGTCTCACCGGTGAGTCTCGATGCCTGTGCGGCGCCTGTGATGATGGCAACCGGCGATAGGACCGCGCTATCGGCTGCCCAATTCACCTGGTTTAGCGATGAATTATGTGGCTGGTTAACGCTGCCATTCCGCTTTACCCTCACGGAGCATGGAGCTCGAGGTGAGGCACCTCCGCGCGCTGTGCGCCATAGCCGACACCGGCAGTCTGCACCGTGCCGCGCGGCAACTGGGCGTCGCGCAGCCGTCGTTGAGCACACAGCTGCGCCGGATCGAGCAGGAGCTGGGCGGACCGCTCTTCCTGCGCTCCCACACCGGCTGCCGCCCCACCCCGCTCGGCCGCCTGGTCCTCAGCCGCGCCCGACCGCTGATGGCCGATCTGCACCTGCTGGTCACCGAGGCCAGGGCGGCGGCGTCCGGCGGCGCCGAGCTCCGCATCGGCTCGACCGCGAGCAAGGCCCTGGCGGGCTGGCTGCGCCGGCTGCGCGCCCGCGGCCAGAACCCCAGCCTCCATATGAACGTCTCGCCCAACGCCCTGCTCCGCATGGTCGCCGACGGCCAGCTCGACGTCGCCTTCGTGCACGAGGTGGAGGGCTGCCCACTGCGCATCCCCTCGGAGCTTCGGGTCCGCGTCCTGGTGGAGCGCGAACCGCAGTGCGTGTCCCTGCCGGTCGACCATCCGGCGGCCGTGAAGCAGGAGATCGACGTTGCCGACCTGGCCGGCGACCGCTGGATGATCGACCCCACGGTCGACGGCGAATGGGACGCCGTCCAGCGCATGTTCCGCGCCGCCCGGGTCAGCCCGCACGTCCTGCACGGCGACTACCACACGGCCGACGCCCTGGTCGCGACCGGCGAGGTGGTCACCGTCTGCCAGCCGACCCGCACCCCCCGGCCCGACATGGCGGTACGCCGCATCAAGGGCGACCCGCTGGGCGTACGGCTGCTCGCCGCGGCCCGCACGGAGACCGACCTCGACGGCGTCTACCCCGCGCTGGAGGAGGCGTACGGGGAGGTGGCCCGGCAGGCACCGGCCTACCGGGAGTGGCTGGAGCCGGAGCGGCCGGTACCCGGGAGCCCTCTCAGACCCCCGAGCCCGGCCCTGCCCTGAACCGCTGTCGCCAACGAGCCTTTGTGGCCGGACGGCTCAGACGCCGATGTCGCGCCCGTCGGCACGCCACACGGCCACGACCGCCGGGCGGACGTACGTGCCGGGCCCGTCGGGCCAGGCGCTGGCCGGCGTCTCCACGGACGCACCGTCGATCTCGCCCGGGTGCTGCACGGAGACGAGAACGCGCCGGTCCTGGATGATCGGGCCGCAGGTCTCGGCCCCCTTCGGCACGGTCAGGAACTGCTTGAGCTCACCGCGCCGCTCGCCCCGGGTCGCCACTCCGAACAAGCCGTCGTGCGAGCCGAGCTGGGCACCGTCGGTGGAGATCCACAGGTTGCCGTGGGGGTCGAAGGCCACGTTGTCCGGGCAGGAGATCTGGCTGACGGCGTCCTTCGGGAACCCGGCGAAGTAGGTCGCGGGGTCGTCCGGGTCACCGGCGACCAGGAACAGCGACCAGGCGAACCGGGTGCTCTCGGGCCGGTTCCACCGCTCGGTGAGCTCCAGGACGTGGCCGTGCTTGTTGGCGTGGCGCGGATTGGCCTCGTTCGCCTTGGCGTTGGAGCCGACGCCGCGGTTGGTGTTGTTGGTCAGCGCGACGTAGACCTTGCCGGTCACCGGGTTGGGCTCGATGTCCTCGGGCCGGTCCATCTTGGTGGCGCCCACCTTGTCACCGGCGAGCCGCGTGAAGACGAACACCTCCTCGGCGCTCATCCCGTCCACGTGCGAGACGGCACCCTCGGCGGTGGCGGTGGCCAGCGGGATCCACTCGCCGCTCCCGTCGAACTCGCCGTCCTTCGGCAGCTTGCCCGTGCCGTCGATCTCCAGGGCGGGGGAGTCACCGGTGAGCTTGGCGACGTACAGCGTGCCCTCGTCGAGCAGGGAGAGGTTGTGCTCACGCACGGCACGGGAGGAGCCGCGCTTCATCCGCTTGCTGCCGACGAACTTGTAGAAGTAGTCGAACCGCTCGTCATCACCGGAGTACACGACCGGCCGCCCGTCGTGCGTCAGCCGCACGGTGGCCGCCTCGTGCTTGAAGCGCCCGAGAGCGGTGTGCTTGCGGGGCGTGGATGCGGGGTCGTACGGATCGAACTCCACCACGTACCCGAACCGGTGCACCTCGTTCGGCTCCCGGGCGACGTCGAACCGCTTGTCGAACCTCTCCCACTTCCGCTCGCTCGCCCCGGTGCCGATCCCGTAGCGCTTGTCGGTCGCCCGGCCGCTGTTGGCGAAGTACTGGTTGAAGTTCTCCTCGCCGTGCAGGGTCGTGCCCCACGGGGTGACGCCGCCGGAGCAGTTGTTGAGGGTGCCGAGCACCTTGGTGCCGGTCGGGTCGGCGGAGGTCTTCACGAGCTCGGACCCGGCGACGGGCCCGGTGAGCCGGAAGGCGGTGGTGGCGGTGACCCGCCGGTTCAGCTGGTGCCGGGTGACGGCGGTGAGCTTGCCGCTCCCGCGGTCCTCCTCCACCACGACGGCGGACAGCCCGTGCGCGGCCCAGGCGACCTCGACCTGCTCTCGGGTCGGGTTGGCGGCGTCGTACCCGCGGAACATCAGGATCTCGTCGGTGTACTCGTGATTGGCGACGAGCAGCTGCCGCCCGCGCTCGCCCGGCAGCGGCAGCAGGGCGAGAAAGTCGCAGTTGTACCCGAACTGCCCGGCCTGTGCCTTCGCGGTCTGCTTCTCCGGGTCGAAGGCGGGCGCACCGCGCAGGATGGGCTCGCCCCAGCGGATGACGACGTTCTGCCGGTACCCCTCCGGCACGGTCACGGCGTCGGTGGTGTTCGGCGCGACGGGCGCGAAGCGCAGCCCGCGCGCGCCCTTGTGTGCGCGCCGGGCGGCGTCGGAGGCGGCAGCGGCGGACGGGGCGCCGGTGGACGGGCCGCCGGTGGCCGGGACGGCGGCGGCCCGCGGAGCCTGTACGACACCGGCGGCACCCGCGCCCGCGGCGGCCACGGTCACCACGGCCGCGGCCCGCAGCATCGACCGGCGGCCGACCGCACCGGCGATCACATCACCGACGTACTCGTTGGAGCTGGTGTTGGGCACCTCGTGGAAGCAGGCGTCACCACACCGGAAACGACAGGTCATGGCGGACCGGCCGCCGGGGTGCGAACCGGACGGTGTTCCGATCAACGGCAGCAGCTTGCGCACTCTTACTCTCCCCATGGATGCCCTTGGTGTCAGCGTGACCGTAGGGGCGCATGTGTGCGAGAGCCGGGCGCCCTGGTGAACAACGGTTGAACCCACGGGTTACGTATGGGGGTTGTGGTGATTCAGCCCGGCGACACTTGCGCGGGCCGGATGTCGTCTTGACAAGGTGGACCTGGCACAACAGACCCTGCCCAAGATCACACAGGAGGGCCGCTAACCTTACGTGTCCGTCCTGGCCAGGGATCGACGGGCTTCAACTCACGCGAAGGGTTGCGCGCACATGGGCATTCTCACTCGGTTGCGGAACGCGTTCGGACGACCCCGCAAGTCACAAACCGCCGAGGCGGAGGGTGCGGCGCAGACCACGCCGGCCGAACCGACGATCTCCGAGACCACTCCGACAGCACCGGCGGCGACCCCCAAGGTCCCGTCCCCCTCCCCGGAACCCACGCCCGGGCCGACGGCGACCGTCCCCGAACCCCGCGACGACGAACACGACCTCGTATCGGCAGCCTTCGACAAGGTCGCGGTCCCCCGCCCGGCCGACTCGACGGAGACCACACCGACCCCCGAGCCGCCGAGGGCGAAGGAGCCCGCGGTCGCGGAGGAGGCGGCGGAGGCGGAGCCGGAGAGGCCGGCGGTGGCTGAGGAGCCGGCGGAGGCAGAGCCGGAGAGGCCGGCGGTCGCTGAGGACGCCGCGGAGGCAGAGACCGAGGGGCCCGCGGTCGCCGAGGAGCCGGCGGAAACCGCGACCGAGACGCCGGCGGACGCCGAGAAGGCGGCGGAGGCAGAGACCGAGGCGCCCGCGGTCGCCGAGGATCCGGCGCCGGTGGACACGGCCACGGCGGAGAAGCCGGCGCCGGTGGAGGAGCCGTCCGAGGAGGACAAGCCGACGGCGGCCGCCGATCCGACTCCGGCGGACGAGACCACGGCTCCGGCGGACACGAAGGCCGAGACGGAGCCCGAGGCCGAGGCGCCCGCCGCCGAGCCCGCAGCCGCCGACGGCGACCCGGCCCCACAGGGGCCACCCGCAGCCGCCGACGAGAGCAGCACGGGTGGTGCGGCCGGGAACAAGACCGCCGAAGGCGAAGCCGAGGCCGAGGCGCCCGCCGCCGAGCCCGCGGCCGCCGACGGCGACCCGGCCCCACAGGGGCCACCCGCACCCGACAACGAAAGCAGCACGGGCGGTGCGGCCGGGAACAAGACGGCCGAAGGCGAAGCCGAGGCCGAGGCGCCCGCCGCCGAGCCGAAGCGCAAGCCCACCAAAGCCACCCCCAAGCCCGACACCGAGCCGAAGAGCGCCGAGGACGGTCCCGCCGTCCCCCTCACCCGCGTAAAGACCCGCGCCCCCGGCCTCACCACCGCCTACAACGCCGCCACCACCACCCTCGCCTCCCACAACCTCACCGGCACCCGCGCCAAGGTCTACCTCGTCCTCGACCGCTCCGCCTCCATGCGCCCGTACTACAAGGACGGCTCCGCCCAGGCCCTCGCCGAGCAGACCCTCGCCCTCGCCGCCCACCTCGACCCCGAGGCAACCGTCCCGGTCGTCTTCTTCTCCACCGAACTCGACGGCACCGGCGAGATCACCCTCACCGACCACGAGAACAAGATCGACGACCTGCACGCCGGCCTCGGCCGCATGGGCCGCACCAGCTACCACGCAGCCGTGGAAGCCGTCCTCGCCCACCACGACAAGACCGCGGCGGACTCCACCACCCCCGCCCTCGTCGTCTTCCAGACCGACGGCGCCCCGGACGCGAAGACCCCGGCCACGCAGGCCCTCACCGACGCGGCCAAGACCCACCCCACCGTCTTCTTCTCCTTCGTCGCCTTCGGAGACCCGGAGAACAAGGCCTTCGACTACCTCCGCAAGCTCAAGACCCCCAACACGTCCCACTTCCTCGCCGGCGAAACCCCCCGCGAGCTCACGGACAAGGAGCTCTACGAGGGCGTACTGGCGAGCTGGCGCCCGTAAGCCCTCCGGCCCCACCGGCACTGCTCACCTGCCCCGCCCCACGCCGCCCGCATCCCACCCCGCAAAAGGGGAGGCGGGCGGCGTACCCATGTCAGCTACGATTTCAAGGTTCCGTAGACGACCGAGACCACGAGATCGTCACCCCACGTAGCGACTTGGGAGCAGCCCGCGATGGCTCGACACCTCATCACCAGCGCCCTTCCGTACATCAACGGGATCAAGCACCTGGGCAACATGGTGGGGTCCATGCTCCCGGCTGACGTCTACTCCCGGTACCTGCGCCAGCGCGGCCACGAGGTCCTCTACATCTGCGCGACGGACGAGCACGGCACTCCCGCGGAGCTCGCCGCCAAGGAGCAGGGCGTCCCCGTGGACGAGTTCTGCAGGGACGCGCACCACCAGCAGAAGGCGATCTACGACGGCTTCAACCTGGCCTTCGACTACTTCGGCCGCAGCTCCTCCCCGCAGAACCACGAGATCACCCAGGAGATCGCCCGCGAGCTGAAGGCGAACGGCTTCATCGAGGAGCGTTCGATCCGCCAGGTGTACTCGATCGCGGACGGCCGCTTCCTGCCCGACCGCTACATCATCGGCACCTGCCCGCACTGCGGCTACGACAAGGCACGCGGCGACCAGTGCGAGAACTGCACGCGCGTCCTGGACCCGACCGACCTCATCGACGCCCGCTCCGCGATCAGCGGCAGCAGCGACCTGGAGGTCCGCGAGACCAAGCACCTCTTCCTCCTCCAGTCGGCGCTCGCCGGCGAGGTGGAGGCGTGGGTCGACGAGCGCGCCGACAACTGGCCCGTCCTCGCGTCCTCCATCGCCCGCAAGTGGCTGACGGAGGGCCTGCACGACCGCGCGATCACCCGCGACCTGGACTGGGGCGTCCCGGTCCCGGCCGACACGTGGCCGGACCTGGCCGCGGAGGGCAAGGTCTTCTACGTGTGGTTCGACGCCCCGATCGAGTACATCGGCGCGACGAAGGAGTGGGCGGACCAGGACCCGGAGAACCGCGACTGGCGTTCGTGGTGGTGGGAGTCGGACGCGAACGTCCACTACACCCAGTTCATGGGCAAGGACAACGTCCCCTTCCACAGCGTGATGTTCCCGGCGACCCTGCTGGGCACCCGCGCCCCGTGGAAGAAGGTCGACGTCATCAAGGCCTTCAACTGGCTGAACTACTACGGCGGCAAGTTCTCCACGTCGCAGCGCCGCGGCGTCTTCACCCACGACGCCCTGGAGATCCTCCCCGCCGACTACTGGCGCTACTTCATGATGGCGAACGCCCCGGAGTCGGACGACTCGTCCTTCACCTGGGAGCACTTCACCGCCACGGTGAACAAGGACCTGGCCGACACCCTCGGCAACTTCGTCAACCGCGTCCTGTCCTTCTCCAAGAAGCGCTTCGGCGAGGAGGTCCCGGCGGGCGCGGAGGCGGGCGAGGCGGAGGCCAAGCTGGGCGAGGAGATCGCGCGCCTGCTCGCCGAGTACGAGGAGCACATGGAGGCCATCCAGTTCCGCAAGGCGGCGGCCGCGCTGCGCGCCCTGTGGTCGGCGGGCAACTCCTACCTGGAGGAGAAGGCCCCCTGGCTGGAGATCAAGACCAACCCGGAGGGCGCCGCGGTCACCCTGCGCACGGCGATGAACCTGATCCACCTCTACGCCGTGGTCTCCGAGCCGTTCATCCCGACGTCGGCGCAGAAGATGCGCGAGGCGTTCTCGCTGGAGAACGACACGGCGACCTGGGTCACCCCGGAAGAGGCGAAGTCCCTCACCACCGTCCCGGCCGGCACCCCCTTCACCATCCCGCCGGTGCTGTTCGCCAAGCTCACGGACGAGGACCTGGAGTCGTACAAGGAGCGCTTCGGCGGCGAGTCGGCCGCGTAACGGTCGTAACACGCCGGCTACAGCACGGGGCCCGGGAGAGCGAGAGCCTTCTCCCGGGCCCTGTGCTTTGCGAAGATCGCACGAGACGGCCACCCGGCCGCCGCGACTCACACGGGGGTTTCCATGGCACTGTTCGGCAACGCGCACACGGTGAACCCGCAGTCGGCCCAGCAGGACTACGCCCGCCTCCTCGGCCACGGCGAGCAGGTGCACGCCGCGTTCCTGCTGATCCGCGACACCATCCTCTTCACCGACCGCCGCCTGATCCTGATCGACAAGCAGGGCATCACCGGCAAGAAGGTCGAGTACCACTCGGTCCCGTACCGCAGCATCACCCACTTCGCCGTGGAAACGGCCGGCACCTTCGACCTCGACGCCGAGCTGAAAATCTGGATCTCCGGCACCCCGACCCCCATCGAGAAGACCTTCACCAAGGGCGTCGACATCTACGAGGTCCAGGCGATCCTGACCCAGTTCGTAGCGAGGTAGCCCCCGGGAACGTCCCTCCCAAGCTCGAAAGAGTGAACGCCTTCAGTCCGCCGGAAATACGGTCTTCCACCCCCTTACTCGGCGTTGGGCGACACCCCCGCCGGAGACAAATGGAGGGACATCGTGACGTTCGTCAACTACTTCCCCGGCCGGGGCACGGTGATGGAGAAGGCTTATCTCGAGGGCGAGGCCAGAGGCGAAGCCAAGGCCATTCTGCGTTTCCTCGAAGCACGAGGCGTCCCGGTCCCCCAGGAGGCCCGGGACCACATCGCCGGTTGTACCGACCTCGACCTCCTGAACCGCTGGCTGGACCGGACGCCCCACGTGCGGAGCGTCGACGAACTCTTCGTCGAGGACACGGCGCCCGCCGCGGACCGGACCGAAACCTGACCCCGGGGCGATCATGATCGACGATCCGAACGCCGCACCGGAACTTCACGACTTGCTCCGGTTCACGCTGACATGCATGGGCTTGGGCATTCCGCCGGAGCGAGTCATGGGCGATTTCCGTTCCGGGCCGGAGGAACTGAGGCAGCAAGGCTCCCTCTCCCTCCAGGACATGGCCCGCATCCGGGCCCGGGTGGACAACCGGCTCGATGACGACCACGAGGACGAGGAGTGGGTGCGGGGGTTCACCGCCGGATACAAGGCGGCGTTGGCCGGCGCGGTCCAACGGCTCTTGGAGACTCGTGACATCACGGTCCCCAAGGAGGTCTTCCGCCCCCTCCACCTGTGTCCGGACCCCGACACCCTCACACGCTGTCTCGACCGCGCCACCACGGTGGACACACCGGAGGAACTGTGCACCGCAGTGATCGACACTGAGAAGTAGGGGCCCCAGAGGTCAGGAGCTACCCGGTCAGCGCCCTCGAAGCATGGGCCACGAAGTCCGCCCACGCGCCGGGCGTGATCGCCAAACGGGGGCCTTCCACGTTCTTGGAGTCGCGAACATGCACGGTGCCGGGGGTGACGGCGAGCTCAACGCAGGAGTTGCCGTCGTTCCCGCTGCTGTAGCTGCTCTTGAACCACACCAGCCCGGAGGCGTCCCCAGCAGTGGTCTTGCGGACCGTGCCTCTCCCAGCAGTTGGTCGACGAAGGCCAGCGACTCCCGCGGTGAGAGCGCCTGGGCCCGGATGGTGCCATACCGCAGCTCAAGGATGCGCAGGTGTCTGGGGTCGGAGGTCGGCCGGCCGTTGAACGCACCATCGGAGCGCCCCACGGCGGAGCCGTCCGCGAACTTCAGCAGTTCGATCTCTGGTGGGCCTCTTCATTCGTCACCTGTGCGAAGCCTGGTCCTGCACCGTCGAGTCCCTGCTGGCCCCCGTCGAACAACGTAACTGGTCGGACACCTACGTCCTGGACGACGAAGCCCTCAGCTCCGTCTCCGGCTATCTCCTCCAGCGGCCGTCGACCACATGACGTGAACGTATCCGCCGCTCTCGAAAGAGTGAACGCAGCTGAACCGCTGAGTACACCGCATTCGATGGTCCTAGCTTGCGCACATGGTCACATCAACCCATGAGACCTCACACCGGATCTTCCAGGACCATCCGGAGGTTCTCACTCCCGCCTTCAAGGCGCTGGGGCTGCCGCCGCCCGCGAAAGCGATCATCGAGGCGCTCACCCCCGACGCCACGGAGGTCAAACCGCTGGAGCGCCGCGTCGACACGGTGCTGAGGGTCGAACCGTCTGACGGAGACGGCTTCCTGATCGCCATCGAGGCCCAGACCGACCGGGCTCGCGACAAGGGCTCCAGTTGGTCCTACTACGTGGCGTACCTGCACGCGAAGTACGAGCTGCCGGTGCTGCTCGTCTCGGTCTGCAGAAAGCGGTCGACGGCTTCCTGGGCAGCCGGCCCCTTCGAGTGCCGAGTGGGCACCTGGACGACACAGAGCACCCGCCCTTTCGTACTGAGCCCCGACAACGTCCCGGAGATCACGGACGAATCCGTCGTGGCCCGGGAACCGGCCATGGCCACCTTCTCGGCCATCGTGCATAGCGAGAGCGAAAACGCCCCGGCCATACTGTCCATGGTGGCCCGCGGCATGCGGTCGCTCGACAGGGCAACAGCGAAGTACTGGTGCGAATGGCTTGAGGTCGGACTGGAGAACACTCCGGTCCGGGAGACATGGAGAGAGCTGGAGAAGATGGTCGCCACATACTTCCCGGGCAGGGGAACCCTCTTCGAGGAGACGTACTTGGAGGGCAAAGCCGAAGGCATCGTCGAGGGCAAGGCCGAGTCCGTCCTGCGCGTACTGGAGAAGCGCGGTATCGGCATTCCCCAGGACATCCGCGACCGCATCACCTCCTGCACCGACCTCGACACCCTCACCCTCTGGTTCGACCGCTCCCTGACGGCCACCACCGCCGAGGATCTGTTCGTCGAAGAGTGAGCGGTACTTCCCGAAGGCCGGGCCCGCCCCATCCAAGAAGCGGGCCCGAGGCCTGGGTCGGGTGGGCTCGAGTCAGCGCGCCTTCCCCGCGACCAGCCGCCCCGTCACGGCCACGCTCTCCCCGCCCGAGCCCGTCCCCGCACCATGCTGCGTGTGCCGTACGAACGCCACCCCCAGCACCGCCAGGAGCGACGCCGGCGAGAGGGTGTACAGGCCCCCGTTCGTGCTGTCTCCGTCTCTCTCAGCCCGCGGACGCCGAGGCCGACATGCCCGGCTGGACGGAGTCGCCCGTGCCGTCCTGTGTGGTCTCCGGGTCGACTCCCATGATGAGCGAGGCGGTGACGCCCTTCGCGATGGCGCCCTTCTTGTACTTCAGCCTCAGCAGACCACCCTCGGTGCCGTTGCCCGGGTAGATGGTGTCGTCGTCGAGGGTCGTGCGGGTCGTGGTGTTGGCGGAGTACGGCGCGACCTCGGCCGTCGCCAGCACGGACGCCTCGTCGAAGAAGAGCTGCCCGGTGTGGCAGGTCGTGCCGCCCTCGTAGCCCGCGTCGGTCCAGGTGCCGTTCACATGCACCTTGGTGTGGATGTGCACGCAACGCCCCTGGTACCAGCCCGGGAAGACCGTGCGGAACACGACCTCGCCCTTCTTGTCCGTACGCCACGTGCCCCGCAGGTAGCGCTCGTCGTCGGTGGGCTCCTCGTGCCCTCCTCCGCCACCGCCGCCTCCCGGAGGCGCACCCGTGGGGGTCCCGGTCGGCGTACCGGAGGGCATACCGGAGGGAGGCGTGCCGCCGTCCCCTCCACCGCCCCCGCTGCCCATCGACTCGTACCCGGAGTACACGCCCAGCGCGTTGCAGTGCCAGATGTCGACGGCGGCGTTCGCGAGCGGCTTGCAGGTGTCGGAGTCGATCACCTTCAGACGCAGGGTGAGCGGGATGCCCTCCTGGTCCTCGGTGACGTCCCGGCGGAGCTTGTCCGCGTCGATGTAGTAGGGGCCTTCGGTCGTCTCGGAGGTCAGCTTGTAGCAGGCCTCGCCGGACGTTCCGGCCGCCTTCCCCTTGGCCGCCGCCTTCCCCTTCGCCGCCGTCGTCTCCTCGTCGGCGAAGGCGCCCGCGGCGAACGCACCGCCGACGCCCGCCGCCACCACCGCACCGGCGCCCGCGGCGACGACCTTGCGGCGTGTCAGATCCCGTTTGTGCTTAGGCCCTCGGGCCGTCTCCTGTGCCGTCATGGAAAGGGAAGCTAGGCAGCCCGGCTGTCAGGAGCCTGGGTGAGAGCTGGGTAAGAGCCCTGGACGCGAAAGTGGCCCGGAACCGGCGGCGGTTCCGAGCCACTCACGGCAGATCGGCTACTTCGGCTGCGGCTTGCGCACCGACAGGTGCAGTTCCCTCAGCCGGTCCTCCTCCAGCTCCGTCGGCGCGCCCATCATCAGGTCCTGGGCGTTGCCGTTGAGCGGGAAGGCGATGGTCTCGCGGATGTTGGGCTCGTCGGCGAGCAGCATGACGATGCGGTCGACGCCCGGGGCGATGCCGCCGTGCGGCGGGGCGCCGAAGCGGAAGGCGCGCAGCATGCCCGCGAACTTGTCCTCGACGGTCTCGCGGTCGTACCCGGCGATCTCGAAGGCCTTGAGCATGATCTCCGGCTCGTGGTTCCGGATCGCGCCGGAGGACAGCTCGACGCCGTTGCAGACGATGTCGTACTGCCAGCCGAGGATGTCCAGCGGGTCCTGGGTCTCCAGGGCTTCCAGACCGCCCTGCGGCATGGAGAACGGGTTGTGCGAGAAGTCGATCTTGCCGGTCTCCTCGTCCTTCTCGTACATCGGGAAGTCGACGATCCAGCAGAACCGGAAGACGCCCTCCTCGAAGTGCCCGGCCCGCTTGGCCGCCTCGACCCGGACCGCGCCCATGATCTTGGAGACCTCGTCGAACTCGCCCGCGCCGAAGAAGACCGCGTGGCCGGCCGCGAGCGACAGGCGCTTGGTGAGCTCGGCGACGTTGTCCTCGGTGAGGAACTTCGCGATCGGGCCGGACAGCGAGCCGTCCTCGGCGACGCGGACCCAGGCCAGGCCCTTGGCGCCCTGCGAGACGGCGTAGTCGCCGAGCTGGTCGAAGAACTTGCGGGGCTGGCCGGAGACGTCCGGCACCGGCAGGGCACGGACGTGCTTGCCGGCGAACGCCTTGAACTCCGAGCCCTCGAAGATGTCGGTGATGTCGACGAGTTCGAGCTGGGCGCGCAGGTCGGGCTTGTCGGAGCCGTACTTCAGCATCGCCTCGCGGAACGGGATCCGCGGGAACGGCGAGGTGACGTGCCGGCCGCCGCCGAACTCCTCGAAGAGCTCGGTCATGAGCTTCTCGACGGGCTGGAAGACGTCCTCCTGCTCGACGAAGCTCATCTCGATGTCGAGCTGGTAGAACTCGCCCGGCGAACGGTCGGCGCGGGCGTCCTCGTCGCGGAAGCAGGGCGCGATCTGGAAGTACCGGTCGAAGCCGGAGATCATCAGCAGCTGCTTGAACTGCTGCGGCGCCTGGGGCAGGGCGTAGAACTTGCCGGGGTGCAGACGGGACGGGACGACGAAGTCGCGGGCGCCCTCGGGGGACGTCGCGGACAGGATCGGCGTCGCCATCTCGTTGAACCCGAGGGCGACCATCTTCGAGCGGATCGAGGCGATCACCGACGAGCGCAGCATGATGTTCTTGTGCATGCGCTCGCGGCGCAGGTCGAGGAAGCGGTACTCCAGGCGCCGCTCCTCGTTGACGCCGTCCTCGGTGTTGATCGTGAACGGCAGCGGGGCGGCCGCGCCGAGCAGCTCGACCTCGCCGACCTCGACCTCGATCTCACCGGTCGGCAGCTCGGGGTTGATGTTCTCCGCGCCCCGGGAGACGACCTTGCCGTCGACACGGACGGTCGACTCCTTGGAGAGCTTGTCGAGGGCCTCGTAGGCGGGGGTGCCGGGACGGGCCACGAGCTGCGTGATGCCGTAGTGATCGCGCAGATCGATGAAGAGGATGCCGCCCAGGTCGCGCCGATTGTGCAGCCAGCCACTCAGCCGGACGTCGCTGCCGACGTCAGAGGAGCGGAGCTCGCCGCAGGTGTGGGACCTGTACCGATGCATCGTCGTTCATCCAGTCTTCGCTGATCGGGGTCTGTGTTTCACGTGAAACGCCTCCCCAGCGTACCGGGCAGGCGAAGATCGCCTCTCCACAGTTATGGATCGAGCACGCCGCGGTCGTGCGTCGAGCACACCGTGGTCGTTCATCGAGTCCGCCGTGGTCGTTCATCGAGTCCGCGCCCGCCGTCGTTCGGGCACATGTCCGCTATCGGTGGCAGCGTTCGACGGCCTCTTCTTAAAGTAGGGCAATGCGCACTGGCGAGCCGTTGCCCGCCGTGGGGGAGGCCCTCGCCGCCCTCGCGACCGGCCTGTGGCACTGGGACACCGCCACCGGGCTGGTCACGGTCGATGCCGAGGCGGCCCGGTTGCTCGGGCTGCCCGCCGAGCAGGTCAGCCTCACGGAGGCCCAGGCCCGGGCCCGGCTGCACCCGGTCGACTGGAACGAGATCACCGGCGTGGTCCAGCTGGCCGTCGCCGAGGGCACCCTCGCCGAGGTCCGGATCCGGATCATGGACGAGCTGGGCCGGGTCGTCCGGGTCGTCCGCAGCCGCTCCAAGCCGACCTTCGACCGGGCCCGTAAGGCGTACCGGCTGATCGGCACCCTTCAGGAGGTCACCGAGCCGACGCCGGGCACCCCGGCCGGGCGCAGCGCGGTGACCGGCGACTGGCGGCGCTCGCGGGAGGCGTTCCTGCTGGACGCGGGCCGGGCCCTCGCGGAGGCGCGCTCCACCCAGGAGGTCCTGCGGGTCACGGCGAATTTGTCGATGCCCGGGTTCTCGCCGGACGGGCTGGCGGTGTTCGGGGTCTCGGGCGACCGCCTGACGATCATCGGCCACCACGGGCAGCAGCGGGGCACCGAGAGCCCCTTCTCGGACATGCCGCTGGACACGGACTACCCGGCCGCCGAGGTGGTGCGGACGGGCCGGGCCGTCTACCTGTCCTCCGCCGAGCACTACAAGGCCCGCTACCCGCTGACCTGGCCGCTCGCCGAGCGCTTCGGCCGCCGTTCCTGGGCGTTCCTGCCGCTGACCGTGGCCGGGCGGACGATGGGCGCGTGGATGGCGGCGTTCACCTACCCGGTCGCGTTCACCCCGGACGAGCGGTCCGTGCTGGCGACGGTGGCACGGATGCTGGCGCAGGCCCTGACCCGGGCGGGCGTGGCCGAGAGCGAGCGGGCCCTGACCGACGGGCTCCAGCGCACGATGCTGCCGAGGCTCGGACCGCAGCGCATCCCGGGCATGAGCGTCGCCGCCCGCTATGTCCCGACGGGCGGCGGGCTCCAGGTCGGCGGCGACTGGTACGACGTGATCCCCCTGCCCAGCGGGCGGTTCGCGCTGGTCATCGGTGACGTCCAGGGCCATGACGTACGGGCGGCGGGGCTGATGGGCCAGCTGCGGATCGCCCTGCGGGCCTACGCCTCGGAGGGCCACCGGCCGGACGCGGTGCTCTCGCGCGCCTCCCGCTTCCTGCACGGCATCGGCGACGAGGACCCGGCCGACGCGCGCTTCGCGACCTGCGTCTACGTCGAGGTCGACCCGGCGACGGGCGTGCTGGACATCGCCCGTGCCGGGCATCCGGACCCGGCGATCAGGATGGCCGACGGCACGGTGCTGACCCGGCCGACGTCGGGCGGTCTGCCGCTCGGCATCGACCCGGACGCCGACTACCCCACGACCCGGCTCGCCCTTGAGCCCGGGGAGACGATGCTGATCTGCACGGACGGCCTGCTGGAGACCGGCGGCCACGACCTGGATTCCGGCTGGCGGCGGCTGCGCGTGACCCTGGAGGAGCACAAGGGCGATCTGGAGGACCTCGCCGACACGCTGGTGCAGGCCGTGCACGGGCCGTCCTCGCACCACACCACCGGCCCGCTGGCGGACCGCCGCGAGGACGACATCGCGATGCTGCTGCTGAGCCGGGAGGGCGGGGGCTGCGGCTGCGGTGACGCGATGTCGGTACGGCCTGCGGTGCGGCGCTCGGTGCTGACCGTGGCGCAGGCCGAGCCCGAGCGGGTGGCGGTCGCCCGGCAGCAGCTGCGCCAGCTGCTGCACGACTGGGCCTCGCCCGACCAGGTCGACTCCGCGGTGCTGCTGCTGTCCGAGCTGCTGACGAACGTCCTCGTGCACACCGACCACGACGCGCTGCTGGTCGCCGAGATCACCGGCGAGGTGGGCGGGCGGCGGCTGCGGATCGAGGTCACGGACGCCGGTGACGACCTGCCCCACCGGCGCCGGCCCGGGGAGCTGGCGTCCTCCGGCCGCGGCCTGGTGCTGATCGAACTGCTCGCGCATGCCTGGGGCGTCGACCCGCGCGGCGAGGGCAAGAGCATCTGGTTCGAGCTCTACGAGTCCGTGAACGGCTCGGGCGACGGCTCCTGGTCGCTGTAGCGGCCGACGCGGGAGAGGACAGTGGCTCCCCTGGTCGCTGTAGCAGCCGACCGGCGCAGGAGGGGACGGTGACTCCTGGTCGCTGTAGCTGCCGACGCAACGAGCGGACGGTGGCGGCCCCGGTCGCCCTGACCGGTCACGGTTCCTGTGCCGGCGACGGCTCCTGATCGCCGTAGCGCGTGCGCAGTTCCTGGACGATGCCGAAGGCCGCCGCGGTGAGGGGGACCGCGAGGAGCATCCCGAGCACGCCGGCGACGGAGGCACCGGCCGTGATCGTCACCATCACCAGCGCCGGGTGCATCTGCACGGTCCGGCTCTGGATCATCGGCTGGAGGACGTGCCCCTCCAGCACCTGCACCGCCAGGACCACGCCGAGCGCCCACAGCGCGATGACGAACCCCCGGTCCGCGAGGGCGACCAGGACGGCCAGGGCGCCGGAGATGAAGGCGCCGAGGTAGGGGATGTACGCCCCGACGAAGACCAGTGCGCCCAGTCCGGCCGCGCCGGGCACGTCGAGGACGAGCAGGCCCACGGTGATGAGCAGCGCGTCGATGAGGGCGATGATGGTGGTGCCGCGCATGAACCCCTCGACGGCTCTCAGCGCCCGCCGTGCCATGGCCTCCAGGGTGTCGGCGGCACCCCGGGGCGACAGGGAGCGCAGCGTCGCGGCGGCCTTGTCGGAGTCGCGCAGGAAGAAGAAGACGAGCAGCAGCGCGAGGACGGCCATGGCGATGGACTCGCCGACCACGCTGACCCCGCTGATCACGCCGGAGGCGGCCGTACCGCCGAACTTGCCGAGCAGTTCACGGGCGTTGGAGGCGAGGTCGTCCAGCGAGGTGCCGGCCGCGCCGAAGTGCTCGGAGACCCCGCGGGCGGCCTGCTTGAGCGAGGCGAGGATCTCGTCGCCGGTGTCGATGAGCGCGGCGACCACGATGTACACGGCGCCGCCCACCACGGCGACCACCGCGACACAGGTGAGCCCGGCCGAGACCGAGCGGTGCACCCCGGCCTTCACGAGCCGCCGGTGCAGCGGCCCGAGCAGCGCCGTGCCGAGCAGGGCGAGCAGCACGGGCACGACGGCGGTCCGGAACTCGACGACCAGCCGGATCCCGACGTAGACGACCCCGGTGGCGAGCAGCAGCACGGCACACCAGGCCGCGAAGCGCCGGACGGGCACGGGGAGGAGCGAGAGGGGGGCCTGCACATCCCCACCCGACCACGCCCCGGGCGGGCCGTCCCGTCAGGGAGGCCCGCCAGGGTGACGGGGCGTCAGCCGCCCGGTGGGCAGCCCAACCCCCGCAGGGCCGGCGCCCCGGTGCGGAGCCAGTCCCCCGCAGGGCCGGCGCCCCGGTGGGGAGCCCGTGCCCACAGGGCCTGCGCCCGGTGCGGAGCCCGTCCCCACACGGCCGGCGCCCCGGTGCGGAGCCAGTCCCCACACGGCCGGCGCCCCGGTGCGGAGCCAGTCCCCACACGGCCGGCGCCCCGGTGCGGAGCCAGTCCCCACACGGCCGGCGCCCCGGTGCGGAGCCAGTCCCCGCAACGCCGGCGCCCGGTGCGGCGTCAGTCCTGCGGACCGCTCGCGGTCATTCCGTGCACCGCCGGGACCGTGCCCAGGCGGCCCTTCTGGAAGTCCTCGAAGGCCTGCATGAGTTCGTCCTTGGTGTTCATGACGAACGGGCCGTAGTGGGCCATGGGCTCGCGGATCGGCTGCCCGCCGAGCAGGACGACCTCCAGGTCCGGCGTGTGGGAGTCCTGCTTCTCGTCCGCGCGGACGGTCAGCGAGGAACCCGCGCCGAAGACGGCCGTCTGGCCCGTGTGGACCGGGCGGCGCTCGGCACCGACCGAGCCCTTGCCCGCCAGCACGTACGCCAGTCCGTTGAAGTCCTCGCGCCACGGCAGCGTGAGCTCCGCGCCCGGGGCGAGGGTCGCGTGGACCATCGTGATCGGGGTGTGGGTGATGCCGGGGCCCGCGTGCCCGTCCAGCTCACCGGCGATGACCCGCAGCAGCGCGCCGCCGTCGGGGGTGCTGAGCAGCTGGACCGAGCCGCCGCGGATGTCCTGGTAGCGCGGGGCCATCATCTTGTCCTTGGCCGGGAGGTTCACCCACAGCTGGAGGCCGTGGAAGAGCCCGCCGGAGACGACGAGGTGCTCGGGCGGGGCCTCGATGTGCAGCAGGCCCGAGCCCGCGGTCATCCACTGGGTGTCCCCGTTGGTGATGGTGCCGCCACCGCCGTTGGAGTCCTGGTGGTCGAAGATCCCGTCGATGATGTAGGTGACGGTCTCGAAGCCACGGTGCGGATGCCAGGGGGTGCCCTTGGGCTCGCCCGGCGCGTACTCCACCTCGCCCATCTGGTCCATCATGATGAACGGGTCGAGATGACGGTAGTTGATCCCCGCGAACGCCCGGCGCACCGGGAAGCCCTCACCCTCGAAACCGCTCGGAGCGGTCGTGACGGCGAGCACGGGACGTGCCACGGCCTCGGCAGGCGCGGTCACTCGGGGCAGCGTCAACGGGTTCTCGACGGTCACTGCAGGCATGTCGGTTCCTCCTCGTGTACGCCCAGTTTAGTTGAGCGTTGAACTTTCTGCCACCCCGAACAGAGAAAACCGGGAAGGCATTCCCGACCCGGGCGACGGCGCAGCGAACCACGGAAGACGGGCGTGGCGGAAGGCCGTCACCCCGCTGCGGGGTGACGGCCATCGGTGTCCGGGACGGGTCAGGCGACCAGTTCGCGCTGCTCGCTCTCCGCCCCCGCGGGCCCGGACGTGCGGTCCCGCATCACGACCGTGGCCACGACCGCCGCGGCCAGGACACCGACCGCACTGATCGTGAAGGTCGTGGACATCGAGGCGGCGAAGGCCTCCCGGGCCGCCCGCACCAGCCCCGCGTCACCGCCGGCGACGGCCAGCGCCCCGCCGATGGACTCGCGGGCCTGCTCGGGGGCGCCGGCCGGCATCTCGTCCGTGTAGCCGCTGGAGAGCAGGGAGCCGAGGATCGCGATGCCGAGGGCGGTGCCGGACTGCTGGATGGTGTCGTTGAGGGCCGAGCCGACGCCCGCCTTGTCCTCCGGGATGGTGCCCATCAGCGCGGCCACCGCCGCCGGCATGGCCAGGCCGGCCCCCAGCCCCAAGGTCCCCAGGGCCACCGCCGGAACCGTGAACCCGCTGCCGGCGGTGAGCGTGGTCAGCAGCCCGAAGGAGGCGACCATCAGCAGCATCCCGCCCAGGATGACGAACCGGTTGCCGAACCTCACGGCGAGCTGCGCCCCGGCCGTGTTGCCGGCCAGCGCGGCGACGGCCAGCGGCAGGAAGGCCAGGCCGGCCTTGACGGCGGACCATCCGAGCACGAACTGGAGGTACTGGGTCAGCACCAGCAGCAGCCCGGCGTTGCCGATCTGGACGAGCGCCAGGGAGAGCGAACCCCCGCTGAAGTTGCGGTGCTTGAAGAGGACCAGCGGGACCATCGGCGCCGGGGTCATGTTCTGCCAGATCACGAAGCCGGCCAGGGCGAGCACCGCGACGGCCAGGACGATCAGGGAGCGGCCCTCGAACGCGCCGTGCTGCGGAATCTCGATGATCCACCAGACCAGGGCCGTCATGCCCACCGCCGACAGCACCGCGCCCAGCGGGTCCGGCTTCTGCCAGGGCGCCTTCGACTCCGGCATCAGCAGCACACCGGCGAGCAGCGCGAGACCGACGATCGGGACGTTGATCAGGAAGATGGCCTGCCAGGCGAAGTGGTCGATGAGGACCCCGCCGAGCACCGGGCTGCCGACCAGCCCCAGCATCGACACCGAGCCCCACGCGGCCATCGCCTTGGGCCGCTCGTCCTCGTCGAAGACGGTGATCAGGATGGACAGCGTCGAGGGCATGATCAGCGCCCCGCCGACGCCCATCGCGATCCGCACCGCGATCAGCTCGCCCGGCGTGGAGCAGAACACCGCCCCCAGCGAGGCCGCCCCGAAGAGCAGCAGCCCGATCAGCATCACCTTCCGGCGTCCGAACCGGTCCCCCAGGCTTCCCGAGGTCAGCAGCAGCCCGGCGAAGACCAGGACATAGGAGTCGAGGATCCACTGCGTCTCCTGGGCGCTCGCCCCGAGGTCCTCGGTCAGCGCGGGCACCGCGACCGTCAACGCCATGTTGTCGACGACCAGCACGAGTGTGCTGAGGCACAGCACGATCAGGATCCACCAGCGGCGTGGATGGCGAGTTTCCATGTCCGTTCCCCTCCTGCGAACACCGTTCCTTCGGTGCGCACACTGTACGCACAGCGGAACAGTGTGCGCAATCCTTGAGTTCTGTACGCTGGTTGCGCACGCTGTTCGCAGGCAGAGGTCCGGCAGGAGGAACCCCGATGAGCAGGACGAAGGACAAGAACCCCATCCCGTCCGTATGGACCCGCGAGCAGCGCCGGACCGACCAGCCCGCGCTCAGCCGGGACGCGATCGTCCGCGAGGCGATCGCCATGCTCGACGCCGAGGGGATCGAGGCGCTCAGCATGCGCAAGCTCGGTGCCCGGCTGAACGCCGGCGCGACCTCGCTCTACCGGCACGTGGCGACGAAGGACGAGCTGATGGAGCTGGCGGTGGACGAGGTCGCCGCCGAGATCCACGTCCCGCAGGCCGGCGGCCCCGACTGGCGCGCGGCGGTCACCGAGGCGGCCGGGTCCTTCCGCACGACGGCGCTGCGGCACCCCTGGCTGACCCTGGTCCTGGGGCAGGCCGGTCTCGCCTACCTCGGGCCGAACTACATGAACTTCTCGGAACGGCTCGCGGCCCTGTTCACCGCCGCGGGATTCCCGGAGCCGAGCCGGGCGATCGACGCCGTCTTCTCGTACGTCATCGGCATGAGCACGACCGAGGCCGCTTGGCTCACCACGGTCGCCCGCTCCGGCGAGAGCGAGTCGGAGTTCGTCGCCCGGCTGCTGCCCGCGGCCCAGCAGGCCTCGGCCGGCTACGACCATCTGGCCGCCGCCGGGCCGGAGACGTCCGCGCAGGCCTCCGACCCCGCGAAGCTGCGCGACGACAAGTTCGCCTACGGCCTGGACGTCGTCCTGGACGGCCTGGCGCTGCGCCTGCCGAAGTGACTTCGGGCCGGCCCCAGCCGCCGTACGAAATGACTACGGGCCGGCCCCAGCCTCCATACGAAGTGACTACGGGGTGGGCTCAGCCGCCGTACATCCGGCGCATCGCGAACTCGACCATCTGCTCCACGGCCTTCGCGTCGAACACCATGCGGTGCTCGCCCTCCATGTCGAGGACGAAGCCGTAGCCGGTCGGCAGCAGGTCCAGCACCTCGGCGCCGGTGATCACGAAGTACTTGGACTCCTTGCCCGCGTACCGGCGCAGCTCCTTGAGCGTGCTGAACATCGGGATCACGGGCTGCTGGGTGTTGTGCAGGGCCAGGAAACCGGGGTTGTCGCCGCGCGGGCAGTAGACCTTCGACGTCGCGAAGGCCTGCTGGAAGTCCTCGGCGGCCATCTGCCCGGTGGTGAAGGCGCGCACCGCGTCCGTGAGGGAGGGCGGGGACGGCTCGGGGTACAGCGGCGGCTGCTGCCCGTACCCGCCGGACATCGGCTGCTGCGGAGGGGCGTACTGCCCTTGCGGGCCCGCTGTCTGGTCGTAGCCGTACATGGGCGCAAGCGTACCGAGCGCGCGGGGGCCGGTGGGCCGGTACGCCGGTCCCGGCAAACCGACAGCGAGTCGACAGCGCCGCTCGGTGGATCGCCGGGGCGGCGGCTCGTAGCGTCGTGTCATGAACGGACGCCATGACCAGGGCCCGCCCGAGCACGACGGAGGCCTCGCCCACGACCTGCCCGTCCTCGCCCGCCGGCGGATGATCCGGCTGATGGCGGGCGCGGGCCTGGTCCCGCTGGTGGGCTGCGCACCGGAGGGGAAGACCCCGGCGGCCCCAGCCCCCTCCTCCTCGTCCGCGGGGTGCGCGGAGATCCCCGAGGAGACGGCCGGCCCCTTCCCCGGTGACGGCTCGAACGGGGTGAACGTCCTCAAGGAGAGCGGGGTCGTGCGCAGCGACATCACCCGCAGCTTCGGCGACTCCGCGGGCGGCACGGCCGACGGCGTCCCCCTGACGATCACGCTCACGGTGGTGGACGCGGCCTCCGGCTGCGGGATGCCGAAGCGGGGCGCCGCCGTCTACCTCTGGCAGTGCGACCGGGAGGGCGCCTACTCCCTCTACTCCGAGGGCGTCACCGGCGAGAACTATCTGCGGGGCGTGCAGGAGACGGACGGCGAGGGACGGGTCACCTTCCGCAGTGTCTTCCCCGGCTGCTACCCGGGCCGCTGGCCGCACGTCCACTTCGAGGTGTACGGCAGCCTGGCCGACGCCACCGCGGCCACGTCGATCACGAACACCTCGCAGCTCGCCTTCCCCAAGGAGGTCTGCGACACCGTCTACGCCACGGACGGCTACGGCGCGAGCGTGCGGAACCTGAGCGGCCTCTCGCTGGAGGACGACGGGATCTTCCGTGACGGCCACGACCGTCAACTGGCCGCGATGGAGGGGAGTACGGGGGCCGGCTACAGCGCAACACTGACCGTTCCGGTGTGACCTGTCACAGATGAAGGATCGGGGTTGCGTCTTATTACCGACGGGTAGCATCATCGTAGCTACTTGTTGGTACGTGAACTAGCGCGAGGATCCAGTGCCTCGCCGATCTCTCTACGGAGCCGGGAGCCTGTCGCCATGGGGCACTACAAGTCGAATCTCCGCGACATCGAGTTCAACCTCTTCGAGGTACTCGGGCGCGACAAGGTGTACGGCACCGGTCCGTTCGGGGAGATGGACGTCGAGACCGCGAAGAGCATCCTGGAGGAGCTGACCCGCCTCTCGGAGAACGAGCTCGCGGAGTCCTTCATCGACGCCGACCGCAACCCGCCGGTCTTCGACCCGGAGACCAACACCGCGCCGGTCCCCGCGTCCTTCAAGAAGAGCTACCAGGCCTTCATGGACTCCGAGTACTGGCGGCTCGGCCTCCCCGAGGAGATCGGCGGCACGACCTCGCCCCGCTCCCTGATCTGGGCCTACGCCGAGCTGATCCTGGGCGCCAACCCGGCCGTGTGGATGTACTCCTCGGGCCCGGCGTTCGCCGGCATCCTCTTCGAGGAGGGCAACGAGGTCCAGAAGCACATCGCCAAGGTCGCCACGGAGAAGCAGTGGGGCTCCACGATGGTCCTCACCGAGCCCGACGCGGGCTCCGACGTGGGCGCCGGCCGCACCAAGGCCGTGCAGCAGGAGGACGGCTCCTGGCACATCGAGGGCGTGAAGCGCTTCATCACCTCCGGTGAGCACGACATGTCGGAGAACATCCTCCACTACGTGCTGGCCCGCCCCGAGGGCGCCGGCCCCGGCACCAAGGGCCTGTCCCTCTTCCTCGTCCCGAAGTACCTCTTCGACTTCGAGACCGGCGAGCTGGGCGAGCGCAACGGCGTCTACGCCACCAACGTCGAGCACAAGATGGGCCTGAAGGCCTCCAACACCTGCGAGATGACCTTCGGCGACCAGCACCCCGCCAAGGGCTGGCTGATCGGCGACAAGCACGACGGCATCCGCCAGATGTTCCGCATCATCGAGTTCGCCCGCATGATGGTCGGCACGAAGGCCATCTCCACGCTGTCGACGGGCTACCTGAACGCACTGGAGTACGCCAAGGAGCGCGTCCAGGGCCCCGACCTGGCGAACTTCATGGACAAGACCGCGCCCAAGGTCACCATCACCCACCACCCCGACGTGCGCCGCTCGCTCATGACGCAGAAGGCCTACGCGGAGGGCATGCGCGCCCTCGTGCTCCACACGGCCTCCGTGCAGGACGAGATCCAGATCAAGGAGGCCGCGGGCGAGGACACCTCCGCCCTGGAGGCCCTGAACGACCTGCTCCTGCCCATCGTCAAGGGCTACGGCTCCGAGAAGGGCTACGAGCAGCTCGCCCAGTCGCTCCAGACCTTCGGCGGCTCCGGCTTCCTCCAGGAGTACCCGATCGAGCAGTACATCCGGGACTCCAAGATCGACACCCTCTACGAGGGCACCACCGCGATCCAGGGCCAGGACTTCTTCTTCCGGAAGATCGTCCGCAACCAGGGCGCCGCGCTGAACTCCCTCGCCGAGGACATCAAGAAGTTCCTGGCGCTCGGTGAGGGCGGCGAGGAGCTGGCCGGTGCCCGCGAGCACCTCGCCAAGGCCGCGGTCGAGCTGGAGGCCATCGTCGGCCTGATGCTCACCGACCTGGCCGCCACCGAGCAGGACGTCAAGAACATCTACAAGGTGGGCCTCAACACCACCCGCCTGCTGATGGCCTCCGGAGACGTCGTCGTCGGCTACCTGCTGCTCAAGGGCGCCGCCATCGCCGCCGAGAAGCTCGAGACGGCCTCCGCGAAGGACAAGGCCTTCTACACCGGCAAGATCGCCGCCGCGAAGTTCTTCGCCGCCAGCGTCCTGCCGGGCGTCACCCTGGCCCGCAAGGTCGCCGAGGGTGTCGAGCTGGACCTGATGGAGCTGGACGAGGCCGCGTTCTAGACCCCTCACGTCCTCTGTTCGAGGGCCTGTTCCCCTACGCCGGGAACGGGCCCTCGCCCGTCGTTAGAGTGAACCCATGACCCAACCAGCCCGCCCGTCTCCCACCGCCGCCCCTGCAGCGGGCGCTTCGCGCGCACCCCTTACGTTCGACCGCGGCCACACCGACGACCTCATGACCTTCCTGGCGGCGAGCCCCACGCCGTACCACGCCGTGGCCACAGCCGCCGAGCGACTGGAGAAGGCCGGCTTCAGGCAGGTCGCCGAGACGGACGCGTGGGACGGGACGAGCGGCGGCAAGTACGTGCTGCGCGGCGGCGCGATCGTCGCCTGGTACGTGCCGGAGGGCGCCGCGCCCCACACTCCGTTCCGGATCGTCGGCGCCCACACCGACTCCCCCAACCTGCGCGTCAAGCCGCTCCCCGACACCGGGGCGCACGGCTGGCGCCAGGTGGCCGTGGAAATCTACGGCGGACCACTGCTCAACTCCTGGCTGGACCGCGATCTCGGCCTCGCGGGCCGGCTGACGCTGCGCGACGGCTCGACGCGCCTGGTCAACGTGGACCGGCCGCTGCTGCGCGTCCCGCAGCTCGCCATCCACCTGGACCGCTCGGTGACGGCCGACGGCCTCAAGCTCGACAAGCAGCGGCACATGCAGCCGGTCTGGGGCCTCGGCCGCGACGTCCGCGACGGCGACCTGATCGCCTTCCTGGAGGAGACGACCGGCATCCCCGCGGGCGAGGTCACCGGCTGGGACCTGATGACGCACTCCGTGGAACCGCCCGCCTACCTGGGCCGCGACCACGAGCTGCTGGCCGGGCCGCGCATGGACAACCTGCTGTCGGTGCACGCCGGCACCGCCGCCCTCGTGGCCGTCGCCTCCTCCTCGTCACAGCCGGCCTCCATCCCGGTCCTGGCCGCCTTCGACCACGAGGAGAACGGCTCCCAGTCGGACACCGGCGCGGACGGGCCGCTCCTCGGCACCGTGCTGGAACGCTCGGTCTACGCCCGCGGCGGCTCCTACGAGGATCGCGCCCGCGCCTTCGCCGGCACGGTCTGTCTGTCCTCCGACACGGGCCACGCGGTCCACCCCAACTACGCGGAGCGGCACGACCCGACGCACCACCCGCGCGTCAACGGCGGCCCGATCCTCAAGGTCAACGTCAACAACCGCTACGCCACGGACGGTTCGGGCCGGGCGGAGTTCACGGCGGCCTGCGAGGCGGCCGGCGTGCCCTTCCAGTCGTTCGTCTCCAACAACTCCATGCCCTGCGGCACCACGATCGGCCCGATCACCGCCGCGCGGCACGGCATCAAGACCGTCGACATCGGCGTGGCCATCCTGTCGATGCACAGCGTGCGCGAACTGTGCGGCGCCGACGACCCGTTCCTCCTCGCGGGCGCCCTGACCGCGTTCCTGGAGAGGTAGAACGAGCCGTCACCGCATGGGTGTTCGCCTCGGGGGTACCCGGTGTTCCGGGACCGGAACGACCGGACCGTACAGGGAGGCGACACACATGGGCCTCGGCGGATGCATCATCCTCATCGCCGTGGGAGCCATCCTCACGTTCGCGACCGACTGGGACATGCAGGGGGTCAATCTCGACCTCGTCGGCATCATCCTGATGATCGTCGGACTGATCGGCGTCACCACGTTCAGCAGCATCGCCAGGCGCCGGCGCGTGGTGGTGCCCCCGACGACGCCCGGTGTCGTCGAGGACCCGGCGGTCCACCCCCGCCGTGACGGCTACAGCGACGGATACGGGGTGTGACGTCCGGAGCTCTCAGGCGTCCATCCCGGCCAGCACCAGCGAAAGCCGGTCCGTCCCCGCATCGGTGAGACGGACGGGCACACCCCAGTCCTGCTGATGGACATGGCAGGCCGGGTACGCGTTGTCCGGGTCGTCGTCGCAGGAGGCGGCCATCGCGGACACATGCAGCACACCCTCCGGTACGGCAGGGTCGAGTTCGAGGGCGCGGGACAGGTCCGTCCCCGCGCCCTCGCCCCCGCGCAGCAGCTCCGGCGGGGTGGAGGAGACGAGCAGACGGGTGGAGGGGCCGTACCGGGCGTCCAGCTTCTGACCTGCCGGGGCCTGGAAGATGACGTCCAACTCGAGCCGTCCGGGCGCGACTTCGGTCGCTTCCCGCCGGGTGCGGTGGGCGACCTCGGTGACCTTCACCGCCTCGTCCGGCAGCCGCAGCCGCGTCAGACGGTGGCGGGCCGACTCGACGACCACGATGTCGTCGCCGGCGAGCACCGCGTCGCTGGGCTCGCGCAGGTCCGTGGCGAGGGTCGTCACCTCTCCGGTCGCCGGGTCGTAGCGCCGCAGGGCGTGGTTGTAGGTGTCGCTGACCGCGACCGAACCGTCCGGCAGGGCCGTGACGCCCAGCGGATGCTGGAGCAGGGCCTGTCCGGCGGCCCCGTCGCGGTGACCGAAGTCGAACAGGCCGGTGCCGACGGCGGTGTGCACGGAACCGTCCGGCTCGACCCAGCGGAGCGCGGACGTCTCCGAGTCGGCGAGCCAGAGCCGCTCGGGCGTGGCGGCCAGCCCGGACGGCTGCGCGAACCAGGCCTCGCCGGCCGGCCCGTCGACGAGCCCTTCGTTGGTCGTCCCGGCCGTGACCGCGACCGTCCCGTCCCGCGGGTCGTACGCCCACAGCTGGTGGACACCGGCCATGGCGATCCAGACCTTGCCCTGCCACCAGGCGACGTCCCAGGGGGAGGACAGGTCGACCTCGCGGGCCGGCCCCGAGGTGGGCGAGCCCTGCCACCACTGCCGGCCCGTGCCGGCGAGGGTGGTGACCTCACCGGTGGCGAGGTCCAGCCGCCGCAGGGCGTGATTGACGGTGTCGGCGACGACGACGGAGCCGTCGTCCAGCAGGGCGAGTCCCTGCGGTTCGCTGAAGGCGGCGGTATCACCGGTCCCGTCCGTGAAGCCGCGCTCCCCCGACCCGACCCGGCGCACCACGCTCTCGCCGTCCTCGGCGAGTTCGACCAGCTGATGCCGCGTGGTGTCGCTCACCAGGAAGGTCCCGGACGGCAGCGACAGGGCCTTGCCCGGGAACCGCAGCACCGTGGGCTCCGGCTCGGGCGCCACGTACGGCCCGTCGCCCCGCCGCAGCGTGCCCTTCGCCGTGTGCTCGGCCTCCAGCTCTCCGACCAGCCGCTCGATGGCGTGCACATGCCCCTCACCGGCGTGCTGCGCGACGACGTACCCCTCGGGGTCGATCACGACCAGTGTCGGCCAGGCCCGCACGGCGTACTGCTTCCACGTCGCGAGCTCCGGGTCGTCCAGCACCGGGTGCTCCACCCCGTACCGCTCCACGGCGTCGACGACGGCCTGATGCTCCGCCTCGTGCACGAACTTCGGCGAGTGCACCCCGATGACGACGACCGTGTCCCGGTGCTTCTCCTCCAGCTCACGCAACTCGTCCAGGACGTGCAGGCAGTTGATACAGCAGAACGTCCAGAAATCCAGGACGACGATGCGTCCCCGCAGGTCGGCGAGGGTGTAGGGCTGCCCGCCCGTGTTCAGCCAGCCGCCCTTGCCGGTCAGCTCGGGGGCGCGGACTCGTGCGCGTTTCGCCATGACCCCAGCCAATCACACCGCTGCCCCATGATCCGAAGTCGCGTCGCCGGATCGAACCGCAGTCCCCTCCAGGCTGCTCTGGTGACCCAGAGTCTCCGAAGGTAAGGGACTTGCATAACCGCTAGGTGAGCGCATGTCCCGTCGTGGCGTCCACATGAGCCGGGATGTCGTCGTGGCGGTCGCCGACCGTGAGGGTGCCGATGGGTTCGAAGAGCAGGATTGACGTCGGGACGGGCGCGTACGGCTTGTGCTCGGTGCCGCGGGAGACCGTGAAGACGCTGCCCCTCGGCAGCACGACCGTGCGTTCGCCGGCCTGTTCGCGCAGGGCGATGTGCAGTTCGCCGTCGAGGACGAGGAAGAACTCGTCGGTGTGGTCGTGGACGTGCCAGACGTGTTCGCCCTCGGCCTTGGCCACCCGGACGTCGTAGTCGTTGACGGCGGTGACGATTCGGGGGCTCCACTGCTCGGAGAAGGAGGACAGGGCGTGGGCGAGGGAGACGGGTTCCTGGGTCATGAGGGGATCTTGCGGGGTACCGTACATCCTCCGCGAGTGCTAGGAATCGCACATGCCGCAAGGATCCTCGCACCGTCCTCACCGGGTCGTCCTGCTGGTGGACGAGAACTCGAACCCCTTCGAGATGAGTTGCGCCATCGAGATCTTCGGGCTGCGCAGGCCCGAGCTGGGGCGGGAGCTGTACGACTTCCGGCTGTGCGCCGTCGCACCGCACACCCGGATGCGGGACGGCTTCTTCACCCTGACCGGGGTGGCCGGACCTGAGGCCGCCGAGGAGGCGGACACCCTGATCGTGCCGAACCGGCCTGACACCGGCACCCCCCGGGCGCCGCACGTCCTGGACCTCGTGCGCCGGGCACACGCGCGTGGTGCGCGGCTCGTCGGCTTCTGCTCGGGCGCGTTCACGATCGCGGAGGCCGGGCTGCTGAAGGGACGCCGGGCGGCCTGCCACTGGATGTGGGCGGAGTCCTTCCGGGCGCGGTTCCCGGAGGTCCTGCTGGAGCCGGACGTGCTGTTCGTGGACGACGGCGACATCCTGACCGCGTCCGGCAGCGCCTCCGCGCTGGACCTGGGGCTGCACGTCGTACGACGGGATCACGGCGCGGAGATCGCCAATCACGTCTCACGTCGGCTGGTGTTCGCCGCGCACCGGGACGGCGGGCAGCGGCAGTTCGTGGAGCGGCCGGTGCCGGAGGTCCGGGACGAGTCGCTGGCTCCGCTGCTGGCGTGGGCGCAGGAGCGGCTGGGCGAGCCGCTGACGGTGGCGGAGCTGGCCGCACGCGCGCGTGTCAGCCCCGCCACGCTGCACCGCCGCTTCCGCGCCCAGCTCGGGACGACCCCGCTCGCGTGGCTCACCGGGGAGCGCGTGGCGCTGGCCTGCCGGCTGATCGAGCGGGGCGAGGAGCGACTGGACGTGGTGGCGGCCCGGAGCGGGCTCGGGACGGCCGCCAATCTGCGCGCGCGCCTGCAGCGGGCGACGGGGCTCAGCCCGTCGGCCTATCGGCGGCGTTTCGGGGGCGGTCGTGGGGAAGCCCTGGTCTCATGAGATTCCTCGTGTACGACCGGCTCCTCGGCTTCGGTGACGACTACTGGATCGAGGACGACCGCGGCAGCAAGGTGTTCCTCGTCGACGGCAAGGCCCTGCGGCTGCGGGACACCTGGGAGCTGAAGGACACCCAGGGGCGCGTCCTCGTCGACATCCACCAGAAGATGCTCGCCCTGCGCGACACCATGGTGCTCCAGCGGAGCGGGGAACCGCTGGCGACGATCCGCCGCAAGCGGCTGTCCCTGCTGCGCAACCACTACCGGGTGTCCCTGGCCGACGGCAACGAGCTGGACGTCAGCGGCAAGATCCTCGACCGGGAGTTCGCCGTCGAGTACGACGGGGAGCTGCTGGCGGTGATCTCCCGACGGTGGCTGACCGTACGGGACACCTACGGTGTGGACGTCGTCCGCGAGGACGCGGATCCGGCGCTGCTGATCGCCGTGGCCGTGTGTGTGATCCACCTGGCGGAGAAGGAACGGGAGGACTGAGAGCGCCGGTCAGGGCCTGCGCGGCGGCTCGAGGCCGAGCATCCGGTCCTTCAGCGCCGGGAACTGCTCCCGCGTCGCCGCGACCTTCCCGGGGTCGAACTCCACGGTGAGGACCTCCTCGCCGGCACCGGCCTGCGCCAGCACCTCGCCCCACGGGTCGACCACGATCGAGTGACCGGCCTGGGGAACTCCGGCGTGCGTCCCGGCCGTTGCGCAGGCGAGGAGGAACGACTGGTTCTCGACCGCCCGTGCCTGGGCCAGCAGCGTCCAGTGGGACCGGCGGCGCTCCGGCCAGCCCGCCGACACCACGAGCGTCTGGGCACCGGCGTCGACCAGGCCGCGGTAGAGCTCGGGGAAGCGGAGGTCGTAGCAGGTGGACAGGCCCAGGGTCGTCTCGGGCAGACGCACCGTCACCAGCTCCGCGCCCGCGCCCATCAGCACGGCCTCGCCCTTGTCGAAGCCGAAGCGGTGGATCTTGCGGTAAGGGGCGGCGAGATCGCCGGAGGGGGAGAACACGAGGGAGGTGTTGTAGAGCGGTCCGTCGGGGTCCCGTTCCGGGATGGAACCGGCGTGCAGCCACACGCCCGCGTCGCTCGCGGCCTTCGCCATCGCCTCGAACGTCGGTCCTTCGAGCGGCTCGGCCTCGCGCCCGAACTCCTCGTAGGCGAAGGCACCCGTGGTCCACAGCTCCGGCAGGACGACCAGGTCGGCCCCGGCCTGCTCCCGGACCAGCGCCGATACGCGTCGGCGGCGCGCTTCGACCGATTCGTCCTCGTTTACGGCGATCTGGATCACAGAGGCGCGCACACTACCACCGTCCTGGCATTCGAGCCGTCCACTCGGGCCTACGATCGTCACACGAAAGCACTGCCGGGGTGCCTCACAGCAGCGTAACTTAGCTCGCAAGACGCCCGCCGACAGCCGCCACCTCCCACTGGCAACGCCGCCACCACCTGCCCGTGCAACGAACCGCCGAGGGGTCCCGTTCCGTGAGTCTGCATTCCACCCTCCAGCCCTACGCCGACGCCTGGACCCACTCCATCGAAGCGATATCCGAGCTGCTCCAGCCGCTCCCGGAGGCCGAGTGGAACCGGCGGACGCCGTGCCCGGGGTGGTCGGTGCGGGACGTGGTCTCCCATGTCATCGGCCTGGACTGCGAGATGCTCGGCGACCCGCGGCCCATCCACAGCCTCCCGCGCGACCTGTTCCACGTCACCAACGAGCACCAGCGCTACATGGAGATGCAGGTCGACGTCCGCCGCCACCACACGGCGCCGGAGATGACCTCCGAGCTCGAGTACGTGATCATCCGCCGCAACCGGCAGCTGCGCAACGAGTCGCGCGACCCGGGCACCAAGGTGCGCGGGCCGCTCGGCAGCGAGCTCACCCTGGAAGAGGCGATGCGGCGGCACGCGTTCGACGTGTGGGTGCACGAACAGGACCTGCGCACGGCCCTCGGCCGGCCCGGCAACCTCGACTCCCCCGGCGCGCTGATCGCCCGTGACGTGCTGCTCGGCGAACTTCCCCGCGTGATCGCCGAGGACGCGCAGGCGCCGCGCAGCTCTGCGATCGTCATCGACGTGCACGGGCCCGTGGAGTTTCTGCGCACGATCCGCGTCGACATCCAGGGCCGCGGCACGCTGGAGACGGCTCCGGCCCTCGGTCCCGCCGCGACCCTCACGCTCGACTGGGAGACATACGTCCGCCTGGCCTGCGGCCGCGTGACCCCGGAGTCGGTGTCCGACCGACTGAAGACGGAGGGCGACCCGGAACTGACGGCGGCGATCCTGAACCACTTCAGAGTGACGCAGTAGAGCCGACCGCCCCCGCTGCGGGCATGCGTGCCGCTAAGGGCGGCGCCCGTCCCAAGGAGAGCGGCACCCCGCTACGCCGGGCTGCGGACCCACCCGGCCCCAGCACCGACGCAGCGGCACCCCTGGACGGCCGGGTCACGGACCCACCCGCCCCCCAGCACCAACCCCCAGGGCTTGAAAACCCCATGCCGCCGCTCCGCCCCGACCCATACCGTCCTGGCATGACCACCCCACCCCACCGCACCCGCCTCACCTTCCACGGCCCGCTCTCCGAGACCCGCGCGGACGCCCTGGTCCAACGCCTCATCCGCCACCACCCCACCACCGTCCTGGACATCGGCTGCGGCTCGGGCGAACTGATGCTCCGTGTCCTGGCCACCGCGCCGGAGGCGACCGGCACAGGCATCGACCTGGACACCGACGACCTGGCCCGGGGACGCAAGGCCGCCGCCGACCGCGGACTTGCCTCCCGGGCCCGCTTCCTGGAGGAGTCCGCCACCGCAACCACCCGCGGCCCCGCCGACCTCGTGCTGTGCGTGGGGTCGAGCCAGGCCCTCGGCGACCGGCTCCCCGAGGCGCTCGCGGAACTCCGCCGCCTGGTCACCGATCACGGCCGCGTCCTGCTGGGCGAGGGCTTCTGGCAGCGCACCCCGACCCCCGGCGAACTGTCCCGCATGTGGCCGGACGCGTCCGTCACCGACCACCCCGACCTCGCGACGCTCATCGACCTGGCGATCGAGGCAGGGTTCCGGCCGGAGTGGACGGAGACCGCGAGCCTCGACGAGTGGGAGGCGTTCGAGTCGGGGTACCTCGCGGACACCGAGGTGTGGCTCGCCGAGAACCCCCGTCACCCCCGGGCCGAGGAGACACGGCAGCGCGTCGACCGGCACCGCGCCCGGTGGCTCGCCTACCGCGGCGTCCTCGGCCTCGCGTACCTCACCCTCGTACCGGCCGCCTGACGGACGTCACGCGGGCACGTGCACCGTCTCCACCCGGCTGGCCACCAGCCGTTCCCGTTCCCGCCGTGCCGCCTGCCTGCGCAGCCGCAGGATCTGGGAGACGCCGACCGCCTGGAGGACGAACACCACCGAGAAGGCCAGGGAGTAGTCGTCGCCGGTGGCGTCCAGAAGCACGCCGATCGCGAACAGCGTGGTCATGGAGGCGATGAAGCCGCCCATGTTGGTGATGCCGGAGGCGGTGCCCTGCCGCTCGGGCGGGTTGGCCGGGCGGGCGAAGTCGAAGCCGATCATCGACGCGGGTCCGCAGGCCCCGAGCACCGTGCACAGCACGACCAGCAGCCACATCGGGGCGTGCGGGCCCGGGCAGGCGAGCGTCGCCGCCCACAGGGCCGCCGTCGTGCCGACCGTGCCGAGCGCGAGCGGCAGCCGCGCGCCCTGGTGCCGGGCCACGATCTGGCCGTAGACCAGGCCGACCACCATGTTCGACAGGACGACGAGGGTGAGGAGTTCACCGGCCGCCGCCCGGGACAGCCCCTGTGCCTCGACGAGGAACGGCAGGCCCCACAGCAGCAGGAACACCATCGCCGGGAACTGGGTGGTGAAGTGCACCCAGAGTCCGAGCCGTGTCCCGGGCTCCCGCCAGGAGGCGGCGATCTGCCGTCGCACGTAGGCCGCGCCCTGGTGCGGGAGGGGCTCGGGCTCGTGGCCCTCGGGGTGGTCCTTGAGGAACAGCAGCACCAGGACGAGCACCACGGCACCGGCCGCCGCGCTGCCGGCGAACGCCGCCGTCCAGCCGATGCCGTGCAGCAGCCGGGCCAGGACGAGCGTGGAGACCAGGTTGCCCGCCATGCCGATCAGCCCCGCGAACTGGGCGACCAGCGGCCCGCGGCGGGCCGGGAACCAGCGGCTGCCGAGGCGCAGCACGCTGATGAACGTCAGCGCGTCACCGCAGCCGAGCAGCGCCCGGGAGGCGAGCGCCATGCCGTAGGAGGGGGAGAAGGCGAAGCCCAGCTGCCCGGCCGTGAACAGGACCGCGCCGAGCGCCAGCACCTTCTTGGTGCCGAGCCGGTCGACCAGCAGGCCGACGGGGATCTGCATGCCGGCGTAGACCAGCAGCTGGAGGATGGAGAAGGTGGAGAGGGCGGAGGCGTTCACATGGAAGCGGTCGGCGGCGTCGAGGCCGGCCACGCCCAGGGACGTGCGGAAGACGACCGCGACGAAGTAGACCGAGACGCCCGTGCCCCAGACGGCCAGGGCGCGGCGGCCGCCGGGCGGGTCGCCGGGTATCGCGACGGCGCTCATCGGACCTCTCCCCGGGCCAGGTGCGAGAACCAGCCGATGTGCCGGTGGACGAGACCGACGGCCGTCTCCGCGTCGCCGGAGCGCAGCGCTTCGAGGATCTCCTCGTGCTCGGCCAGGGTCTTGGCGATGCGGTCCGGGTGGGAGTGCATGACGGCGACACCCATCCGCAACTGGCGGTCGCGCAGCTGGTCGTAGAGGCGGGAGAGGATCTCGTTGCCGCCGCTGCGGACGATCTCGGCGTGGAAGCAGCGGTCGGTGACGGCGGCCCCGGCGAGGTCCCCGGCGGCGGCCTGCTTCTTCTGCCGGGCCAGCAGCTCCTCCAGGCGCTCGATGAGCCCGGCGGGCGCGGGTACGGCCTTGCGCGCCGCGTGCTCCTCGACGAGCAGCCGGGTCTCGACGACGTCGGCGATCTCCTGCGCGGAGACGGGCAGGACGAGGGCGCCCTTCTTCGGGTAGAGCCGGATCAGGCCCTCGACCTCCAGCCGGAGCAGAGCCTCACGGACGGGTGTGCGGGAGACTCCCACGGCTTCGGCGAGCTCGCCCTCGGTGAGGAGGGTCCCGCCCTCGTAGTGGCGCTCGAGGACGCCCTGTTTGACATGGGCGTAGACACGGTCGGCGGCGGGCGGTTGCTTCACGGCCAAGGTCATGCGGACAGCATAGATACAACAAGTACGCATGGAGAGATACGTCCAGTATGCGGACTTGCATGTCACACATCTGTGGCAAAGCAGGGGTCCGGCTCGGCAACAGCACAACCACGTGTGCTAGTTACAAGTCAGACACGTGCGGCCCCTTTCCCCTCGTCCTCAACTCGGCCGCACCGTTGGGGCATTCGACGTAATCGGGGTACTTCACTTGATAACCGGCATTAAGGGCACTCGTCTCCGCAGAGCCGCGGCCGTCGCCGTCACCACCGGCGCCATGCTCGCGACCGGTGCCCTCACCGTCGCGCCGGCGCAGGCCGCCTCGGCGCCCTCCATCGCCGCCAAGGGCGGCTATGTGATGAACAACGCGACCGGCACGTCGCTCTACACCAAGGCGGCCGACACCCGCCGCTCGACCGGTTCGACCACCAAGATCATGACCGCCCTGGTGGTGCTGAAGCAGTCGAACCTGAACATGGACAGCAAGGTCACGATCCAGAAGGCGTACAGCGACTACATCGTCGACAACAACTACGCGTCCAACGCGAAGCTGATCGTCGGCGACAAGGTCACCGTCCGCCAGCTGCTGTACGGGCTGATGCTGCCGTCCGGCTGCGACGCCGCGTACGCGCTCGCCGACAAGTTCGGCTCGGGCTCGACGCGTTCGGCGCGCGTGAAGTCGTTCATCGGCAAGATGAACACCACCGCCAAGAGCCTGGGTCTGAAGAACACCCACTTCGACTCGTTCGACGGCATCGGCCACGGCGCCAACTACTCCACTCCGCGCGACCTGACGAAGCTCGCCAGCGCCGCGATGAAGAACTCCTCGTTCCGCACGGTCGTCAAGACGAAGAAGTACACGGCGAAGACGACCACCAAGTCCGGCGGCACGCGGACGATGGCACCGTGGCAGAACACCAACCCGCTGCTCGGCAGCTACAGCGGCGCGATCGGCGTGAAGACCGGCTCCGGCCCGGAGGCCAAGTACTGCCTGGTCTTCGCCGCCACCCGCAGCGGCAAGACGGTCATCGGCACGGTCCTCGCCTCGACCGGCCTGGACGCCCGCAAGTCGGACGCCACGAAGCTGCTCAACTACGGCTTCAGCAAGTAGGACGACACCGGCACGACGAAGGGGCTCCACCGCGGTGTGCGGTGGAGCCCCTTCGTCATACAGCGGGCCGTGCGACGGTCATCCAGCGCTCACGCCCAGGTGATCAGGCGCTTCGGCTGCTCCAGGATCGCCGCCACGTCGGCCAGCACCTTCGAGCCCAGCTCGCCGTCGACCAGGCGGTGGTCGAACGACAGCGCCAGGGTGGTGACCTGACGGGGCCTCACCTTGCCCTTGTGGACCCAGGGCTGCGGCTTGATCGCGCCGACCGCGAGGATCGCGGACTCGCCGGGGTTGAGGATCGGCGTGCCCGTGTCGACACCGAAGACGCCGACATTGGTGATCGTCACCGTGCCGCCCTGCATCGCCGCCGGGGACGTCTTGCCGTCCCGGGCCGTCGACACCAGCTCGCCCAGCGACTCGGCCAGCTGCGGCAGCGTCTTGGCGTGCGCGTCCTTGATGTTCGGCACGATCAGACCGCGCGGGGTCGCGGCCGCGATGCCCAGGTTCACGTAGTGCTTGACCACGATCTCCTGGGCTGCCTCGTCCCAGGACGCGTTGACGTCCGGGTTGCGGCGGATCGCGACGAGCAGCGCCTTGGCGATCAGCAGCAGCGGGTTCACCCGCAGGCCCGCGAACTCCTTGTCCGCCTTCAGCTCCTCGACCAGTTTCATCGTGCGCGTGACGTCGACCGTCACGAACTCGGTGACATGCGGCGCGGTGAACGCCGAGCCGACCATCGCCGCCGCCGTCGCCTTGCGGACACCCTTGACCGGGATGCGGGTCTCGCGCGCGGTGTCGTACGACGCCGGGGCCGCGGCCGGGGCCGGGGCGGACGCGACCGACGGCTCGGGGGCCGCCGGGACGGCGGCGGCGACCGCCGCGTGCACGTCCTCGCGGGTGATGATGCCGTCCGGGCCGGTCGGGACGACCGTCGTCAGGTCGACGCCCAGGTCCTTGGCCAGCTTGCGGACGGGGGGCTTGGCCAGCGGACGGTCCGGGCCGGCCGGGGCGGTCCGAGCCGCGGCGGGGGCCGGCTCCTGGGCCGCCGGTGCGTGGCCGTTCAGCTCGGTCTGGATCGCCGTCGAGGCCTGCTGGACCGGGACCTCCGGGCCCTTGCGGGGGCGGCGGCGGGTGGACGAGGCCGCCACCCCGTAGCCCACCAGGACCGGCTGGCGGCCGGAGCCCGCGGCCTTCGGCTCCTCGGCGGGTGCGGCCTGTGCGGCCGCCGCGGGCTGGGCGGCGGCGGGCTGCTCGGCGGCGGGCGCGGGTGCGGCGCTGCCGCCGCCCACGTCCACCGCGATGATCGCCGTGCCCACGTCGACCGTGGTGCCCTCGGGGAAGTGCAGGTCCCGGACCACGCCGTCGTACGGGATGGGCAGCTCGACTGCCGCCTTCGCCGTCTCGACCTCGCAGACCACCTGGCCGTCGGTGACCGTGTCACCGGGCTTGACGTACCACTTGAGGATCTCGGCCTCGGTGAGTCCCTCGCCCACGTCGGGCATCTTGAACTCGCGCACGGACGCTTCCGTCATCGTCGTCACGACCCTCTCCTCAGTACGCCAGCGAGCGGTCGACGGCGTCCAGTACCCGGTCCAGGTTCGGCAGGTACTCCTCCTCCAGGCGGGCCGGCGGGTACGGCGCGTGGTAGCCGCCGACCCGGAGCACCGGGGCCTCCAGGTGGTAGAAGCTGCGCTCCGTGATCCGCGCGGCGATCTCCGCGCCCGACCCGAAGAACACCGGGGCCTCGTGGACGACGACCAGGCGGCGCGTCTTCTCCACCGAGGCCTGGATCGAGTCGAAGTCGATCGGGGAGACCGAGCGCAGGTCCAGGACCTCCAGGTTCTTGCCCTCCTCGGCGGCCACGTCGGCCACCTCCCGGCAGAGCTTCACCATCGGGCCGTAGGCGGCCAGGGTCAGGTCGGTGCCCTCGCGGACCACCTGGGCCTTGTGCAGCGGGCCCGGGATCGCCTCCGCGTTGACCTCGCCCTTGTCCCAGTAGCGGCGCTTGGGCTCGAAGAAGATCACCGGGTCGTCGCTCTGGATGGCCTGCTGCATCATCCAGTACGCGTCCGACGCGTTCGACGGGCTGACCACCTTCAGGCCCGCCACGTGCGCGAAGAGCGACTCGGGGGACTCCGAGTGGTGCTCGACCGCGCCGATGCCGCCGCCGTAGGGGATGCGCACGACGACCGGGAGCTTGACCTTGCCCAGCGAGCGGGCGTGCATCTTCGCGAGCTGCGTGACGATCTGGTCGTACGCCGGGAAGACGAAGCCGTCGAACTGGATCTCCACCACCGGGCGGTAGCCGCGCAGGGCCAGGCCGATCGCCGTGCCGACGATGCCCGACTCGGCGAGCGGGGTGTCGATGACGCGGCTCTCGCCGAAGTCCTTCTGCAGGCCGTCCGTCACCCGGAAGACGCCGCCGAGCTTGCCGACGTCCTCGCCCATGATCAGGACCTTGGGGTCGGACTCCAGGGCGCGGCGCAGCGACTCGTTGATCGCCTTGGCCAGTGCCATCTTCTCGGCCATCTCAGTTACCCCCCTCATCGGCGAACGACGCCTGGTACGCGGCGAACTGGGCGCGCTCCTCGTCGACGAGCGCGTGCCCGTCGGCGTAGGCGTTCTCGAAGATCGCGAAACGGTCCGGGTCCGGCATGGCACGGACCGCCTCGCGCACTCGTTTGCCCAACGCCTCGGACTCGGCCTCCAGTTCCTGGAAGAATCCCTCGTCCGCGTGGTTTGAGGCCTCCAGGTACCGGCGCAGGCGCAGGATCGGGTCCTTGGCCTCCCATGCCTGGCGCTCCTCGTCGCCCCGGTAGCGGGTCGGGTCGTCGGAGGTGGTGTGGGCGCCCATGCGGTAGGTGAACGCCTCGACGAGGGTCGGGCCCTCACCGCCGCGGGCCCGCTCCAGGGCCCACCGGGTGACCGCGAGGACGCCGAGCACGTCGTTGCCGTCCACCCGGACGCCCGGGAAGCCGAAGCCCTGGGCGCGCTGGTAGATCGGCACGCGGGACTGCTTCTCGGTCGGCTCGGAGATGGCCCACTGGTTGTTCTGGCAGAAGAACACGACCGGGGCGTTGTAGACCGCGGAGAAGGTGAAGGACTCGGCCACGTCGCCCTGGCTGGAGGCGCCGTCGCCGAAGTACGCGATCACCGCGCTGTCGGCGCCGTCCTTGGCGACGCCCATCGCGTAGCCGGTGGCGTGCAGCGTCTGGGAGCCGATGACGATCGTGTACAGCTGGAAGTTGTTGCTGTTGGGGTCCCAGCCGCCGTTGTTCACCCCGCGGAACATCCCGAGCAGGTTCGCCGGGTCGACGCCGCGGCACCAGGCCACGCCGTGCTCGCGGTAGGTCGGGAAGACGTAGTCGTCCTCCCGGGTGGCCCGGCCGGACCCGATCTGGGCGGCCTCCTGGCCGAGCAGCGACGCCCACAGGCCCAGCTCGCCCTGGCGCTGCAGGGAGGTGGCCTCGGCGTCGAAGCGACGGGTGAGCACCATGTCGCGGTAGAGACCGCGGAGCTCTTCCGGGGTGATGCCGGCGACGTACTTGTCGTACTCGGCGTTCTTGACGCGCTTGCCCTCGGGCGTCAGCAGCTGCACGAGCTGGGGCTCGGCGCCGGCGTCCTTCTTGGCGGTCGTGCGGGTGCGCTTGGTGCCGGTGGTGCCGGCCTTGCTTCCGGCGCTGCGTCGCGGTGTGCGCGCGGCAGTGCTCTCCACGGTCACGTGTGCTCCTCCGTCGGTCCGGCCCCCGGGGTTGCCGGTAGGCCAGTGCGGCTCACCTGTTCTCGGCCCACGGGACACGGGGTGGGTGCCACTCGGCCGGGAACAGGCGTGACAGGTGCCCCGGCGAGCGCCCTGCAGAAAGCACGTTACCCAGTGCGCCACATTTCTGTGAAACCCCCTCTGACCTGCGATTTTGCTTGGATATCCAAGTAAATCGGGAAGGCGGTGAAGGGTCCCAGGTCACAGCCTTGCAGGAGGCCGGAGCAACCGCACGTTAACCCGGTGACCCAGGTCACGGGAAGAGTCCACTTTTCGGCGCGCCCCGAACGGCACGCGCGCGCGGGTCCCGTTTCCGGGCCCCACGCGCGCGTGGATCATGCCAGTGAGCTGCGAGGTCGAGCCGCAGGGTCAGTCTTCGGCGCCGCCCGCGCCTCCGACGACACCTTCCGTGGTGCCGCCGTCGGCACCGCCCGTGTCGCCGGTCGGCGTGCCCGGGTCCGTGGGCGGCTCCTCCGTCGGCTCGCCGGTCGGCTCCGCCGTGGTCGGCTCGCCCGTCGGCTCGCCGGTGGGCGTCTCCGGAGCGCTCTGCGACGGGGTGTAGGAGGGCGTGTAGGACGGCGTCCAGTTGCCGTTGCCCGAGCCGGTCCCGGAGCCGTCGTCCGTGGAGGTGTCGGTCGGCCGGCCGGTGTCGTCGTCGCTCGGCGTCTCGCTGGGCGTCTTGTCCTCGGTCGTCTGCGAGGTGGTCGGCGACTGCTTCTTGCTCGGGTCGTCCTTGCCGCCGCCGGTGTTCTGCAGGGCCAGCGCGACGCCCGCGGCGACGGCGATCACCGCGAGCACGGCCAGGATCCACAGCTTGCCGCGGCCGCTGCCCTTGTTGCCGTGGCCCTCGAAGCCGCCGTCGTCCCCGTTGCCGTAGCCGCCGGGCAGGATCGGCGAGGGGATCTGCGTGGTGCCGGAGGCGTCCCCGGGGTGGCCCATCACGGCCGTGCCGGCGAAGCCGCCCGACGGGGTGTGCCGGCCGTCGTGCATGGCGACCGGGCCGGTGTTCCAGGTGCCGGTGTGGCCGCCCTGGTCGTAGAGCATCTGGAGCGCGTACTGGACCAGCCCGCGCATCTCCTCGGCCGTCTGGAAGCGGTCGTCGGGCTCCTTGGCGAGGGAGCGCATGACCAGGCCGTCCAGCTCCGGCGGGCAGGCGTCGGACGCCTCGGACGGGGGCGTCGGGATGTCCTGGACGTGCTGGTAGACCACCGACAGCGGGGTCTCGCCGGTGAACGGCGGGCGCAGCGCGAGGAGTTCGTAGAGCAGGCAGCCCGTCGCGTACAGGTCGGAGCGGTGGTCGACGGCCTTGCCGAGCGCCTGCTCGGGGGAGAGGTACTGCGGGGTGCCCATGACCATGCCGGTCTGCGTCATCGTGGTGGACGCGCCGTGCAGGGCGCGGGCGATGCCGAAGTCCATCACCTTCACGGCGCCGTTGTGCGTGATGATGACGTTGGCGGGCTTGATGTCGCGGTGCACGATGCCGTGCTGGTGCGAGTAGGCCAGCGCCTCCAGGACGCCCGAGACGATGATCAGCGCCTGCTCGGGGCCGGGGGCCTCCGCGTTCAGCAGCAGGTCGCGGATGGTGCGGCCCTCGACGATCTCCATGACGATGTACGGCACGGACTGGCCGCCGACGAAGTCCTCGCCGGAGTCGTACACGGCGACGATCGCGTGGTGGTTGAGACCGGCCACCGACTGGGCCTCGCGCGTGAAGCGCGCCTTGGACACCGGGTCCTCGGCGAGGTCGGAGCGGAGCAGCTTGACCGCGACGGTGCGTCCGAGACGGACGTCCTCGGCTGCGAACACCTCGGCCATGCCGCCCCGGCCGAGTCTGCGGGTCAGCCGGTACCGGCCGTCCCCGACCAACCCGCCGTTACCCCAGAGCTCAGGCGCGTCCGACATGCCGCCGCCAGACGCCTCGGGGTCGGACGGGCCCTGAGCGGCCTGCTGCTGTGCCATCAGTCCTCGCCGTCGTTTCTGCCCGCGGTGCGCGCGGTGTTGTTACGGTCTCCGTCGGCCACGCTACAGCCTCCGCGCAAGCCTCCGGTCCGAGAAGGGGTGCCGGGATGGGCACGAGACGGACCGGCCATGAAACCTTCACTCCTTACTGTCGTGCAAATTCCGTGTGCCGGCCGTACGCCCCCTGTAACGCTTACGCGACGCTTCTTTCGCGTACGGTCACGGAACGGGCACCGAGCTTGACGTGTCGGTGCCCTGGGGCAGACTTGGCCGGGAATGGCGGTTTGGATCAACGACGGATCAGCGACAGTCGGCGGCGCCTGCAGGGGCTACGGGGGACGGGGAACATGAGCCAGGACGGCGCACAGGGCCAGTACACGGGGCGGGCGCTCGCCAATGGCCGCTATCAGCTGCGCGACCTGCTCGGCCAGGGCGGCATGGCCTCGGTGCACCTCGCGTACGACAGCGTGCTCGACCGGCAGGTCGCCATCAAGACACTGCACACGGATCTCGGACGGGAACAGGCCTTCCGCGAGCGGTTCCGCCGCGAGGCCCAGTCCGTGGCCAAGCTCACGCACACCAACATCGTGTCGGTCTTCGACACCGGCGAGGACACCCTCGACGGCATGACGACGCCGTACATCGTCATGGAGTACGTCGAGGGCCGCCCGCTCGGCTCGGTTCTCGACGAGGACGTGCGGCAGCAGGGCGCGATGCCCGCGGACAAGGCGCTGAAGATCACGGCGGACGTGCTGGCCGCGCTGGAGATCAGTCACGAGATGGGCCTGGTCCACCGCGACATCAAGCCGGGCAACGTGATGATGACCAAGCGCGCCGTGGTCAAGGTCATGGACTTCGGCATCGCCCGCGCCATGCAGTCCGGCGTGACGTCGATGACGCAGACCGGCATGGTCGTCGGCACCCCGCAGTACCTCTCGCCGGAGCAGGCCCTCGGCCGCGGTGTGGACGCCCGCTCCGACCTGTACTCGGTCGGCATCATGCTGTTCCAACTGGTCACCGGGCGGCTGCCGTTCGAGGCGGACTCGCCGCTGGCCATCGCGTACGCGCACGTGCAGGAGGAGCCGCCGGTTCCGTCCTCGATCAACCGCTCGCTGCCCCCGGCCGTGGACGCGCTGATCGCCCGTGCGCTGAAGAAGAACCCGAACGAGCGTTTCCCCAGCGCCGAGGCCATGCGCGACGAATGCCTGCGCGTGGCGGCGTCCTTCAACGCCGCGCCGCCGAGCATCGTGCCGGGCACCCAGGCCCCGAGCGGCGCGGGCGTCGGCTCGGCCGTGTTCCCGCCGGTCGATCAGGCGGCCCCCACGCCCTCGGGCTCGGTCCAGACGCCGTACCAGCCGACCCCGCCGCCGAACCCGTACGGCACGCCCGCCCCGGCGGGGCCGGCCCCGGCCTACGGCTATCCGCAGCAGGGCGGCTACCAGACGCCGTCCCCCGCGGCGTACTCCCCGCAGCACGGCCCGTCGACGCCGCCGCCGTACAACCTGACGCCCCAGACCGCGGGGGCCTCCTCCGGCGGCAGGAACAACAAGCCGGTGATCATCGGCTCGGTCATCGTGTCGGTCGTCGCCGTCGGCGGCCTCGTCACGGCGCTGCTGCTGAACGGCGGCGGCGAGGACGACAAGGGCGGCGGCAGCGGCGCGAGTGCGTCGGCCTCGGCGGAGAAGAAGCCCGGCTACCGCGGGCCGGACACCACGAAGACGATCGACACCGAGGAGTGCACGGAGCCGCAGGAGTCGTACAACGACCCCGACAAGATCCAGATCCCGGACTTCAAGTTCAAGAACATCAAGTCGGTCAAGGCCTGTCTCCAGGCGGCCGGCTGGGAGCTGAACGAGAAGAAGGTCGACGAGAACACCTACGGCGACGGCACGGTCATGAACCAGTTCCCGTCCGCCGACACCGACGTCGACCCGGAGGACATGCCCGAGATCGAGCTCAGCGTCTCGACGGGCAACCCGCCCTCCTGACGTAAGCCGGAACGCACAGGGGCCCGGCAGCTTCGGCTGCCGGGCCCCTCGGTCTGTGCGGCCTGCGGACGTCTACAGGTAGGGGCCGCCCGTCCGGGGGCCCGGGTGCTGCTCGTCGAGGCCGTCGCCGACTCCCGGCGGGAGGGCGCGGCGCATCTGCTCCAGCTGGGCGCGGGCCGCCATCTGCTGGGCGAACAGCGTCGTCTGGATCCCGTGGAAGAGCCCCTCCAGCCACCCGACCAGCTGGGCCTGCGCGATGCGCAGCTCGGAGTCGCTGGGGGTCGCCTCGTCCGTGAAGGGCAGGGAGAGCCGCTCCAGCTCTTCGACCAGCTCGGGCGCCAGACCGTCCTCCAGCTCCTTCACCGAGCTGGCGTGGATGTCTTTGAGCCGCGCCCGGCTGGCCTCGTCCAGGGGAGCCGCGCGCACCTCCTCCAGCAGCTGCTTGATCATGCTGCCGATCCGCATGACCTTCGCGGGCTGCTCCACCTGTTCCGTGACCGGGGTCTCGCGGGAGTCCTCGTCTGCGCTGCCGCCACCGAGCGCCATGCCGTCCTGGCCCACGACCAGGATCTGCGGGTTCTCCGGCGACCGTTCGTTCCTCGGCATCTCCATGCCGCCATTCTCTCGCACGCCTGCATCTCACCTCCGTGGTGCCCCCCAGGGAGGTTGATCCACCACGCCGGAGGAGACGAATCGGTCAGGCTTCGGGTTGCTCCCGGCGGGGCGGTTCGTCCTCCCGGGTGAAACGGAGCAGTCGGGCCTCGCAGTGGTCCAGCCAGCGGACCTCGGCCTCTGCCTGGAAGACGAGCTGCTCCAGGACGAGGAGGCGGGCCATCTCCTCGGGGTGCTCCGGCGCGCGGGCCAGGGCCTCGGCACGCTGCCGCACATGGTCGTGCAGGGCCGCCGCCACGTGCCGCCGCTGTGCCTCGACGACCTCCCGTACGTCGACTCCGTCCGCGCCGAGCGCCATCACCAGCTTGATCGCCAGCTCGTCGCGCGGCGGATCGGCCCGTTCGACGGGGCGGTCGTACCAGGCGCGCAGCTCGGCCCGGCCGGCCTCGGTGAGCGCGTACAGCGTCCGTCCGGCGGCGTCGACGGCGTCCTGGGCGACCATGCCGTCCCGTTCCAGGCGGCCGAGCGTCGTGTAGACCTGCCCGATGTTCAGCGGCCAGGTGCCGCCGGTGCGGGTCTCGAAGTCGGTGCGCAGGCGGGAGCCGTAGCGGGGGCCGGCCGCCAGGAGGGCCAGCAGCCCGTGACGTATCGACATAACCGGATTGTGCAGCGATTCCGCCCGTCGGCCGAACCCGGAGTGCCGGGAGCCCGGGGCGGTGTGAGGCTGGTTGCCTCGATATGACCGAACTTGCCGTATCTGCCCCACCGGGCACGCGGCGGGAGGGGGTCACCCACGTGACTCCATGGCTACGCGCACTGCGGGCGGCGGGACTGGTGCTCGCCCTGGGGGCCGGCGCGGTCGTCTCACCCTACGGATCCGTCCCGTCCCACGGGGCTGTCCTCGCCTACGACGAGGAGGGAACAGCGGACGAGGACACGGGGCCGGGCCCCACCGCTGACCGGACGCCCAGGCCCACCCGGTCGGCCCATGGGCGCCCGACGTCCCACCGGTCTCCCCGGTCCACCCCGCCCCCCGGGTCGGCGCCGTCGTCCCGGTCCGCTTCCTCGCCCCGGGCGGCCCCGTCGGCCCGGGCGGCTTCGCCGACCCCGTCCGCGGTGGCGGCTCCCTCCGCCGCCGGTGAGCCCTCGCGGGCCGGGAGCCGGGCCGGGGAGGGCCGGGTGCGGCCGGGACGGCCGGAGGACACCGGGGAGACACCGGGCGTCGCGGACGCCACGGCGGTCCCCGAGGAGCCTCGGGACATCGCCCCCGAGCCCTCCGCCCCGGCGGAGCACCCCGTCCGAGAGGCGGCGACAGCCGAGCGCCCCGTCGGCCAGGTCCTGCGCATCCTGCCCCTGGGCAGCGGCCTGCTCCTGATCGGCCTGGGCCTGGGCCTGGCCTTCTTCGCGCTGCGGCTGCGGCGGGTGTAGGGGCGGGGGTAGGCGTTTGCGGTGGTGGCGGCGGTGGCGGTGGCTTGGCGGGTGAGGCTGCCGCCGTGCGCCATCCGCCTCCGGGGCGGGTCGGGCGCTTCGCGGTGCGCTGGGCTGCCACGGCGGGCCCGTCTGCCGGGCTGCCGCCACCGGCCGTCTGCCGCCGAGGCGGTCGAGCGCTTCAGCGAAGACGGTGAGGGCTCGCCGGGCAGGGCGGCGCTTCGCGGCGCGCTGGGGCGCCGCCGCAGGGCGTCTGCCGGGCTGCCGACGCCGGCCGTCTGCCGCCGAGGCGGTCGAGCGCTTCAGCGAAGACGGGGAGGGCTCGCCGGGCAGGGCGGCGCTTCGCGGCGCGCTGGGGCGCCGCCGCAGGGCGTCTGCCGGGCTGCCGCCACCGGCCGTCTGCCGCCGAGGCGGTCGAGCGCTTCAGCGAAGACGGTGAGGGCTCGCCGGGCAGGGCGGCGCTTCGCGGCGCGCTGGGGCGCCGCCGCAGGGCGTCTGCCGGGCTGCCGCCACCGGCCGTCTGCCGCCGAGGCGGGTCGGGCGCCTCACCGAAGACAGTGAGGCAGGCCATCGCCGGGCAGGGCGGGCCCTCACTGTGCGCCGGGCCGCCGCCGCGGGCCGTCTGCCGCCGAGGGAGGTCGAGGGGTTTGCCAGGCGCGGTGGGACTGGCGCCTGCCATGAGCCGCCTCCCGCCGGCGCGGTGTTGCTGCCGCGGGCGGGGGGGGGCAGCACTGCCCGGCAGGTGGTGGTGTCGGCGCCGGGGGAGGACCGCACCGGGCTGCGGACCCCGGTGGGTCGCAGTGAGCCCGGGGGCGGGCCCTGCCTCTTCGTGGGCTGGGCCGAGCCCGCGGCCGCATCCCGGTCGGGGCGGGTGACGCGGGCCCGGCGCGGGGGTCAGGCGGAGTTGGGGGCGATCAGGAGGACCTTGCCGACGTGGCCGCTCTCCTCCACCACGCGGTGGGCCGCGGCAGCGTCCGGCATCGGGACTTCGCGGTCGACGACCGGGCGCAGGTGGCCGCCGGTGAACAGCGGCCAGACGTGCTCGCGGACGGCGGCGACGATGGCCGCCTTCTCCTCCAGGGGCCGGGCACGCAGGGACGTCGCGCTGATGGTGGCGCGCTTGGCCAGCAGGGCGCCGATGTTCAGCTCGCCCTTCACACCGCCCTGCATGCCGATGATCGCGAGCCGGCCGTTGACGGCCAGGGCCCTGACGTTGCGTTCCAGGTACTTGGCGCCCATGTTGTCGAGGATGACATCGGCCCCGGCGCCGTCCGTCGCCTTCCTGACCTCCTCGACGAAGTCCTGCTCGCGGTAGTTGACCAGGATGTCGGCGCCCAGCTCGGCGCACCGCTCGAGCTTCTCCTTCGTACCGGCCGTCACCGCCACCCGCGCACCGACCGCCTTGGCCAGCTGGATGGCCATCGTGCCGATACCGCTGGAGCCGCCGTGCACGAGGAGCGTCTCGCCGGGCCGCAGGTGGGCGATCATGAAGACGTTCGACCAGACGGTGCAGGTCACCTCGGGCAGCGCCGCGGCCTGTGTCAGGCTCACCCCGTCGGGCACGGGCAGCAGCTGCCCGGCCGGCACGGCCACCTTCTCGGCGTAGCCGCCGCCGGAGAGCAGCGCGCACACCTCGTCGCCGACGTTCCAGCCCGAGACGCCGGTGCCGATCCCGGCGATCCGCCCGGAGCACTCCAGACCGGGGTAGGGGGACGCTCCGGGCGGGGGTTCGTAGAAGCCCTGCCGCTGCAGGATGTCGGCCCGGTTGACGGCACTGGCCGCCACCTCGACCAGGACCTCGCCCTCGCCGGGCACGGGGTCCGGGACCTCGGCCCAGACCAGCGCCTCGGGCCCACCAGGTTCGGGAATCGTGATCGCATGCATGCAAGGGACCGTACCCCTCGGTCCCCGGACGGAGTCCCCTCCGCCGCCGGGACCCCCGCCCCTGCGCCATTGGTCCGGTCCCGGCGAAAACCCATGTGCGCCACCGATGAGTTTGCGCGACGGTAAAGGTCTCCCCATGCGTAGCCCAAGCACGCGGAAGGACCCGAAGCATGAGCACGCAGATGTCCGGCCTGGCGATCGAAACCGCGGGCCTGGTGAAAACGTTCGGCGAGACGAGGGCCGTCGACGGCGTCGACCTGTCCGTGCCCGCGGGCACGGTCTACGGCGTCCTCGGCCCGAACGGCGCCGGCAAGACCACCACCGTGAAGATGCTCGCCACACTCCTGCGGCCGGACGGCGGCGAAGCGCATGTCTTCGGCCACGACATCGTCCGCGAGGCGGACGAGGTGCGCGGCCGGGTGAGCCTCACCGGCCAGTACGCCTCGGTCGACGAGGACCTCACCGGCACCGAGAACCTGGTCCTGCTGGGCCGGCTGCTCGGCCACCACAAGAAGGCCGCCCGTGAGCGCGCAGGCCAGCTCCTGGAGGCCTTCGGCCTGACGGAGGCCGCCGCAAAGCAGGTCAAGCACTACTCGGGCGGCATGCGGCGCCGTATCGACATCGCCGCGTCCATCCTCAACACCCCCGACCTGCTGTTCCTCGACGAGCCGACCACCGGCCTGGACCCGCGCAGCCGCAACCAGGTCTGGGAGATCGTGCGGGCCGTGGTCGCCCAGGGCACCACCGTGCTGCTGACCACGCAGTATCTGGACGAGGCCGACCAGCTGGCGTCCCGGATCGCCGTCATCGACCGCGGCAAAGTGATCGCCGAGGGCACCAAGGGCGAACTGAAGTCGTCCGTCGGAGCCGGGTCCGTGCATCTGCGGCTGCGCGATCCCGACCAGCGCGACCTCGCGGGCGAGCTGCTGCGCCGCGCCCTGGACGCGCAGGTGCAGCCGGAGCCCGACCCGGTGGCCCTCACCGCCCGCCTCGGTACGGCGGCGAGCGCCGACTCCGCGGCCGAGCAGGCCTCCCGCGCCCTGGGCGAGCTGGCCCGCGCCGGGATCACCGTCGACAACTTCTCGCTGGGCCAGCCCAGCCTGGACGAGGTGTTCCTCGCCCTCACCGGACACGACACGCACGACTCCTCCGACCGCTCCGACGACCCGAAGGACGAGGTGGCGGCATGAGCACCGCGACGACCACCGAGAGCAAAGAGCTCGCCCCGGTCAGCGCCGAGTCGCTCGCCGCCCTGCTCGTCGCCAAGGAGCGGCCGCCGCGGCCCAGCGCGTGGTCGGCGTCGATGACCTTCGGCTGGCGGGCCATCCTCAAGATCAAGCACGTGCCGGAGCAGCTCTTCGACGTCACGGCGTTCCCGATCATGATGGTGCTGATGTACACGTACCTGTTCGGCGGGGCCCTGGCCGGCTCGCCGAAGGAGTACATCCAGTTCCTGCTGCCGGGCATCCTCGTGATGTCGGTCGTGATGATCACGATGTACACGGGTGTCTCCGTGAACACCGACATCGAGAAGGGCGTCTTCGACCGGTTCCGCAGCCTGCCGATCTGGCGGCCGTCGACGATGGTCGGCTATCTGCTCGGTGACGCCCTGCGGTACACCATCGCCTCGGTCGTGATGCTGACCGTCGGCGTCATCCTCGGCTACCGGCCGGACGGCGGGGTCGCCGGTGTACTCGCCGGGATCGCCCTGCTGGTGGCCTTCTCGTTCGCCTTCTCGTGGATCTGGACGATGTTCGGGCTGATGCTGCGCACCGAGAAGTCGGTGATGGGCGTCAGCATGATGGTGATCTTCCCGCTCACGTTCCTGTCCAACGTGTTCGTGGACCCGAAGACCATGCCGGGCTGGCTGCAGGCGTTCGTGAACAACAGCCCCATCACTCATCTGGCGTCGGCGGTGCGCGGCCTGATGGGCGGGGACTGGCCGGCCGACGAGGTCGCCTGGTCGCTGGGCTGGGCGGCGCTGTTCGTGCTGGTCTTCGGGCCGGTCACGATGCGGCTGTACAACCGGAAGTAGCCCTGGGTCGCCGCGTTTTCGGCCGGCCGCCCCGCACTGGCCGGCCGTTGCGCACCGCGCCCGAGTGCAAGGCGGCCGGCGGTTCGCTGTGACGGGTGTGCGGGCCGGCCGGCCGTTCGCTGCGGTCGTCAGTTGTTGCGGGGCATCGGGGGCATCGGGCGGATGTCCGGCGCGACCTGCGTGGCCGGGGTCTTCCGCACGATCGTGATGAGCCGGTCGGTCAGCTCCAGCCGCCCGATGGACGGGTCGTCGTAGCCGAGGACCCGGTGCCCGCGTATGACGCTGACCACCAGGTCGTCCACCTCCCGCGGCGTCTTGCCCACCTCGGCCTTGACCACCGGCCGTTCGACGATGTCTAGGCCGCTGCCCTGCTGGATGAGGTCCTCCATGACCATGCCGGCGGCGGGGCTGAGCACGGACAGGCCGAGCAGCCGGCCGGCGGCGCTGGCGCTGGTGACGACCGCGTCGGCGCCCGACTGCTTGAGCAGCGGCGCGTTCTCCTCCTCCCGCACCGTGGCCACGATCTTCGCTCCGCGGTTGATCTGGCGGGCCGTCAGCGCCACCAGCACCGCGGTGTCGTCGCGCTGGGTCGCGATGATGATCTGGCGCGCCTTGTGCACCTCGGCCTGATTCAGCACCTCGCTGCGGGTCGCGTCCCCGACGATGCCCGCGTAGCCCTCGGCGGTCGCGGCGTCGATCACCTTGGAACTGGGGTCGACCACGACGACCTGTTCCTTCCGCAGGCCCGTCGCGCAGACGGTCTGGATCGCCGACCTGCCCTTCGTGCCAAAGCCGATGACGACGGTGTGATCGCGCAACGTGGACCTCCAGCGGTTCAGCCGCCACTCCTCCCGGGTGCGTTCGGTGAGGGCTTCCAGGGTGGTACCGACCAGGATGATCAGGAACAGCACGCGCAGCGGCGTGATGACGAGGATGTTGGTGAGCCGGGCGCTTTCGCTCGCCGGGGTGATGTCACCGTAACCGGTGGTGGAGAGGGTGACGGTCGCGTAGTAGAACGCGTCGAGGAGGCTGATGCCGCCGCCCGCGTTGTCGTTGTAGCCGTCGCGGTCGGCGTAGACGATCAGCGCGGTCAGCAGGAGGACGAACAGCGCCATGGAGAGCCGCTTGGCGACCTGGCGGATCGGGTGCTCCACCACTTTTCTCGGGAGTTTCACCCGATAGGTCACCAGATGCTCGTCGGCCTGGCGGGCGATCGCGTCCTGGCCCGGAAGTTTCACGTGAAACACACCCCGATACCTGCCGACGCCCAGGGCAGGTCGAGCAGTTCCGCCTCCTGCCCGGGACGTGCGCCGCCCGGCTCCACGACGGCCAGCGCGTCGGCCGCCGCGATGCCGCGCAGCATGGCGGGGCCGTTGTAGTGCAGTGGCACGGCCTCGTCGCCGCGCAGGACGACGGGGACGAGCCGGGTGTCGTGCGGGTGCCCGTGCACGGCGTCCCGGAGCGGCATCGTGTACGGCTCCGGGGCCGGGCGGGCCGCGAGGATCCGCAGCAGCGGCTCGGCGAGCGTCAGCAGCCCGGAGACGGCGGCGAGCGGGTTGCCCGGCAGGCCGACGAGGTACTGGGTCGGCGTGGTGCGGGCCAGCAGCATGGGGTGGCCCGGGCGCACCTTGACGCCGTCCACGAGGAGTTCGGCGCCGATTCGGCGCAGGGTGGGGTGGACGTGGTCGAGGGGGCCCGCCGCGGTGCCGCCGGTGGTGAGGATGACGTCGGCGTCGGAGGTGGTGACGGCCCGGTGCAGGGCATCGGCGTCGTCGCGGATGCGCCGGACGGCGGTGACGTCGGCGCCGAGCGCCCGCAGCCAGGGCGCCAGCATGGGGCCGAGCGCGTCCCGGATCAGGCCGTCGCGTGGCAGGCCCTGGGTGAGCAACTCGTCCCCGAGGACCAGGACTTCGGCGCGGGCGCGGGGGACCGCGGTGACGGCGTCGTAGCCGGCGGCCGCCGCGAGCCCGAGGACGGCCGGGGTGACGAGGGTGCCGACAGCGAGGAGCTGGTCGCCGGTGCGGCACTCCTGGCCGCGGGGGCGGATGTCCTGGCCGGGGACGACGTCCCGGGTCGCGTACAGGCGGCCCTTGTCGTCGGTGCGGCCGTGCTCGCTGCGCAGGACCGCGGTGGTGTCCGGGGGGATGCGGGCGCCGGTGGCGATCCGGACGGCCTCGCCGTCGGTGAGGGACGGGGGCGCGGCGTGCCCGGCAAGGACGCCCGCGTCCCGCACGTGCCAGGGGGCGGGACCGCAGACCGCCCAGCCGTCCATCGCGGAGGTGTCGAAGGAGGGGAGGTCGGTGAGGGCGTCGAGCGGCGCGGCGAGCGTCAGGCCGAGGGCGGTGTCGAGGGGCGCCGAGACGGGCGCGCGGCGGGCTGCCCGGACGGCGTCGCGGCCGGCGCGTTCGGCGAGGGCCCGGGCCTCGGGCCAGGGGGTGGCTCGGTGCCGGGTGTCGGGCGGCCGGGCGGAAGTGTCCGGCCGGTGGGAGGGGTGGGCGCTGCCGGCGTCGCCTCCGTCACTCCGAGCGGCGGGGGCGGGCAGGTGATCGCCGTTGCTGTTCCTCACGAGGGCGAGCACCTCCTCGACATCGAGGTCCTCGGCGTCCTCACCGGCACGGGCGCCGTGCGGGGTCATCCGGCGTCCGGGCGGGTGTCGGGGGTGGCGTCGGGGGCGACATCACCGGGGGACGACGCAGGTCCGTCACCGGACGAAGTCGGTCCATCACCGGCCGACTGCGGTCCATCACCGGACGACTGCGGTCCGTCGCCCGATGGCCGCTCCTCGGGGGTGCTCTCCTGCGCCCAGCGGGCGGCGAGGGCCACGGCCTTGCGGGCGGCCTCCGCGACCGCCTCGGGGCCGCCGCCGGCCTGCGCGGCCGCGTAGCCGACGAGGAAGGTGGTCAGCGGCGCCGCGGGCCGGGCGACACCGTGGGCGGCGTCGCGGGCGAGGTCGAGCAGGCCGCGGGTGTCGACATCGAGGTCGATCCCCAGTTCGTCCTTGACAGCGGAAATCCATTCATCCAACACGTGCCCATGCTCCCTGATACGTGCCCTGGCGGTGGCGATGTCGTCCCAGGTGTCGCAGTCGAAGGACGCGACGGGGTCGGAGATGCGGGTGAGGTCCAGCCCGGCGGTGAGACGCCGCAGGGGGAGACCGGCGAGAGAGCCGTGCCGTCCGGCGAGCACCGTGAGCTCCTCACGCAGCCGCGGCGCACTGTAGGCGGCCACGAGCGGCTGGTCACGGCCGCCGGGGTCGGTCAGCAGCACGCCGTCGCGGCCGCTCTCCCGCAGCGCGTCCAGCAGGCGGTCCACGGTGGGCTCCTGAAGGAACGGCAGGTCGGCGGAGAGCACCACGACGTGCTCGGCCGTGGTGTGGCGGAGCCCGGCGTCGAGCGCTGCGAGCGGTCCGCCGCCGGGCGGGTCCTCGCGGGCCCAGGTCACGGGCCGTGCGGTCGGCCGGGGCGCGGCGACGACGACAATGCTCCGGGCACCGCCGCAGGCGGCGAGGACACGGTCGAGCAGGGCCCGGCCGCCCACGCGCACCCCGGGCTTGTCCGTGCCGCCGAGGCGCCGGGAGGCTCCACCGGCGAGCACGACGGCGTCGTACCCGGCGGGTTCCGCGCCGTGTCCGGGGCCGGTGCCGGTGCCGGGTACGCCGGGGCGCTCGTAGGCGGTCACCCCCCGAGTATGCGTGTCCCCGCGATCACAGGGAACGCGGGGGAACCGACGCGATCACTGGGTGCGGTGCGGGCCGAACGGAAATCACGGCGTCACGCCGTCCGCGGGGCGGCGGAGCGGCGACCGCCGGGCCCGCGCGGCGGCAGAGAAACAGCCGCCAAGCCCGCACGACGGCAGAGAAGCGACGCCAAGCCCGCACGACGGCAGAGAGGCCTCCCCCGCCAAGCCCGCGCGGCGGCAGAGAGGCCTCCCCCGTCAGGCCCGTGCACGATCAGAGCGTCCGCAGCAGCACCGCCGGTTGTTCGACGCAGTCCGCCACGTACCGCAGGAAGCCGCCCGCCACGCCCCCGTCGCACACCCGGTGGTCGAAGGTGAGCGAGAGCTGCACGACCTGGCGCACCGCCAGCTCGCCCTCGTGCACCCACGGCTTGGGGACGATGCGGCCGACGCCGAGCATGGCGGCCTCGGGGTGGTTGATGATCGGGGTGGAGCCGTCGACGCCGAAGACGCCGTAGTTGTTCAACGTGAAGGTGCCGCCGGTCAGTTCGCCCGGGGTCAGCGTCCCCGTGCGGCCCGCCTCGGTCAGCCGCGCGAACTCGGCCGTCAGCGACTCGGCGTCCCGCGCCTGCGCGTCCCGTACGACCGGGACGACGAGGCCCCGTTCGGTCTGCGCCGCGAAGCCCAGGTGCACCTGGTCGAACCGGACGATCTCCCTGGCCTCCGCGTCCACTGTGGAGTTGAGCTCGGGGAAGCGGGCGAGGGCCGCGGTGCAGATCCGGGCCAGCAGGGCCAGCAGGGAGATCTTCGGACCGCCGGCCGCGTTCATGGCCGTGCGCGCCCGCATCAGCTCCGTGGCGTCGGCGTCCACCCAGCAGGTGGCGTCCGGGATCTCGCGGCGGCTGCGCGCCAGCTTGTCGGCGACGGCGCCCCGGACGCCCTTGAGCGGGGTGCGGGTCTCGCCGGGGGCCGCCGGTGCCGAGGACCGGGACGCGAGGGCCGGTGCCGGTGCCTGGGGCACGCCCGGGTGCGGCTCGGCCGCCGGTGCCGTCGTGGCGCCGCGGCCCGCGGCACGCAGGGCGTACTCGACGTCCGCTCGCAGGATCAGCCCGTCGGGGCCGGACCCGGTCAGCTCCCGCAGGTCAAGGCCGTTCTGCCGGGCCAGCCGGCGCACCAGGGGCGAGATCACGGGGACGGGACCGTCGTCCGTCCCGGGACCGCCGGCCTGCCCGTTCACCGACGCCGGGGGCTCGCCCGCCCGCGTGGTCACCGCGGTCGCGGGGACCGCGGCCTGCGCGTGTGCCGGCGCCGCGGCGGCACCGGTCGGCCCGGCTGCGGACGCGCCGGACACCGGCCGCTCCTGCCGCACCCGGCGGCGCCGCGCGGGCGCCTCGGAGGTGCCGTACCCGACCAGGACGTTGCCCGACCCCTCGGAGGCGGTGCCGTCGGCGCCAGAGGCGGGCCGCTCCCCCACCGCCACCGTGATCAGCGGCGCCCCGACGGGCAGTTCCGTGCCCTCCTCGCCGAAGCGGGCCGTGACCACACCGCCGTAGGGGCACGGGACCTCGACCATCGCCTTGGCCGTCTCGACCTCGACGACCGGCTGGTCGATCGCGACCACGTCGCCGACCTCGACCAGCCAGCGCACGATCTCCGCCTCGGTGAGCCCCTCACCGAGGTCGGGCAGCTTGAACTCCAGCACCTGTGCCATCAGCTCTCGGCCTCCCACTGCAGGCGCCCCACGGCGTCCAGGATCCGGTCCACACCGGGCAGGTGGTGGCGCTCCAGCATCGGCGGCGGATACGGGACGTCGAACCCGGCCACACGCAGCACCGGCGCCTCCAGGTGGTGGAAGCAGCGCTCCGTGACCCGGGACGCGATCTCCCCGCCCGGGCCCCCGAAGGAACCCGACTCGTGGACGACGACCGCGCGTCCGGTCCGCCGCACCGAGGCGCACACCGTCTCGTCGTCGAACGGCACCAGGGAGCGCAGGTCGACGACTTCGAGGTCCCAGCCCTCGGCCCGGGCCGCCTCGGCCGCCTCCATGCAGACGGGTACGGACGGCCCGTACGTGATGAGCGTGGCGCTCCGGCCGGGGCGCCGCACCACCGCGCGGCCTATCGGCTCAACGGGCGTCGGCTCCTCGGGGTTCCAGGAGTCCTTCGACCAGTACAGCCGCTTCGGCTCCAGGACGACGACCGGGTCGTCGGAGGCGATGGCGGCGCGCAGCAGCCCGTAGGCGTCGGCGACCGTGGCGGGCGTGACGACATGGAGCCCCGGAGTCGCCATGTAGTACGCCTCGGAGGAGTCGCTGTGGTGCTCGACGCCGCCGATGCCGCCGCCGTAGGGGACGCGGATGGTGATCGGCAGGGGCATCCTGCCGCGGGTGCGGTTGCGGGTGCGGGCCACGTGCGAGATGAGCTGCTCGAACGCCGGGTAGGCGAACGCGTCGAACTGCATCTCCACGACCGGGCGCAGGCCGTACATCGCCATGCCGACGGCGGTGCCGAGGATGCCCGCCTCGGCGAGCGGGGTGTCGGTGCAGCGGTCCTCGCCGAACTCCTCGGCGAGGCCGTCGGTGACGCGGAAGACGCCGCCGAGGGTGCCGACGTCCTCGCCCATGACGTGCACGGCGGGGTCGGCGGCCATGGCGTCGCGCAGCGCGCGCGTGAAGGCCTGCGCCATGGTGGCCGGCTTGACGGCGACGGTGCTCATCGGTGCGTGCCCCCCTCGGTGTCGGCCTCGGCCTCCAGTTCGGCCCGCAGCTGGTCCCGCTGCTCGCGCAGCTGCGGGGTGGGCTCGGCGTAGACGTGGGTGAACAGGTCCATCGGGTCCAGGGCCGGGTCCTGGTTCATGTGCTCGCGCAGGGCCGCCGCCATGGTCTCGGCGTCCTGGCGGGCGGCCTCGATGCCGGCCTCGTCGAGCAGGCCGCGCCCGGTCAGCTCGCGCTCCAGCAGGCGGATCGGGTCGTGCTCGCGCCAGGTCTCGACCTCGGCGTCGCCGCGGTAGCGGGTCGCGTCGTCGGCGTTGGTGTGGGCGTCGACGCGGTAGGTGATCGCCTCGACCAGGGTGGGACCGCCGCCCGCGCGGGCGTGGCGCACGGCGTCGGAGAGGACCTCGTGCACGGCGGCGGCGTCGTTGCCGTCGACCAGGCGGCCGGGCATGCCGTAGCCGACGGCCTTGTGGGCCAGCGACGGGGCCGCGGTCTGCTTGGCCAGCGGGACGGAGATCGCGAAGCCGTTGTTCTGCACGAGGAAGACGACCGGGGCCTGCCAGACGGCGGCGAAGTTCAGCGCCTCGTGGAAGTCGCCCTCGCTGGTGCCGCCGTCGCCGACCATGGCCAGCGCGACCACGTCGTCGCCCTTGAGGCGGGCGGCGTGCGCGAGACCGACGGCGTGCGGCAGCTGGGTGGCGAGGGGGGTGCACAGGGGGGCGACCCGGTGCTCGTAGGGGTCGTAGCCGGTGTGCCAGTCGCCGCGCAGCAGGGTGAGCGCCTCGACGGGGTCCACGCCGCGGGCCACGACGGCGAGGGTGTCGCGGTAGCTCGGGAAGAGCCAGTCCTGCTCCTCCAGCACGAGCGCGGCGGCGACCTCGCAGGCCTCCTGGCCGGTGGTGGAGGGGTAGACCGCCAGACGGCCCTGCTTGGTGAGGGCGGTGGCCTGCGCGTTGTAGCGGCGGCCCTTCACCAGCTGCGCGTACAGCGTCCTCAGCAGCTCGGGGTCGGCCTTCGCGGCCGCCTCGGTGCCGAGGACGCGGTACGGCTCCGCGTCGGGCAGCAGCGGCGCGGGATCCGTCCGGGGCTGCCAGGCGGGCGGCGGGGTCGGCTTGTACGCGCCCCGCTGCTCCATGACCGTCATGACGGCACCTCCTCGTGGGAGCGGCTCGAAGAGGCGCGTCGGCTGTGACCCGCCTCACCTACCGATTGTTCGGTCGACGGCACAATTTGGCTATGGGTGGCCTCAGGCTGTGGACAAACGGTTCTCCACAGCCTGAGATGGACGCAGTACGTCCATGGCAGAGAGGCGGGGGCGGGTGGCATCTGAACAAATGGCCGAGAGCCAGGACGACAGCGGTGTGCTTCCGCCGCCGCGGCCCCTGGACGCCATCGATCAGGACATCCTGCGCATGCTCCAGGCGGACGGCCGCGCCTCGATACGGTCCGTCGCCGACCGGGTCCACGTCTCGCGCGCCAACGCCTACGCCCGTATCAACCGGCTCGTCGAGGACGGCGTCATCCGCGGCTTCGGCGCCCGCGTCAACCACGAGCGGGCGGGTCAGGGCACGTCCGCGTACATCACGCTGAAGATCGTGCAGAACTCCTGGCGCACCGTGCGCGAGGAGCTCAGGCAGCTGCCCGGCGCGTCCCACATCGCCCTGGTGGGCGGCGACTTCGACGTGCTGCTGCTGGTGCACGTGTCCGACAACCGCGCGCTGCGCGAGCTGGTGCTGACCCGGCTCCAGGCGATCCCGCAGGTCCTCAGCACGCGCACGCTGCTGGTGTTCGAGGAGGAGGACCTGGAGCCGCAGGGCTAGCGAGGCGAGGCCCGGCTCGGATCAGGAGGCCCTGCGCAGCCCCCCGAAGGCCACCTGCACCACCGCGTCGGCCACCTCGCGCTCGTTCATCCCGCGGCCGTCCGGCCGGTACCACTCGACGATCGAGTTGATCATGCCGAAGACCAGCCGGGTCACCAGCCGCACCTCTATGTCGGCACGCACGTCCCCGTCCGCCGAGGCCGCCTTGAGCAGGTCGGCGACCCGGTGGTCGAAGTCGCGGCGCCGCTCCAGGGCCCACCGCTCGGTGTCGGTGTTGCCGCGCACGCGCAGCAGCAGCGTCACGTAGGGCAGCTCGGCGATGAGCACCTCGACCATGCGCCGCACGACGTACTCCAGGCGGACCGAGGCGCGCCCCACGCGCGCGTGCTCCTCGTCGAGGATCCCGAAGAGGCCGTCCAGGGCCCGGCTCACGGCCCGGCGCAGCAGCTCCTCCTTGCCGGCGACGTGGTGGTAGATCGACGACTTGGAGATGCCGGCCGCCTTCGACAGGTGCTCCATGGAGGTGCCGTCGTAGCCACGCTCGTTGAACACCTGGACGGCGACGGACAGCAGCGTGTCCGGGGTGTAGGTGTCGCGCTTGGCGGTGGTCATGAGGTGCCCTCCCGCGAGTCGGAGGCGTGGGCGTGGCGGTACAGGGCCAGGGACGGCGCGTAGCGGCCCGAGGGGTCGCGCCGGTGCAGGTCGTCCAGGAGCACGTAGGCCCAGGTGCGGCCGAGACGGCGGCTCCACTCGAAGGGGCCCAGCGGGTAGTTGACGCCGAGGCGCATCGCGGTGTCGATGTCCTCCTCGGTGGCCACGCCCTTGGCGACCGCGTCGTGCGCCAGGTCGATGATCCGGGCGACCGTGCGGGCGACGATCATGCCGGGGACGTCGCCGATGACGCTGACCTGCTTGCCGAGCGCCTGGAAGAGGCCGATGGCCTCGGCGAGGACCTGCGGGGAGGTGTCCTGGGAGGCGGACAGGGCGATCCGGCCGGCCGTGCGGTAGTCCAGCGCGAGGTCGAAGTAGACGAAGTCCCGGTACTCCCCGGCGGTCTGCCCGTCGGCCAGGACGAGCCGGCCGCCGCTCGGGAGGAGCAGACACGCCCCCTGCTCCTCGTCGTCGCCCTCGTCACGGACCGGGATGCCCGCCTCGCGGATCAGCTCGAGCAGTTCGGACGCCGGGCCCAGGTCGCCCTCGGCGACGACGTACGCGGGCGGCTGCCGCTTGTCGGCGGTGTCCGGCTCGGGGCGCTCGGCGCCCTCCCCGTGGTCGTACCAGCCGTGGCCGGTCTTACGGCCGAGCCGGCCGGACTCCACCAGGCGCCGCTGGGCGAGGGACGGCGTGAAGCGCACGTCCTGGAAGAAGGACTGCCAGACCGACCGGGTGACTGACTCGTTGACGTCCTGGCCGATCAGGTCGGTCAGCTCGAAGGCGCCCATCCGGAAGCCGCCCGACTCGCGCAGCACGGCGTCGATGGTGGCCGGGTCGGCGACCTGCGCCTCGTGGACCGCGAAGGCCTCGGCGTAGAAGGGCCGGGCGATGCGGTTGACGATGAAGCCGGGGGTGTCCGCGCACGCGACGGGTGTCTTGCCCCAGGCGCGGGCGGTCTCGTACGCGCGCGTGGCCGACGAGACGTCCGTGGCGAAGCCGGAGACCACCTCGACCAGCGGCAGCAGTGGCGCGGGGTTGAAGAAGTGCAGGCCGACGAGCCGGCCGGGGTTGCGCAGGGCGCCGCCGATGGCGGTGACGGACAGCGACGAGGTGTTGGTGGCGAGCAGGCAGTCGTCGGCGACGATGCCCTCCAGCGCGCGGAACAGGTCCTGTTTGACGTCCAGCCGCTCCAGCACGGCCTCGACGACGAGGGCGCAGTCGGCGAGCTCGGGGAGGTCCTCGGCGGGCAGCAGCCGGGCGCGGGCGGCGTCGCGCTCGGCGTCGCTGAGCCGCTCCTTCTCGACGAGCCGGTCCAGGCGGGCACCGATCGCGTCGGCCGCCTCCCGGGCCCGCCCGGGGAGGGTGTCGTACAGCCGTACCGGATGGCCCGCGACCAGCGCGACCTGGGCGATTCCCTGGCCCATGGTGCCGGTGCCGACGACGGCCACGGGGCTGCTGAGGTCGAGTGCTGTCATGTGCGCGATCCTCCCGCACGGGGTTTTCCACAGATGCGGCGGACCCCCTTGAACCGACCGATCGTTCGGTTACTCTAGCTCTGTCCGAGTGTTCCTGCCCAGGTTTCTGCCCAGGTCATGAACTCGACGAAGAGTTCTTGAGACGAGGAGATGGTCACCCATGACCGCCGCACTCTCGGCGCACGAGCTGATCGCCCGGCACCGGTCCACCCTCGACCAGGCGCTGGAAGCGATCCGCACGCGCGCCTACTGGTCCCCGCACCCCGAGCACCCCAAGGCCTACGGGGAGAACGGCAGCCTGGACGCGGCGTCGGGCAAGGCCGCCTTCGACGCCCTGCTCGGCTCCCGCCTCGACCTCGGCCAGCCGGGCACGGACGACTGGGTCGGCGGCGAGAGGTCCCCGTACGGCGTCGACCTGGGCGTGACGTACCCGCACGCGGACCTCGACGTGCTGCTGCCCGCCATGAAGGCCGGCCAGCGGGCCTGGCGGGACGCGGGTGCGGAGCAGCGCGCCGTGGTCTGCCTGGAGATCCTCAAGCGCATCAGCGACCGGACGCACGAGTTCGCGCACGCGGTCATGCACACCTCCGGCCAGGCGTTCATGATGGCGTTCCAGGCGGGCGGGCCGCACGCGCAGGACCGCGGCCTGGAGGCGGTGGCCTACGCCTACGTCGAGCAGGTGCGCACGCCGGACAACGCCGAGTGGGCCAAGCCCCAGGGCAAGCGCGACCCGCTGGCCATGAACAAGCAGTTCACGCCGGTCCCGCGGGGCATCGCCCTGATGATCGGCTGCAACACCTTCCCGACGTGGAACGGCTACCCGGGCCTGTTCGCCTCCCTCGCCACCGGCAACGCGGTCCTGGTCAAGCCCCACCCGCGCGCGGTGCTGCCGCTCGCCCTCACCGTGCAGGTCGCGCGCGAGGTGCTCGCGGAGGCCGGCTTCGACCCGAACCTGGTGGCGCTGGCCGCCGAGCGCCCCGGCGAGGGCATCGCCAAGACCCTCGCGCTGCGCCCCGAGATCCGCATCATCGACTACACGGGCTCGACCGAGTTCGGCGACTGGCTGGAGGCCAACGCCCGCCAGGCGCAGGTCTACACGGAGAAGGCCGGCGTCAACACGGTCGTCGTCCACTCCACCTCCGACTACAAGGGCATGCTCGCCAACCTGGCGTTCTCGCTGTCCCTGTACAGCGGCCAGATGTGCACGACCCCGCAGAACCTCCTCGTCCCCCGCGAGGGCATCTCCACGGACCAGGGCCCCAAGTCCTACGACGAGGTGGTCGCGGACCTCGCCCAGTCCGTCGACGGGCTGCTCGGCGACGACGCCCGGGCCAACGCGCTGCTCGGCGCGATCGTCAACCCGGACGTGAAGGCCCGGCTGGAGGCGGCGGCGGGTCTCGGCGAGGTCGCCCTGGCCTCCCGCGAGATCACCAACCCGGACTTCCCCGGGGCGGTCGTCCGCACGCCGGTGATCGTGAAGCTGGACGGCGCCAAGCCGGACGACGAGGCCGCCTACATGAGCGAGTGCTTCGGACCGGTGTCCTTCGCCGTCGCGGTCGACTCGGCCGAGGACGCGGCGGAGCTGCTGCGGCGCACCGTCCGCGAGAAGGGCGCGATGACCGTCGGGGCGTACACGACCGACCCGGAGGTCGAGCAGGCCGTGCAGGAGGTCTGCCTGGAGGAGGCGGCGCAGCTGTCGCTGAACCTCACGGGCGGGGTCTATGTGAACCAGACGGCCGCGTTCTCCGACTTCCACGGGTCCGGTGGCAACCCGGCGGCCAGTGCGGCGCTGTGCGACGGGGCGTTCGTGGCCAACCGGTTCCGGGTGGTCGAGGTGCGCCGGGACGCGTAGCTGAAGCTCGGGGGCGCCCAGGAGTTCGGGGCTTCTCGTCGGCGCGCGGGTGCCGGTGCGTCGTGGTTGTTCGCGCAGTTCCCCGCGCCCCTAACAGGGCGCCCCGAAACTCCAGTGGTAGAGCGTCATCGCCACGCTCGTCGCCAGGTTGTAGCTGCTGACCTGGGGGCGCATCGGCAGGGACAGCAGGTGGTCGGCCCGGGCGCGCAGTTCGCCCGACAGGCCGGTGCGCTCGGAGCCGAAGGCGAGGACGGCGTCGTCCGGGAGCTTGACGCCCCGGATGTCGTCGCCCTCCGGGTCCAGGGCGAACAGCGGGCCCGGCGGCAGCTCCTCGACGGCCAGCCGCTCCACCGTCGTCGCGTAGTGCAGCCCCGCCCCGCCCCGCACGACCGTCGGGTGCCAGGGGTCCATCGTCCCGGTCGTCACCACACCGGTCGCCCCGAAACCGGCGGCCAGGCGGATCACCGCACCCGCGTTGCCCAGATTGCGCGGGTGGTCGAGGACCACGACCGGGGCCGTGCGGGGCACACGCGCCAGCTTCTCCAGGTGGGAGGCCCGGGGCGGCCGTACGGCCAGGGCGGCCACGGCCGTGGGGTGCGGACGCGGCACCAACGACGCGTACGTCGCGTGCGGCACCTCCGTCAGCAGCCCGGCCAGCGCGTCCCGTACGTCCGGGGCCAGCTCGTCGGCGAGGGCGAGGGCGGCCGCCCGGTCGGCGGTGACCGCCACCGGCACCTCGGCGCCGAAGCGCAGCGCGTGCTTGAGCGCGTGGAACCCGTCGAGCAGGACGGTGTCGCCGGCGAGCCGGTGCCAGACGGTCACGGGGTCGGTCATGCCCCGAAGCCTACGTGCGTGACCTCGGAGCTCCCCTCGGTGCGCTGCCCGGGCAGGGGCGCGGGCCCGCTCCCGCGCCGGAGCCGGTCACGCGCGCGTGCCGCCAGGTCGGCCAGCCGGCGCAGGAAGCCCGTCGGCAGGAACACCGCGTCCGCCGCGATCATCGCCAGTGAGAAGAACGGCAGCCCCAGGACCACGGCGATCACGGCGTGCTCGGTCATCATCACCGCCAGCAGGACGTTCTTCACCCGCCGGTTGAACAGGGTGAACGGGAAGGCGACCTGCACCAGGACCGTCCCATAGGTCACCAGCATCACCATCGTGCCGCTGGCCGACAGCAGATCGGCGAGGGCGGGCCAGGGCGAGAAGTACTCCAGGTGGAGCGGGTAGTAGACCGCGGTGCCGTCCTGCCAGCGCGATCCCTGGATCTTGTACCAGCCGGCCGTCGCGTAGATCAGACAGGCCTCGGCCATGATCACGAGCAGGGCGCCGTTGTGCACGACGTTGGCGATCACGTCCAGCATGATCCGCGGCTCACCGGTCCCGGCCCTGCGCCCGACCAGCCACCACAGGGCCTGCACGACCCACACCGTCCACAACAGCGCCGGTATCAGCCAGTCGCCCTGCATCCGGCCGACCAGGGTGACCGCGACCAGCACGAAACCGAGCACGCCCCACAGAGCCGGGCCGGTCCGGTCCGTGACCCGCTCGCCCCGCGCACGGGCCGCCCTCTCCCGCACGGCCCGCCGGGCGTCCAGCGACCACACCTGGGCGCACCGCGTGAACACCAGGTAGATCGACATCAGGTGCAGCACGTTGTCGCCGCCGTCGCCCATGAAGACGCTGCGGTTCTGCAGCGACAGCACGCCGACCATGAACAGCACCGCCATGGTGCGGGTGCGCCAGCCCAGCATCAGCAGCACGGCGGAGAGGACCGCCAGCGCGTAGACGATCTCGAACCAGACCCGGCCGTCCGACCACATCAGGACGGTGAACGAGCCGTTGGACCCGACCAGCTGCTGGGCGAGGTCCCAGCTCCAGGGACCGCCGGGACCGTAGAGCTCGTGGCGGTGGGGGAACTCACGGAGCAGGAACAACAGCCAGGTGGCGCTGAAGCCGATCCGGATGACGGCCGTCTGGCAGGGGCCGAGGGCCGCCTCGGTGACGCGGGCGATACCGCCCGAGACGGCCAGCGAGAAGCGGTTCACCGCACGCCTCCCCGGGCCTCGTCCCGCGGGACCCTCCACCACGGCAGCTCCCGGTAGGACGGTGTCGTCGAGACCTTCTCCCGGCTCCACCCGGGCGGCGGCACGTTGCTGGTCCGGGACCGCACCTGCACCCGCTCGATGACCCCGGAACTCCCGGTCGCGGCCCGCACCGCGTCGTCGCGGCCGAGGCGCAGCACCGTGATCCGGCGCAGGTACGACTCCGAGAGCGAGCCGCGCAGGCCCACCGGGCGGTTCTCGCTGTCGTGCGTGGCGACGAAGAAGTCCCAGGCGCGGCGCAGCTCGTTCTGCTGGGTGTGGCTGGGCAGCAGATTGCCGTCGATGGCGCGGCCGTCCTCGGCGGACAGGTCGTACCAGCCGGTGGTCAGCGTCATGCCGTCCGGCCCCCGGATCCCGGCACGGACCTGGATCGAGATGTTCTGCTGGAGCGGGTTCGGCGCGAACAGCTTCCAGTTCTGCTCGAACTCCGGATAGATCCAGTCGTCCACGGCCTTGCCGTGCTCCCGGGTGACCGTGTTCGCCGGCGCGACATGCAGGAACGTCATCCCTATGTGCACACACACGCCGATGGCGACGACCGCGAGAGCCAGGGCGACCCCGACCTGATAGCGGGGGGACAGCACGGCGATGCCGGTACGGGGTTCACCGGGCGGGTACGGCTCGGGCGGTGCGGGGGAGGTGATGGGCGCGCGGGGTGCCGGTGAGGCGCTCGGCGCAGGTGGTGCCGGTGACACAACCACAGGTGGTGCCGGTGAGGCGCTCGGCGCCGCCGGTGCCGGTGAGGCGCTCGGCGCCGCCGGTCCCAGTGAGGCGCTCGGCGCCGCCGGTCCCAGTGAGGCGCTCCGCGCAGCCGGTGCCGGTGCCGGTGCCGGTGAGGTGATCGACTCGGGCGGCGCGGGGGACGCGATCGCCTCGGGTCGCCCGGGTCGCCCGGGCGACCCGGGCGGCCCGGGCTGCGCTGGCGGCCCGGGCTGCGCCGACGGCTCGGGCTGGGCCGGCGGCCCCTGGTGCAGGTCCGGCTCGGCCGAGTCCGCCCGGGCGCCCCGCTGAGCGGGCGGGGCCGGGCGGCTCGGCGCGTCCGGGCCGTGCCGGGCGTTCGAGCCCTCGTCGTACGCGTCCATTCCGCCCCGTTCCACGATCCCGGTCCGTCGTTCCGTCCGCCCGGCCGCGAGGGCGTCGTACCGCCCGCGCGGCCTGCGCGGCGTCGGCACGGGCACGGTACTCAGGACACCCACCCGGGCACAGCCCCTGTCCGCACCTCCCGCCGTGGCCGTCGCCCACACCACGCAGGCCGACCGTACGGCGAGTGCGACCCTCCGAGCGCCGCGGTCCCCCTGGTCCACAGGGGACCCCCGCAGGTTATCCACAGGGCGCCCCGGCCGGTCGTCCACAGGAGTGACACCCTACGGCGCCCGTCCGTACACCCATTCCCTTCTTCTAGAACCTGTTCTATCTTGACGCCCCGTCAGCTCGACGGGATCCGCCGGAAGGACAGGCACTGTGGACTTCACCTTCAGCGAGGAGCAGCAGGCGGCGGCCGAGGCGGCGAAGGGCGTGTTCGCCGGCGTCGCCCCCGACGCCGTGCCCAGCCCGGCCATGACCCCGGGCGCCGTCGCCGGGACCTGCGACCGCGCCCTGTGGGCCAGGCTCGCCGACGCGGACCTGCTGAGCCTGCTGCTCGACGCCCGGTACGGCGGGTCCGGTCTGGACGCCGTCGCGCTCTGCCTGGTGCTGCGGGAGTCGACGAAGGTCCTGGCCCGGGTGCCCCTGCTGGAGAGCTGCGCGGCAGCGGCGGCCGTCCAGGCCCACGGCGGCGAAGAGGCGAAGGCGGGCCTGCTCGCCCGGGCCGGCCGGGGCGAGATCGTCCTGACCGTCGCCGCGCACGGCCGCACCGGCCACGACCCGGCCGAGCAGGCCGTGACCGCCCGGCAGGACGGCGGCACCTGGGTCCTGGACGGTGTGCAGACGGCCGTGCCCTGGGCCTACGACGCCGACGTCACGCTCGTCCCCGCGCACACCGGGACCGGCCGTACCGTGCTCGCCCTGGTGCCGCGCGGGCACGAGGGCGCCGTCCTCGCGGAGCAGTTCTCCACCAGCGGCGAGCGTCTCGGGGAGCTGCGGCTGGAGTCGGCACGGCTGCCCGCCCGGGACGTCATCGACACCGACGGGGCGTGGGAGTGGCTGCGGAACCTGCTGGCCACCGGGACATGTGCGCTGGCGCTCGGGCTCGGGGAGCGGGTGCTGCGAATGACCGGGGAGTACACGGGCAAGCGGGAGCAGTTCGGGTTCCCGATCGCGACCTTCCAGGCCGTGGCCGTGCAGGCCGCCGACCGCTACATCGACCTGCGCGCGATGGAGGCCACGCTGTGGCAGGCCGCGTGGCGGATCTCCTCCGGAGCACCGGGCCCGCTGCCCGCCGCCGGGGACGTGGCCGTTGCCAAGATGTGGGCGGCGGAGGGCGTACGCCGGGTCGTGCAGACCGCGCAGCACCTGCACGGCGGGTTCGGCGCCGACGTCGACTATTCCCTGCACCGCTACCACGCCTGGGCCAAGCACCTGGAACTGTCGCTCGGCCCGGCCGCGGCCCACGAAGAGGCCCTGGGCGACCTGCTGGCGGCCCACCCACTGGCCTGACCACGCGGGCCGGGGACCCGCTGACGACCAGGTGCTAGAGGACGAACCCCTGCTGCCCGTCGTCCGTCACCACGGGACGGCCCACCGCCTCCCACACCTGCATGCCGCCGTCGACGTTCACGGCGTCGACGCCCTGCTGGGCCAGGTACATCGTGACCTGGGCGGACCGGCCGCCGGAGCGGCAGATCACATGGACTCGGCCGTCCTGCGGGGCGGCCTCGGTCAGCTCGCCGTACCGGGCGACGAACTCGCTGATGGGGATGTGCAGCGCCCCATCGGCGTGACCGGCCTTCCACTCGTCGTCCTCCCGGACGTCCAGCAGGAAGTCACCGTCCTTGAGGTCCGCGACCGCGACCGTGGGCACACCAGCTCCGAAAGTCATGCCTCCGACGCTACCCGAACCGGCCGCGGCACCGGCCGCCACGCGGCTCAGCCCTGGCCGCCGCCGTCGCTCTCGCCCCGGCCCTCTGCCTCGCCGAGCAGCGCGGCCAGCTCCGTCTCCCGTTCGGCGACCTGGGCGAGCAGGCCCTGGCCGATCTCGTCCAGGAGCCGGTCCGGGTCGTCCGGGGCCAGCTGGAGCATGTGGCCGATGGCGCTGTCCTCCAGTTCCCTGGCGAGCAGGCCGAGCAGCTCCTTGCGCTGGGCGAGCCATTCGAGGCGGGCGTAGAGCTCCTCGGCGCGGCTCGGGCCGCGCTTCAGCTCGGGCCCCTTCGCCCACTCCTCGGCGAGCTCACGCAGCTCCGCCTCGTCGCCCCGGGCGTAGGCGGCGTTGACACGCGTGATGAACTCCTCGCGCCGTTGGCGCTCCTTGTCCTCCTGCGCCAGGTCCGGGTGGGCCTTGCGGGCGAGGTCGCGGTAGAGCTTGCGGGCCTCCTCGCTCGGGCGGACCCGCTGCGGGGGCCGCACCGGCTGGCCCGTGAGCATCGCGGAGGCCTCGGGGAACAGGCCGCCTCCGTCCATCCAGCCGTGCAGCAGTTCTTCCACGCCCGGGATGGGGGCGAGCCGCGCCCGGGCCTCGTCCGCCCGCTGCCGGTCCGCGGGGTCGCCGCTGCGGACGGCTCTGGCCTCCAGGATCCGGGCGTCCAGCTCCTCGAGCCGGGCGTAGAGCGGGCCGAGTTTCTGTTCGTGCAGCCGGGAGAAGTTCTCGATCTCGACGCGGAAGGTCTCCACCGCGATCTCGTACTCGATCAACGCCTGCTCGGCGGCCCGCACGGCCCGCTCCAGCCGCGCCTCGGGCCGTGCGGCGTCCTCGCCGTCCTGCTCAGCTTCCGGGGTCGTCACCCGACCAGCCTAGGGGACGAACCGACGGTGCCCGCGCCCCGCAGGACAGGAACGGGGCGCTGCCGACCGGCCCGGACGGCACAGGTGGGCCCGGACGGCACCGATGGGCCCGGACGGCACCTGTGGGCCCGGGCGGCCCTACACCCCCATCTCCGCCGCGACCTTCCCCGCCCGTACCCCCGCCAGCAGCTCCGCGTGATCCGCCTCGGTCCGGTCCGCGTAGGCCACGGCGAAGTCCGCTATCGCCTCGTCCAGCTCCTCCTTCTTCCCGCAGTACCCGGCGATGAGCCGCGGATCGGCACTGTGGGCGTGCGCGCGGGCCAGGAGCGCACCGGTCATGCGGCCGTAGTCGTCCATCTGGTCGGCGGCCAGGGCGGCCGGGTCGACGCTGCCCTTGCGGTTGCGGAACTGGCGGACCTGGAAGGGGCGCCCGTCGACCGTCGTCCAGCCGAGCAGGTTGTCGCTGACGACCTGCATGCGCTTCTGGCCCAGCACGACCCGGCGGCCCTCGTGACCGGCCTGCGGCGCCTGGAAGCCGGCCGTCACCAGATGCGGCACCAAAGCCGACGCCCGCGCCTCCTTCACCTGGAGCACCAGCGGCTCGCCCCGGTGGTCCAGGAGCAGCACGACGTAGGAGCGGGTGCCGACACTGCCCGTGCCGACGACGCGGAAGGCCACGTCCTGCACCGCGTGCCGGGCGAGGAGCGGCAGGCGGTCCTCCTGGAGCGTGCTGACGTACTCCTCCAGGGACGTGGCCACCGCGGCGGCCTCCGCGTCCGGGACGCGCCGCAGGACCGGCGGGGCGTCGACGAACCGGCGCCCGCCGTCCTCGGTGGGCTCGGTCGACTTGGCCGCGAAGCGGCCGCTGGTGTTGTGGCGGGCCTTCTCGGAGACGCGCTCCAGCGTGCCGAGCAGATCATGGGCGTCCGCGTGGGAGACGAGCTCCTCGTCCGCGATGGCGGCCCAGGCGTCCAGCACGGGGAGCTTGGCCAGAAGGCGCATGGTCCTGCGGTAGGCGCCCGCCGCGTCGAACGCCGCCTTGCGGCACTGGTCCTCGTCGGCGCCGGCCACCCGGCCCGCGAGCACCAGGGAGGCCGCGAGACGCTTCAGGTCCCACTCCCAGGGGCCGGACACCGTTTCGTCGAAGTCGTTCAGGTCGATGACCAGGCCGCCGCGGGCGTCCCCGTACAGGCCGAAGTTGCCCGCGTGGGCGTCGCCGCACAGCTGGGCGCGGATCCTGGTCATGGGCGTGCGCGCCAGGTCGTAGGCCATGAGGCCCGCCGAGCCGCGCAGGAAGGAGAACGGGGTGGCGGCCATGCGGCCGACCCGGATCGGGGTCAGCTCGGGCAGCCGGCCCCGGCCCGACTCCTCGACGGCGCTCAGCGCGTCGGGCCGGGACGCGTCCAGGTCGAGCGCGGCGTGCGCGCTGCGCGGGATCCGCTTGCGCAGGGCCTTGCCCTCGTCCTTGGGCGAACCCGCGGCCGGCCACTCGGCGAAGCCACGCACCCGGGGCAGCCGGCGCGGCGCCCGGCGCGGCTCCTCGGCCCTCGCCGTGGTCCCGCCCTCGTCCTGATCTCCGGTCCTGCTCATCCCGACCGCCTTCCCCCGCACGCGCTCGAACATCAACTCCTGCCGACCGTACAACCGGCGGCCGAAACGCGTCAGACCCTGTGGACAACTCCGCAGCTGTGGACAATCCACGCCGGGTCAGCAGGGCAGTGGCGGGTTACGCCCCCGAGGGCACGGTGGCCTGCACCGGCACCGCCGCCGCGTCCTCCTCCGCCCGCACCTGCCTCAGCAGCCGCTCGGCCCGGCCCACGGAGACATCGAGCCGGGCCAGCACCGCCGGAACGGTGATGCTGGGCAGGAAGTGCTCGAACAGCACGACCACCCGGCGCTCCAGATCCTGCCGCTGGCAGCGCAGCTGGGACAGCAGCTGCACCCCGGAGAAGCTGCCGACCAGCAGCTCCGCCGTCTCCGCCACGTCGACGTGCTGCAACAGCTCGCCCCGCGTCTTCGCCTCGCCCAGCACCTGCGTGTTCTGGTCGATCCACATCCGGAAGGCCGGGGTGCGGTCGAGGTCCATGGCGCCCTGGTCGAGGGCGAGCCCCACACTGGCGCGCACCAGCGGTTCGGACCGCAGCCGGCGGGCCATCACCAGACCGGAGTCGACGAGTTCCTGGAGCCTGCTCGACTGTGGGGGGAGGGTGATCGCGAGCTGCTCCTCGAACACCCCCACCGCGAGCTCCTCCTTGGAGCCGAAGTGGAAGTACAACGCGCCCTTGGTGACGCCTGCCCGGTCCAGGATCTCGCCGATGGTCGCCGAGGTGTAGCCGCGTTCGTCGAAGACGGCCGCCGCCGCCTCCAGGATGGTCCGCCGGGTGCGGATCGCGCGCTCCTGTCGCGCCATCGGGTGCCTCCTGATCTGCGTCGATCCCTGTGAAGTCGCTGTGTGGCGAGGGCGCGAGGGCCAGTCCCAGAGGCTTGGCTCACCCTTTGAAAAAAACCGGTTCGTCCGTATCTTAGTCAGGCGTCGATCACGGCCGGGCAGCCGATCCTGGGGGTTCTCATGCCGCAGACAGGGCCTTTGAGCGCACTCACGGAGGATCAGACCGGACGCGGGGGCCCTCCGGCAAACGCAACCGCTACGACCGTCGAGAACTCGCCACAGGCCACCGTTCCTCCACCCGCTGCCGTTCCTCCACCCGCTGCCGTTCCTCCACCCGCTGCCGTTCCTCCACCGGCCGCCGTTCCTCCACCCGCCGCCGTTCCTCCACCGGCCGCCGCTCCTCCACCGGCCGCCGTTCCTCCACCGGCCGCCGTTCCTCCGGAGACCACCCCTTCGTCCGCCGAAGTCCCCGAGCGCCCCTCCCACACCACCGTCACCAAGGAACTCGCCCATCGCACCGCCGAGACGGACGTCTTCCCCGCCCGGTGGGTCCGAATCTCCGGCACGCGTTTCCACTTCACCGCGCACTGGCCGGCCGCCCACCCCTTCTTCGGCCCCGTGGACGGCCGCCACCAGGACCCGATGGTCGTTGGCGAAACGTTGCGGCAGGCCTCCATGGTGCTGGCGCACGCCGAGTTCGGCGCCCCGGCCGACACGCACTTCGTCATGCGGGACCTGACGGTCGAAGTCAACCCGTCCGCGCTCCTGCTGGCGGACGCCGACGAGCCGGTCGAGTTCGACGTCGTGTGCTCCGAGGTGCGCCGCCGGGGCCGCGGCCTGCACAGCATGCGGACCACGATGGAGTTCCGCCGCGCGGGGCGGCTCGTCGCCCGCGGCACCGGCAGCACCGGGTGCACCTCCCCGGGCGCCTACCGCCGCCTGCGGGCGGGCCGGCTGAACGCCCCGGACACCCCGGTGCCGCTGCTGCCCGGCATATCCCCGCGGACCGCGGGACGGACCCGCGCCGACGACGTGGTCCTCGCCCCCGCGGACCGCCCCGGCGTCTGGCACCTGCGCGTGGACACCGGCCACCCGGTGCTCTTCCCGCGGCCCAACGACCACGTCCCCGGCATGGTCCTGTTCGAGGCGGCCCGCCAGGCCGCGACCGCCGCGTCCGGCCTGCACCCCTTCCTGCCGGCCACGATGACGGCAGGCTTCACCCGCTACGCCGAGCTGCACAGCCCCTGCCGGATCGAGACCGAGACCCTCGGCGAGCACCCCGGGGAGGTGACCGTACGGGTGTCGGGGCGGCAGGACGGCGAGCCGGTCTTCACCGCCACCCTGACCGCCGCCCGCCCGGCGCGGGTACGGTCCCTGTCGTGACGGTCAAGATTCTGATCACGGGCGCGAGCGGCTTCGTCGGCGGCCGGGTCGCCACCACGGCACAGCGTCGACCGGACGCCCACGTACGCCTGTTGTCCCGGCACGCGCCGCACGGCCCCGAGTACGTCCACGGCGACCTTTGCGCCCCGCCCTCCCTGCGCGGCGTCTGCGCCGACACCGACGTCCTGGTGCACTGCGCCGCGCGGATCGGCGGCGACGCCGAGACCGCCGAGGCGGTCAACGACCACGGCACCCGTGCCCTGGTCGAGGAGGCCGTGCGCGCCGGAGTGCGCCGCATCGTCTACGTCAGCACGGCCGCCGTCCACGGCCGGGGCCCCTTCCGCGGCGTGGGTCCCGGAGAGGTGCCGATCGCACCCGCGTCGCCCACCAGCCGCACCCGGGCCGCCGCCGAACGGTACGTCCTCGACGCGGGCGGCCTGGTGCTGCGCCCGCACCTCGTGTACGGCGAGGGCGACCGCTGGGTGATCCCCGGCCTGGTGTGGCTGATGAAGGAGCTGTCGGCCACCACCCTGACCGGCTGCGAGGCGCTCCAGTCGATGATCGACGTCGACACCCTGGGCCGTGCGGTGGTGGCCGCCGCGCTCTCCCCGGTGCCCGGCGGCGGTGTGCGCCATGTCAACCACCCCGAGCCGGTGACGGTCCCCGGCCTTCTGGCGTCCGTGGGCCGGGAGGTGGGGCAGCCCGGCGGCGGGGCGTCCGTGGACGTCGCCACCGCCCTGCGCCGGGCCGCCGGTTCACCCCTCGCCCTGCATCACCTCGGCATGCTCACGGTCGACCACTGGTTCGTGGACGACGCGTTCTGGAAGGACTTCGACTGCTCGCCCGGCGAGGGGTTCACGGCCGAGTTCCGCCGCACGGCGCCCTGGTACCGCGCGTTCCTCCAGGACCGGAGAGTCGCCTGACCGCCCTGGTACCGCGCCTTCCTCCAGGGCCGGAGAGTCGCCTGACCGTCTAGGCATGCGCCGCCTCCGGGTGCGGGCCGCTGCCCGGGTCCCGGCCGTGCAGCAGCACCGGCAGTTCCTCGTGGCCGGTGGAGATGATGGACGGCAGCCGCTTCGGCGGACGCGACGGATCGGCCAGGGCCAGCCGGGGAAAGCGCGCGAACAGGGACGTCAGGGCCACGGTGGCCTCGGCCATGGCCAGGGGCCGGCCCAGACAGTGGTGCACGCCGTGGCCGAAGGACACGTGGTCGCGACTGGTGACACGTGTGAGGTCGAAGCGCTCGGCGTCCGGACCATGCCGGTCGGGGTCGCGCCCGGCGCCCGCGAAGGAGACCACGAGCGGGTCGCCCTTCGGGATGGTCAGGCCCGGCCCGATCTCGATGTCCTCGACGGCGTAGCGCAGACCCGACATGGCGCCCGGTGCCTCGAAGCGCAGCGACTCCTCCAGGGCGTCCTCCCAGGTCGCCTTCCCGGAGCGGACGAGGTCGAGCTGGCCGGGGTGGGCGAGCAGGCTGTGGATGGTGTTGTCGATGAGATTGACCGTCGTCTCGAAACCGGCGGTGAGCAGCAGGATCAGGTTGTCCATCAACTCCTGTTCACCGATGCTGCCTTCGTCGTGCGCGGCGATGAGCGCCGTCGTCAGGTCGTCGGCCGGGTGCTCGCGCTTGTACCGGAGGAACGCGGTCAGCGTGCCGTACAGGTCGACGGCGTTGGCCTGGGCGTCCTCCAGGGAGATCGCCGTGTCGAAGAAGCGGCCGATGATGCGGTAGAGGGCCGCGCGCGGACCGTCCTCGCCGGGCGGAACGCCGAAGAGCTCGCACACCACCTCGTGCGGGACGGGCGCCGCGAACGCCGCCCGCAGATCGACGACTTCGCCCTCGGGGACGCGTTCCAGGGCGTCCAGCGACCGGTCGACGATCTCCCGGACGCGCGGCAGCAGCGCGTCGACGCGGCGCTTGGTGAAGGCAGCGGCCATCGGCTTGCGCAGCCGGCTGTGGTCGGGGCCGTAGGCGGTGACCATGTTGCGCACCGAGACCCAGATGGCGAGCGGCCAGGTGCGGGAGATGTCCCCGTTGATCCAGGCCGGCCAGTGCTGGTAGGCGTCCTTGCTCGTCTCGGGACCGGCCAGGAGCCGCTTGTTCAGCTCCAGGCCGGTGATCCACCACGCCCGTACGCCGCCGGGGAGTTCGACCTCCACGGCCGGGCCACGGGCACGGATCCGGGATATCTCGCCGTAGAGGTCCTGACCGGTCGGGTCGATCGACAGGAAGGGGCAGGCCTGCTGTGCCATGACTCATCGCTCCTTGGTCCAGAGGCTGGGGGACCATCGTGCGATCGCCAGGGCGAAAAAACTTGGCAACCGGTTTGTTTCGGCCATGGCTTCGCACACGGTCGGCCGACGGCAGGTGACTTCCGCCCTGTGAGCGGGGCTGCGACGGCGGCGCAAGGAGACCGACTCGCCCGTTTTCACGCAACGCGTCGACAGGCCAAGGGCCTTGGGGCGTCTCCTCAGGCCCGCAGGTAGGCGAGCACGGCCAGCACCCTGCGGTGCGTCGCGTCCGCCGGCGGCAGGTCCAGCTTGGTGAGGATGCCGGAGACGTGTTTGCCCACGGCCGCCTCGGAGACGACCAGTTCGCGGGCGATCGCGCTGTTGGACCTGCCCTCGGCGATCAGCGCCAGCACCTCCCGCTCGCGCGGGGTGAGCCGCTCCAGCGGATCGCGGCGGCGGCGCAGCAACTGCCGTACGACCTCGGGGTCGACGACCGTGCCGCCGTCCGCGACCTTGCCGAGCGCCTCGACGAACTCCTCGACCTGGCCGACGCGGTCCTTGAGCAGATAGCCGACGCTCGTGCCGTCGCCGGAGTCCAGCAGCTCGGCGGCGTACCGGCGCTGCACGTACTGGCTGAGGACCAGCACGGGCAGCGTGGGCCGCTCCCCGCGCAGCCGCACGGCCGCGTGCAGCCCCTCGTCCTGGAAGCCGGGCGGCATGCGCACGTCCGTGACGACGACGTCCGGGTCGTGCTCCCCTACGGCCGCGACCAGGGCCTCGGCCTCCCCCACGGCCGCGACGACCTCGTGCCCGCAGCGCCCGACCAGCCCGGCCAGCCCGTCCCGCAGCAGGACGCTGTCCTCCGCCAGGCCCGAGGCCCTGACGGCCGTAGCGGCCGGCGCGCTCCTCGGCCTCCTGGTCACCGGCGTCAACCTGGCCGGGATGTGGGGCGCCCTCGCGCTGCTGTCGGTCCGGCCCACGATCGCCCTTCCGTGGCAGGCCCTCGGCACCACGGCGCTCGCCTGCGCCCTCCTCGCCGTGGTCTGCGCGACGGCCCCCGCCGCCCTCGCCCTGCGCCGCCGCCCGGCAGACCTCGCCGGGATCCGCGACTAGCCCTCCGGACCGGGTCGATCTCATCATGAGACCAGCCGCGGCAAGCCGCCTACAGTGGGGCCATGAGACGGACCTCGTTCGGCAACTGGCCCTGCTCGATCGCCCGCACCGCCGACATCCTGGGCGACGCCTGGACCCTGCTGATCCTGCGCGAGGTCTTCTACGGCGAATCCCGCTTCGACGGCTTCATCGGCACGCTCGGCATCGCCCGCAACACCCTCACCGACCGGCTGCGGCGCCTGGAGGCCGAGGGCCTGCTGCGGCGGCACGTCTACCAGCGCGACCCCGTCCGTCACGAGTACCTGCCCACCGACAAGGGCCGCGACTTCTTCGGTGTGCTCGCCGCGATCAACGCCTGGGGCGACCGCTGGCTGGCCGGCGAGGAGGGCGCCCCGGTGGTCCTGCGCCACACGCCCTGCGACCACGACACCGAGGCCCGGGTCGTCTGCTCCGCCTGCGGCGAGCCCCTGCGGCAGCGGGACATGACCGCCCGGACCGGCCCGGGCTACCCGGCCCGACTCCTCGACGACCCGGTCGTACGGGAACGCTTCACGCCGGGGCGGACCCTGGGGGAGGCGAGGGCCGGCGAGGACTGACCGTTCCTCACCGGCCCGGCACCGGGAACCGTCATCGCCGAGAGCCGGTCACTCCCCTTCCACGTCCTTGACGCGGTCGGCGTCGCAGTAGTCCTGGTGCCAGTAGGGGTAGGGCAGAGGCGGTGCGCTGACCTCGTCGAGGGCGGCGCGCTCCTCGGGGGTGAGCGACCAGGTGGTGGCGGCCAGGTTGTCTGCGAGCTGGTGTTCGTTGCGCGCCCCGATCACGACCGAGGTGACACCGCGTCCCTCCAGTGCCCAGCGCACCGCCACCTGGGCCGGGCTCACCTGCCGCTCCGCGGCGATCTTGCGCAGGACGTCGATCGTGTCGAACGTACGCTCCGGGTCGACCGGTTCGAACCAGCCCACCGCCCGCCGCGTGCCCGGCGGGGGCGTCGCGCCGCGCTCCTGGTGGCCGCTGAGCAGACCGCCGGCCAGAGGGCTCCAGACCATGACGCCCACGTTCTCGGCCTCGGCCATGGGCAGCAGCTCCCACTCGACCTCGCGGGCGGCGAGGCTGTACTGGATCTGGTGCGATACGAACCGTTCCAGACCGAGCCGCTCGCTGGTGGCCAGGGCCCGGGTGAGCTGCCAGGACGTCAGGTTGGAGGCGCCCGTGTAGCGGACCTTGCCGGCCCGCACGAGGTCGTCCAGGGCCCGCAGGGTCTCCTCCCACGGGGTCCGTCCGTCCCAGCCGTGCGTCTGGTAGAGGTCGATGTAGTCGGTGCCGAGGCGGCGCAGACTGGCTTCGACCGAGCGCACGATGTGGTGCCGGGACAGTCCGCGGTCGTTCGGGCCGCTGCTGCCGTCCGGCATCTGCCAGCGCACCTTCGTCGCGATGATCGCGTCGTCGCGGCGGTTGCCGAGGGCCCCGCCGAGGACCTCCTCCGACTGCCCGGCGGAGTACATGTCGGCGGTGTCGAAGAAGTTGACGCCCGCGTCCATGCTCGCCCCGACGAGCCGCCGGGCCTCGATGGTGGTGAGCCGGCCCATGTGCTGGAAGCCGTGGCGGCCGCCGAACGTCATGGTGCCGAGGCAGATCTCGGAGACCCGCAGGCCGGTGCGGCCCAAGTAGCGCATACGCATGGGGATGTCGGTCCTTACGGTCTCAGCGGGCGTCGGCCGCGACCTGCTCGTCGAGGACGGGGGCGGGGCTCGGGGCGGTCTGCCGGGGCCGCAGGAAGGCGATGGCGACCAGACCCGCGACGAGCAGCGCGCCGGCGGCGGTCAGCAGTCCGTCGCGCACACCCTCCAGGACCGCGGTGGAGCCGCTGCCGCCGGAGGCGTCGATACCGGCCGCGGCGACCGTGGCGAGGACCGGGGTGCCGACCGTGACACCGAGCTGCTGGCCCGTGTAGGCCAGGCCCGTGGCCAGGCCCTGCTCGTGGTCGGGCAGCCCCGAGGTGGCGGTGATCATGTAGCCGACGACCGCCAGCAGGTGACCGAAACCGCCGGTCGCGGTGGCCACGAGCAGCAGCGGCATGCTGCCGTCGCCGGTGTCGAGGAAGAAGAGCACGGCGGTGCTGGCCGCCTGCAGCAGCAGGCCGTGGACCAGCGCCCGGTGGACGCCGATGGCGCCGATGATGCGGGCCGCGAAGGCGCCGCCGAGGACGGCCGCGACTCCCAGGGAGGCGAAGGTGAATCCGGCGTTCAGCGGCGTCATCCCGCGCACCTGCTGCATGTACAGAGTGAGCAGGAAGACCATGCCGGTCATCATCGCGAAGGTGACCAGGCCGGTGGCGTTGCCCCAGCTGACGGTGCGGCGGCGCAGCACGTTGAGGTCCACGAGCGGTGCGGCGACCCGGGACTCGACGGCGAAGAAGGCGATCAGCAGCACCACACCGGCCGCGAGCGCGAGCAGAGTCGTGCCGTCACCCCAGCCGCTGCGCTCGGCGGAGGTGATGCCGTAGATGACCGCCAGCAGGCCGCCGGTGACGGTGACCGCGCCGAGGAGATCCAGCCTCGGTGTCTCCTCGTTGCGGCTCTCCTTGATCAGGACCGGGGCGGCGATGGACGCGACGAGACCGACCGGGACGCTGATGAACAGCGTGACGCGCCAACTGGTCAGGTCGGTGATGACACCGCCCAGCACCACGCCGGACAGGAAGCCGAGCGACAGCAGGGCGCCGTTGATGCCGAGCGCACGGTCGCGCTGCGGGCCCTCGGCGAAGCTGGTCGTCAGCAGGGACATCGCCGCCGGGGTCAGCATGGCGGCCGCGACACCCTGTGCCGCACGGGCCGCGAGCAGGAAGCCGGGCGACGGCGCGAGACCACCCGCCAGGGAGGCGACGGTGAACAGGACCATGCCGGCGATGAACCAGTTGCGGCGGCCGTAGAGGTCGGCCGCCCGGCCGAAGAGCAGCAGCAGGCCGCCGGAGGGCAGGGCGAACGCGGTGACGACCCATGGGAGGTCGCTCAGCGCGAAGCCGAGGTCCTTGCCGAGGACGGGCAGCGCGACGCTGAGGATGGAGAAGTCCAGCGCGAGCATGAACTGGGCGCCGCACAACAGGGCGATGATGAGCCACTGGCGCGTGGTGAAACGCACCTTGGCCGCGGAGTTGCCGGGATCGGAAGTCATGGGACGAGGCTGGCAAGGTCCAACCCGCCGCGGGGAGCCCGAACTTATCCTGGGTTTATGACCACCAGCCTCAACGCAGTACGGGAGTCCCGTCGACGCGAGGAGCTCAAGCAGTTCCTGCGCACCCGCCGGGAGCGGGTCAGGCCCGAGGACGTGGGCATTCCGCCGGGGGCCCGCAGGCGCACCCCGGGGCTGCGCCGGGAGGAGGTCGCGATGCTCGCCGGCATCGGCGCCTCCTGGTACACCTGGCTCGAGCAGGGCCGGGACATCAAGGTGTCGGAGCAGGTCCTGGACGCCATCAGCAGGACCCTGCGTCTGGACGCGGTCGAGCGGGACCACCTCTACCGGCTCGTGGGCATGAACCCGCCGCAGCGCACGGCCGACGAAACCCCCGGCACGGCGCAGTTGACGGCCCTGCTGGAGGGCTGGATGCCGAGCCCCGCGTACGTCATCGACCGGTGCTGGAACATCGTCGGGACCAACCGGGCGGCGGAGCTGGTCTTCGGGTTCCGCGAGGGCGACACCAACTGCCTGGTGGCCTTCTTCACCAACCCGGCGTTCCGGGCGCGGCACCGCTACTGGGACGAGATCGCTCCCGGGCTGGTGTCCGAGTTCCGCCGGGACGCCGCCCGTTACCCGGACGACCCGGAGTTCACGCGGATCTCGGGCCTGCTGGCCGAGGAGAGCGAGGACTTCGCCGCGCTGTGGTCGCGCTACGAGATCACGGCGGCCAACCAGGGCGTGAAGGCGATCGACCATCCTCGGGCGGGGTGCCTGATCTTCGAGCACTCGGTGCTGGAGATCCCCGACCGCCCGGGCGTCCGGCTGATGCTGCACACGGCGCAGGCCGGTACGGACACCCGCGAGCGGGTCATGGAACTGCTGGGCCGGGACGCCCGCAAGGGCAGGATCTCGCTGGTGGAGGCCGGCTGAGCCGGAGGCACACGAGAACCACTGGAGAGTCACAAAAGGCCTGTTCGGGAACCCAAGACAGCACTCGATCCAATGACAATGCTCTGATACACATGGCTGCGGTCAGGTACCTGTGAGCGGAGGAGTACGAACCGTGGTCAGCAAGAGCAAGGTCGCACGTGCCGGTGCCGTCGCCGCGGTGCTCGTGGGCGCCGGATTCGCCGTCCAGCCCGCCCGGGCCGAGGTGCCTCCGGTGAGCGCCGTCGTCCTGAGCCAGGGCGTCACCTCGGCGCCCTTCAAGATCAAGGCGAACGGCGACCGGAAGGTGCTCTACCGCAAGGCGGTGGTGCAGCCGGGCGCCTCCACGGGCTGGCACTACCACCTGGGCGAGGAGATCGCCGTCATCAACTCCGGGACCTTCACCCGGATCGAGGGCTCGGACTGCTCGGTGCGCGAGTACGGCCCCGGGGAGTCGCTCGTGGAGCCCGTGGGCCCGGACACCGTGCACATGGGCGTCAACAACGGCACCGAGCCGGTGGAGCTGTACGTCGTCGACATCATCCCCAAGAACGCCACCGCACCGACCGTGGCCGCCCCGGACCCGGGCTGCGACCCGGCCGGCAAGGGCGCGGGCCGCGGGGGCGAGTGATGCGTCTGCCCCACCCGCTGGGCATTTCGGGCCCCACGCTCCTGCTGCCCGATGGGCGGCAGAGTGTGCGGGAGGCCGTCGGCCTGGAGCTGCTCGACCCGGAGACCGCCGACGAACTGGGCTGTGACGGGCTGCCGGTGGCCGACCAGGCGCCGCCCGAGATGGCGGTCGAGGCGGGCCGCCGGGCCCTCACGGCGGCCGGTGTCGACGCCGGTGCCGTCGGCCTCGTCCTGCACGCCTGGATCCACTACCAGGGCCACGACCTGTGGTCGCCGGCGCACTTCATCGCCGACCGGCTGGGCGCCGCGGGCGCCGTTCCCGTCGGCGTCCAGCAGGTGTGCAACGGCGGTGCCGCGGCCGTGGAGCTGGCCGCGGCACGGCTGTTCGTCGAACCCGGCCTCGGCAGTGCCCTGGTCACCACCGCCGACGCCTTCCTCGATCCGGGCTTCGACCGCTGGAGGGGCGACTACGGCATCGCGTACGGCGACGGGGCCACGGCCCTGGTCCTGCACCGCCTGCCGGGGACCGAGGGCGGCAGGCCGGCCGACCTGGTGCTGCACGCCGTGTCCACGGTGGCCGCGCCGCGGCTGGAGCGGATGCACCGCGGGGACGATCCCTTCAGCCCGGCCGCCCGCTCGCTCGGCCCTCGCGTCGACATCCGCCGCACCAAGAAGGCGTTTCTGCGGAGCGAGGGCATGGAGGCCTTCACCGAGGCGAGCGCGGCGGCCCTCCGGTCGGCGGTGGAGTCGTGTCTCGCGGACGCGGGCCTGGCGGCCACGGGCGATGCCCCGCTGCGCTATGTGGTGACCCCGCGCCTCGGCCGCAGGACCGTCGACCTGGCCTACGCGCCGCTGCTGACCAAGCTCACCGGGGCGGAACTGCTGCGCCCGGGAGCCGATACCGGGCACCTCGGGGCCGGCGACACCGCGGCGAACCTGGCGGAGCTGCACACCCGGCGGATGCTGGGCCCCGGCGAGTACGCACTCGTGGTGAGCGCGGGGGCGGGCTTCACCTGGTCGTGCCTGCTGGTGAGCGGCACCTGAGCCCGCAACGGGCGAGGGTCCGCGGGGCGGTCTGCCCCGCGGACCCCGACGGCGTCGGCCGACTCAGCCGGTGGGCTGCATGGTGGACCGGGACACGCGCTGCACCACGCTCCGCACCGACATCCGGTCCTGCTGCCGCCCGGAGCACTGGGGGTCGGCAGCCCTGGGCCGCGAGCGGTCCAGGGACGGCTCGCCCCGCAGGATGTCCTGCTCCATCTGCACCAGGAACGGCGAGGGCTCCAGACCGAGTTCCTCCACCAGGCGGGCTCGCAGCCGCCGCATGACGGCGAGCGATTCCGCCCGTCGGCCGCAGCGGTACAGCGCGAGCATGAGATGCCGGTGGAAGTTCTCGTGCAGCGGGTGCCGGGCGGTCAGTTCCTTGAGCTCCGGCACCAGCGTGTGGTGTGCGCCGCGCTGGAGATCGGCGTAGATCCGGTGCTCCTGGGTGCACAGCAGCGATTCGTCAAGGTGGACGATCCGGGCGCCGAGCAGTTCACCCGCCTCGACGTTGACGAGTGCCGGGCCCCGCCACAGGGCGACCGCCTGGTGAAGCAGTCCGGACCCCTGCACGAATTCACCGCGTTGAACGGCCGCACTGCCGGCTTCCGCCAGCGTCTCGTATTCCGAGATATCGAGCGCGACCCTGGAAGTGGACAGTACGTAACTGCTGCCCTCAGTGACAAGAATTTCTTCAGCGACTTCGGCGGTGCTTTCCTTGAGTGCTTCCGCAATGGTTCGCCGGACCTGACCGATATACGTCTGGATCGTTGCCGTAGCGGTGCGTGGCGGGCTGCTTCCCCACAACTCCTGCACAAGTGCGTTGACCGATACCGCCCGATCCGCGTTGACGGCGAGTAAAGCGAGAAGTCGCCTTGGCTTGGGTGCCAAAACGATCGGTTGCGACTCGTCGTCGAGAACCGTCATCGGGCCGAGGACATGAATCTGCACCATTCCCCCTTATTGGTACATCCACCTCGAGTGACGCACCAACCATATCAGGGATTTGGCTTGAAAATCGCAAATTGAGATGCGCTCCGAACAAATGTTTACGTGCTGTAACCGAGCTTGTTACGTGGCTCACATCTGCAAAAACGGGAAACCGCGGTGCCGCACCAATGGCGCAATCACCGCGGTTTCCCGGCCGTGCAATGCTCAACTTACGGCGTATACCGCCGGCGGATCAGTCCCGTGAGCCCAGCAGCGCGATCGCCCGCTCCAGATATTCCTCGAAGTGGGCCAACTCCTCGGGCGTGAATTCGGCACTCAGCGAGCCCTCGACGCGCAGCGCCGCCTTGTCGGCCTTCTTGGCGATGGCGCGGCCCGCCCGGGTGGCCCGGTTGACCACGACCTTCTGATGGAGTTCCGAGGGTTCGCGGAACACCAGGCCGGCCTTTTCCAGGTTGGTCAGTACCGTGGCCATCGTCTGCGGCGTCACCATGCACTCACGTGCCAGCTGGGCCGCGGACATGCCGTCGGAGACCGACAGCAGCAGCAGGACCGAGTACTGGGGCACCGTCAGGCCGAACTCCCGCAACACTTCCGTCTTGCGTGCGATGAGGGCCTGTTCCGCCCTCTTGATCGTGTGCCCGAGCCGGCCGGCGGCGACCGTCTCCGTCGTCGTGTTCGCCATCTCAATAGTCTTGCATACGACAGAGGACGAAGCATTGGCCGAGTATTGCCTCCGCCTGGGCGGCCGCCGGTCCTTGCCCCGGGCGGTTGCGGTCACCGCTGTTTCCGGCGCCGGACGGCCGGGATCGCGCAGGTCAGGCGGGCGGTGCAGGTGCGCCGGTCCCGCTCGTCGCTGATGACGATCTCGTACGTGGCGGTGTGCGTACCCAGATGCAGCGGCCGGCAGTGACCGGTGACCAGCCCGGAGCGGGCCGCGGCGTGATGGGTGCAGGACAGTTCCTGGCCGACGATGATCCGGTCGGCACCCGTGTGGACCCAGGCGGCGAGCGACCCGAGCGTCTCGGCGAGGACCGCGTTGGCCCCGCCGTGCAGCAGGCCGATGGGCTGGCGGTTGCCCTCCACCGGCATGGTGCCGACCACGAGGTCGGGCCCGCAGACGGTGATCTCGATGCCGAGGCGCTCCACCAACTGCTGGTCGACGAAGGGCGGTAGGACCTCGATGGGCCCCAGGGCGGTCTGTGTCATGTCCGCCCCTCAGTGCGCGGAGGCGGGTTCGGGCGCCGCCGGGGCCGCGTCGCCGGGGGCTTCGGCGGGCGCGTCACCGGACGGCTTCCCGCCCTTGAGCAGGCTGCCGACGACGACCGCGCTGACCGCACAGGCCGCCGCGACGATCCACATGGTGGTGTGCAGCCCACTGGCGTAGGCGTCGGCCATCGCGGTCACGGCCCGGTCCCGGACCTCGCCGGCCGGGAGCGACGCGGCGGCCTCGGGCAGGCCGCCCTGGAGCGCGCGCGAGGTCAGCGCCTCGGCGCCACCCGGGTACGCGGACACGGCACCGCTGTCGAGGGCGCTCTTGGTGAGGGCCGTGACGAGCGTGCCCAGCCCGGCCATCGAGACGGCGTCGGAGGCGAGCCGCACCGTGTTGAACATGCCGGCGGCCATGCCCATCCGCTCCGGCTCGACGGCCGAGACCGCAGCGCCGTCCAGGATGCCCAGGGAGATGCCGTACCCGACGCCCAGGAAGAGCAGGGGGCCGGCCAGCGCTGCCGTGGAGGCGCCGGGGTCGACCATGGTCAGCCATGCGGCGCCGACGGCGGAGAAGCACAGCAGCACGACGAACAGGGCGCGCTGCGAGATCTTCTGCGCGAGCACACCGGTGACGGCGGGCATCACCAGGGACGGCCCGGTCAGGAGAAGCAGGACCAGACCGATCCGGAAGGCGGACAGACCGCTGGTGGAGGTCAGGTACGGCGGCAGCACGATGACGAGGGCCACAAAGCTGAACGCCAGCACCAGCGGCACCAGGCAGACGGCCAGGAACTGCGGCCGGGCGAACAGGCCCAGGTCGAACATCGGGTGCTCGGTACGGCGTTCCACCGTCACGAAGACGGCCATCAGGATCAGGCAGCCGGCGGCCGAGCCGAGCACGACCGGGTCGGTCCAGCCCCGGCCCGGCCCCTCGACGAGGGCGAGGACGAACAGGGCGATGCCGAGGCCGAAGGTGAAGGTGCCGGTCCAGTCGAAGCGGGGCCCGCGGTTGGGCTCCGGGCGGGGCAGCAGCGGAGTGCTCAGCAGGACCAGCGCGGAGACCGCGGCCAGGACGAGGAAGACCGAACGCCAGCCCCACAGGTTGACCAGCACACCGCCGAACATCGGCCCGAAGGCCAGGCCGGCTCCGAGGAACGTGCCGAAGAGGCCGAACGCCTTCGCGCGGGCGGCGCCGTCGAAGGACTGCGCCAGGATCGCGGTGATGGAGGCGAGCGCCGCGCCGCTGCCGAAGCCGGCGATCGCGCGCGAGACGTCGAGCAGCAGGATGCTGTTCGCCAGGCCCGAGACGGTCATCCAGAAGGCGAAGAAGGCCATGCCCCAGGTGAACATCCTGCGGTGGCCGACGCGGTCGGCGAGCGAGCCCATGGCCGCGAGGCTGCTGGACGCGGTCAGCATGTAGCCGTCGACCACCCACTGGGCGGCGGCGAGTGAGCTGTGCAGATCGGCGCCGATGTCGGGGACGGCCACGGACGGGCCGGTCACCACCAGGGTCATGAGCGGGCCGACGACGCACGCCGCGGCGAGCGTGGCCCGCGGGTTGCCGGTGGACACGGAGGATCACCTCTGTCTGTTCGTAGTCAGCTGACTGTTCGCAGTCAGCCATGTGTAAGAACCCTGGCATAGGTTAGGGGGCTGAACATAGCCGCTGTCAATGTCGTATGGCAGAGTTCTGTGTAAAGATGAAGGCCTGTCAATCGACGGACCGACACGACTGGGAAAGGCGGTGCGCACGGCGATGCGCAGGATCCAACTGGGCGGCTCAGAGCGGAGCTTCGCGGCCGTCGGCCTCGGCTGCATGGGAATGTCGTGGGGCTACGACGAGCTGGGCCGGGACGAGAGCGAGTCGATCGGGGTCATACGGCATGCCGTCGACATCGGCGCCGATCTGATCGACACAGCCGACCAGTACGGCCCGTTCACCAATGAGGTCCTGGTCGGAAAGGCGCTTAAGGGCTACCGCGATCGCGTCCTGCTCGCCACCAAGGGCGGGCTCGTCGTGGACGACCCCGCCACCTACCGCAGCCACCGGGACGGCCGGCCCGAGTACCTGCGGGCAGCCGTCGACGCGAGCCTGCGGCGGCTCGGCGTGGATCACGTGGACCTCTACCAGCTGCACCGCATCGACCCCGAGGTGCCGGTCGAGGAGAGCTGGGGAGCGCTCGCGGAGCTGGTGAAGGAGGGCAAGCTGGGCGCGCTCGGCCTGTCCGAGGCGTCCGTGGAGGAGATCGGCCGGGCGCAGGCCGTCCACCCCGTCGCGTCGGTGCAGAGCGAACTGTCCCTGTGGAGCCGGAACGCCCTGACCGACGGCGTGGTGGAGCACTGCGGGCGCGAAGGGATCGCGTTCATCGCCTTCGCACCGCTCGGCCGGGGTTTCCTGTCCGGGCTCATCAGCAGCCCGAAGGACCTGCCGCAGGTGGACGGCAGGCACCGGATCCCGCGCTTCCAGCCCGAGGCCATCCAGGCCAACCAGGCCATCGTCGACCGGGTGCGGGCCCTGGCCGACGGACTGGGGGCGACCGTGGCGCAGGTGGCGATCGCGTGGGTCCTGGCCCAGGGCGACCACGTGGGCGTCATCCCCGGCACCAAGACCCGCCGCTACCTGGAGGACAACGTGGCGGCCGGCTCCCTGGCCCTGCCGCCCGAGGCGCTGGCGGAGCTGGCGGCCCTGCCGGAGGCAGTCGGCGCCCGCTGAGCCGGCCACCGGCGCACCGCCTGCCCGGCCCGGCCGCACCGAGTGCCCCGGGACGGGCGACGCGGCGACCCGCCACACGACGCCGCCCCGCACCCCCCGAGGGGCGCGGGGCGGTTTCGTCGCGCTCACACCGGCTGGCGCCTTGTGCCCGCCACGAGGGTCGCCGGGATGACCGGCCAGCCGTGTTCCGCCGCGTGCGCCGCCATCCTCGGGTTCGCTCCGACCACGGTCGGACGGCCCACCATGCGCAGCATGGTCAGATCCCCGGGGTCGTCCCCGTACGCGTAACAGTCCGCGGGATCCGCGCCGAACTTCTCCAGCGCCTCCCGGACCGCCTCCGCCTTCGCCGGACCGAACATCGCGTGCCGGATCCCCCCGGTCATGCACCGGTTGTCGTCCAGTTCCGGCTCGGTGCACAGGACCAGGTCGACCCCGAGGTCGTCGGTGATCGGATGCAGGGTGGCGGGCCACGAGCCGGAGACGACCACCGTGTGGTGGCCCGCCTGCTGGTGGCGCCGCAGCCGCGCGACGGCCGGCTCGATGAACGGGGCTCCGCCCTCGCGCAGTTCGGCGTACCACGCGCGGGCCTCCGCGACGACGTCGTCCCAGGGGACGCCAGTGTGCAGTTCGTAGAACTTGGACACCACCTCGACCGGGGTGACGCCCATCGACGCCAGGCGCCGCAGCGGCTCCACCAGCCGTTCGTACTCGGCGCCCGTGATGTCGCCCTGCCGCCGCAGCCGGTGGCGCAGCAGCGAGAACGGGGTCTTCATCGCGATGAGGGTCTCGTCAGCGTCGAAGAACGCCACCACGGGACGGGAGTGGCCGGTGGTCAGCGGGGGAAGTGCGGTGGTCATGGCCGGCTCCTGAGGTGGGCCGCTCGGGTGAGCAGGTGGGTGGTGTCCCGGGGTCGCCGGGGGTCGAGCCGGGCCAGCAGATGGCCGTCCGGACGGACCACCGCCACGGCCGGCCCCGGGCCCAGGGCGGCGGCCAGCCCCTTGGGGACCGCACGGGTCAGGTCGAGCACGGGGGTGCCCTCGGGCAGCGCCCGCCGCAGCCGGTCGCGGGTGCGCCGCCAGTCCGGTGGCGGCGTCCGCCGGCCGGGCCACAGGAGCACGGTGTGCCGGTCCCGGTCGATGGCGGGCCACCCGCCGCCGTGCCGCGAGGAGGCGGCGCCCGGCTCCGCCCCGCCCGAGACCATCACCGGCAGGCGGGGATGGCGATCACCGTCGTAGCTGACGTCCGTCTGCCCGAGCTGCGGGGCGATCTTGCGCTGGAACAGGCCCGACCGGTCGGCCGCCATGAACGCCGCGTCCCGCAGAGCGACCTTCGCCGGTGTGCTGACCAGCCCGGCCTTGGTCAGCAGCTCGGTCGAGCGCGCCACGGAGTGCGAGACGGCCCGGCGCTCGGTGTCGTAGGAGTCCAGGATCGCCTCCCCGAACTCCCCGCGGATGACTCCGGACAGCTTCCACGCCAGGTTGAACGCGTCCTGCATCCCCGTGTTCATGCCCTGACCGCCGGCCGGGCTGATCACATGGGCGGCGTCGCCCACCAGGAAGCAGCGCCCGCTGCGGAAGGCGGAGGCGATCCTGACCCGCACCCGGAAGGAACCGCTCCACAGCAGTTCCTCCACACGGCTGCGGCCGGCCGCCCGGTCGTCGACGACCTGCTGGAACATCTCCAGCGGCGGAGGATCGCCCTCGTCGTACGCGTCGTGCGGCACGCTCAGGGCGATGCGGTGCACGCCGTCGCCCATCGGGCCGAGCACCATGGCGCCGCTCGGCGCGTAGCAGTAGTGCGACAGGTCCTCGGAGAGGGTGGTCGTCAGCCGGGCGTCGGTGATGGCGAACGACACGTCGACGGGCGGGCCGTCGTAGGCGATGCCCAGTTCCTTGCGCACGGTGCTGTGCGCACCGTCCGCTCCGACCAGCCAGCCGGGCTCCAGCTCCTCGACGCGACCGCCCTCGTGCTCGAGCTTGACGGCCGGCCCGCCGGGGGTGCTGGCGAGGGCCGTGAGCCGGACGCCCTCCTCCAGGGTGCCGCCCAGACCGGCGAACCGGCGGCGCAGGACCCGCTCGGTGTCGTGCTGCGGCAGGGTGAGCGCGAACGGGTAGGGCGAGTCGGGCAGTCGGCTCATCCAGGCCGTCGCCAGGCGGCGGCCGCGCGAGTAGAACGCCGTGCCCGCCAGCCGGTGGCCGATGTCCAGCAGGTCGCCGGTGACCCCGATCCGGTCGAGCAGTTCGAGGTTGCGCGGCCAGACGACGTTCGCCCGGGAGTGCGCGGAGTGCCCGCGCCCGGCGTCCACGAGCCGTACGGGGATGTCCCGCTGGAGCAGCTCGCAGGCGACGACCAGACCCACCGGCCCGGCTCCGACGACCAGCACGGGCGCCGCGGGCCCACGCCCGGTCAGGCCGCCCACATCAGGCCTCCGTTGACCTCGACGACACTGCCGTTGACGTACGAGCTGTCCCGCGACGCCAGGAACACGGCGGTGGCGCCGACCTCCTGGGGGCGGCCCAGCCGCCCGGACAGCAGCCGGCCGCGGTAGCTCTCCCAAGCGCGCTCGTTGGCGGCGAGCTCCTTGCCCATGCCCTCGTCGATGTAGCCGGGCGACAGGCAGTTGACGGTGATGCCCTTCGGCGCCAGCTCGGCCGCCGAGCTGCGGGTGAACATCTCCACCGCGGCCTTGCTCGCGCTGTAGGCGGACGCCCCGATCGCGGCCCGGCCGGCCACGCAGGACGACACGTTGATGATGCGGCCGCCGACGCCGGTCGCCTCCCGCCGGGCGGTCATCGGGGCGATCACCGCGCGCGTGCAGAGGAAGACGCCGGTCAGGTTGGTGGCCAGCGTGGTGTTCCAGTCGGCCACCGACAGCCGGGAGATCCGGCCGTCACGGCTGACTCCCGCGTTGTTGACCAGGACGTCGACGCCGCCGTACGTCTCGGCGGCGGTGGTCATCAGCCCGTCCACCGACGCCTCGTCGGTCACGTCGGTGTGGTGGTAGAGCAGCCGGTCGCCGTACTCGTCGGCCAGCTCCTTGATGTCGTACGGGTTGCGTGCGGCGACCACCACCGAGGCGCCCTCGGCGAGGTAGGCCTCGGCGATCGCGCGCCCCAGGCCGCGGGTGCCCCCGGTGATGACGGCCGTCTGTCCGTCGAGCCTCATGGCTCCTCCGATACTGCGTGTCGTGTGCGTGTGGTCGGTGTGCCGTGCGGGAAGGGCGGCGCGTCAGTACCAGGTCAGCAGCGCCGCACCGGCGGTCATGCCGCCGCCCACGGACGCCAGCAGCACCCGCTCGCCGCGCCGCAGCGGCCGCTCGCGGTGCGTGGCGTGCAGGGTGAGCGGCACGGACGCGGCGACGGTGTTGCCCAGGTGCGGAGCGGTGTAGGCGACCCGGGCCGGGTCGATCCCGGCATCCGCCACGAACGTCTCCAGAAGCCTGGTGTTCGCCTGGTGGAAGACGAACCGGTCCACGTCCTCCAGGGCCAGCCCGCACTCGTCGAGCGTCAGGGCGGTCAGTTTCGCCAGCACCGACAGCGCGTAGTCGCGCACCGCGCGTCCGTCCATGCGGAAGTAGTGCCCCCCGGCCTCGCGGGCCTCGGCGTCGAGCGGCGTGCGGGTGCCGCCGGCCTCCACGCCGACGTAGTGGTGGAACTCCCCGTCCGTGACCAGCTGAACCGACCGCAGGCCGTAGCCCTCGGGCACCTCGCCGAGCAGGACGGCGCCCGCGCCGTCGCCGAACAGGCTCACCGTGCGCCGGTCGGACCTGTCCATGATCGTGGAAAACATGTCGGCCCCCACGAGCAGCACCTGCTCGCCGTGCCGCCCCGCCTTCAGCAGGCCCTCGGCGACCGCGAGGCCGTAGAGGAAACCGCTGCAGACGGCGTTGATGTCGAAGGCGGGCAGGGTGGACAGACCCAGCTTGTGCTGGAGGATCGCGGCCGTGGACGGCTGCGGGACGTCGGGGGTGCTGGTCGCCACGACCAGCGCGCCGAGCCGTTCGCGCGCCGCGTCGGAGACGCCCTGGAGCGCCTCGCGTGCGGCGGGGACGGCGAGGTCGGAGGTGGTGGTGCCCGGCTCGGCGTAGCGCCGCTGGAGCACCCCGGTCCGCTCGGTCACCCAGGACTCGGGCATCCCCGTCCAGGCACTGATCTGCTGGTTGTCGACGACCTTGTCCGGTGTGTAGGAGCCCATCGACAGGACACCGACTGGCATGGCTTCCCTTTCCTGTGCTTTCTGGGTGGTGGTGGGCAGGTGCGGCACGGGGCGTCAGTGACCCATGCCGAGCCCACCGCTGACCGGCAGCACGGCGCCGGTGATGTACGAGGCCTCGTCGCCGGTGAGGAACCGCACGGCGGCGGCCACCTCCTCGGCGCTCCCGGCCCGGCCGAGCGGCGTCATCGCCAGGTACTGGGCGAGGCGGGCCGGGCGCACTTCGCGCAGCATGTCCGTCTCGACGAGGCCGGGGGCGACGACGTTGACGGTGATGCCGCGGCTGCCGAGCTCCCAGGCGAGGGAGCGGGCCAGCCCGAGCAGGCCGGCCTTGGCGGCGGTGTAGTTGGTCTGGCCGGGCGAGCCGGTGAACGCGACGGCCGAGGAGACCAGCACCATCCGGCCCCAGCGCCTGCCCAGCATGGCCCGGGAGGCGTGCCGGGCCAGGCGGATTACCGACCTCAGATTGGTGTCGAGCACGGCGTCGACCGCGTCGTCCTCGAGGGCGAGCAGCAGCCCGTCGCGGGTGATCCCGGCGTTCGCGACGAGCACCTCGACATCGCCCTGCTCGGCCGCTACCTCCTTGAAGGCGCGCTCCACCTGCGCCTCGTCGGTCACGTCGCACCGCACCCCGAGCAGCCCGGCCGGGGGCTCACCGGTGCGGTAGGTGACCGCGACCCGGTCGCCGCGCGCGGCGAGCGCCCGCGCGACGGCCAGGCCGATGCCGCGGTTGCCCCCGGTGACGAGCACGGAACGGCCGGTGCCGTCGCCGGGCGCCGCTGTCCCCGCAGTCCGTGTCATGCCGGCGTCACCACGATCACCGCGTTCTGGCCGCCGAAGCCGAAGGAGTCGTTCACCGCCGCGCCGATCTCCAGCGGCCGGGCCTCCTTCGCCACGACATCCACCCCGATGCCCGGGTCCAGGCTGGTCAGGTTGGCGGTCGGCGGGACGAGCCGGCGCTCCACGGCCAGCACCGTGTACACCGCCTCGGCCGCTCCGGCCGCTCCCAGCAGATGCCCGACGACGCCCTTGGTAGAGGTGACGGCCGGCTTCTCACCGAAGACCCGGCGGATCACACCGCCCTCGGTGATGTCGTTGAGCGGCGTGGACGTGCCGTGCGCGTTGACGTGGTCCACCTCGGCCGGGTCGACCAGGGCGTCGGCGAGGGCGGCCCGGATGGCCCGCTCCGCCCCACCGCCGGTCGGGTCGGGCGCCGAGGCATGGTGGCCGTCGGCGGAGGCGCCGAACCCCGAGACGCGGGCCCGGACCCGGGCGCCACGGGCCCGTGCGTCCTCGACGCGCTCCAGCACGAGCATGGCCGCGCCCTCGCCCGCGACGAAACCGTTGCGGTCGGCGTCGAACGGGCGGGAGGCGGACGCCGGGTCGTCATCGCGCGTGGACAGCGCGCCGGCCCGGGCCAGACTCGCCATCGCGGTCCGCGACATGGCCGCCTCGGCGCCGCCCGCCAGGACGACGTCGCAGACGCCGGCCTCCAGCAGGGCGCGGGCGTATCCGATCGCCGTGTTGCCGGAGGCGCAGGCCGTGGAGACCACCTGGTTGGGGCCCAGCGCCTTGAGGTCCATGGCGATGTAGCCGGCGGTCATGTTGACCGGACCCATCACCATCAGCAGCGGGGAGACGAACTCCGGTCCGTCCTCCAGGTGTTTGCCGTGCTCCCGCTCGACCGTGGACCAGCCGCCCAGCGACGTGCCGACGACCACACCGACCCGGGCACCGTCCCAGGCCGCCGGGTCGAGCCCGGCGTCCTCGACGGCCTGCCGGGCCGCCACCACACCGAAGTGGCTGACGGGGTCCATGCGGACGGCGCTGCGCCGTCCTAGCAGCGCTCCGGCGTCGAAGCCGGGGACGCGGCAGGCGAAGTCGACGGGCAGGCCGGCGAGGTCCGGGTCGGTCGCGGCCGTGGACTCGCCCGACCAGACCCGCTCGAAGTTGGCCTCGACGCCCAGCCCGGCCGGGGTGACCAGGCCGACCCCGGTGACGGCCACGTCGAAGCGTTCCGTGCGCCCTCGGCGCTGCGTGGGTATGCCGCTCATCAAGCCACCGGAGCCTTGGCGTCGATGGTGGCGAGCACGTCACCGAAGGTGTTCTCCGAGGTCAGCGCCGTCTCATCGATCTGCACACCGAACTCCTTCTGCACGATGACGCTGAGCTCGATCAGCGCGAGCGAGTCCAGGTCGAGGCTGTCGAAGGTGGCCTCGGTGTTCAGCTCCTCGGCGAGCACACCGAGCTTGTCGGAGACGAGGGCGAAGAGACGGTCCTGGGTTGCGGACATGGCGGTATCTCCTTGAGTGGATGAAGGGATCAGCGGATCGAACGAGTCGGGCGGTGGGGTGGTACGTCAGTGCCTGCTGACGACGACCGCGGTGAAGGTGAATCCACCGCCGCCGTTGAGCACGAGGGCGTGGTCCCCGGGCTCCAGCAGGTCCGTGCGGGCCAGGTCGGCGAGGGAGGCGTTGAGGTCGCCGGCCCCCACGTGCCCGGTGGCGCGGCCGAGGTCGAGCACCTCCGCCGAGGTGACGTCGGTCAGGGGCGGGATGTACGCCTCCGCCATCGCCTTGCCGCCCAGCCGGGGAATCACGGCGTGGCGCAGCCGCGGGTCGTCGCCGGCCAGTCCGGCTCCGGCCAGGGCCTCCTCGACCACGGCCCGGATGCGGTCGGCCGCGGTCTTGAGGAAGAACTCGACGCCGTACGTCTTGATGAACGCGCGCTTGGTGCGCCGCACGTCGATCATCGGGCTGTGACCCATGGGCGTGGCGTTGAGTTCGTCGTCCCCGCGGTGCATCACCTCGAGTTCGGCCGCGACCCGGGTGGCCAGGGAGTGCAGCAGCAGGTCCGGCCCGCCGCCGTGGCCTGCCGGGCCGGGTGGTTCGGTGACGCGGTGGACGAGGACCGCCGTGGCCGCGTCGCCGGCGGCCATGCCGTAGTCGCTGAGCCAGCGGTGCCAGCTCGGCATCAGGAAGCGGTCGGCGGTCGTGACCAGTGCGGGCCCGGCCTCCGGGTCGCCCTGGAGCCTGCTCGCGGCCAGTTCGATGCCGATGGCGCCGCCGTTGCACTGCTGGAGCAGTCCGATCGGCACGGCGTTGTGGGCTCCGAGACGCCGGGCGATGTAGTGCGGGGCGGACCAGGCGTCGTGCCCCTGGTGGTGGACGCTCGCGTGCAGCAGCAGGGAGAGGTCGTCGGGCCGGGCTCCGGACAGCGCCAGGGCCCCGGTCGCGGCCTCTACGGCCATGTCGGGCGGTGCGGTGTCTTCGCTGACCGGCAGGGATGTGTAGCCGAGTTCGCGGGCGGTCCGGGCGTCGATGTCACCCGCGGCCAGGGCCTCTTCGACCGTCTGGCGCTGCTCCGGGTACCACGCTGTCGCCGTCAGAGCGAGCGGTGAGTCAAGTCGCACGGCCGTCACCGCCGTCCGTGTCCGGGCCAGCGGGCACCGGGGCGACGGCGATCTCAGCCGTGCAGACCGACTCCCCGTCCTGGAGGAAGTCGACGGTGCATCGGGCCTCGCCCGAGGGTGTGACGGTCACCGTGACCGGGCTGTCCAGCTCCACGAACCGGCGGAACGTGGCGCCGAAGGCGCGGGCGTGGTGCCGTTCGGCGGGATCTCCGGCGGCGAGCACGGCGGCCTGCCGTGCGGCCTCCATGAGCGCCATCGCGGGCACATGGTCCAGGGGGTGGTCGTACATGGCCGGATGCCACACGGGGACGTCGAGCGTGGCCGTCAGGGTGAGCGCGCCGCCCGGGCGTTCCACATCGGTGAGCACGACGTTCTCGGCCCGCTCCCGCCCGACAAGAGCGGGTTGGACGGTCGCGCCGAGCCGGGTGTGCGGCAGGTCGGACGAGGAGGGGGGAATGCTTCCCCGGCTCTTCTCCCGGTGGGCGGTGTAGCCGTCCCGGCTGAGGTATCCGGCCACGATGGCGCTGGTCCCGGCCCTGCGGCCGGCGACGACGAACACGCACTCCAGCGTGGCGGCCAGCAGTCTGCTGCCCCGTCGTCTGAGGTCCCGCGCGCTCACCTCGATCACCAGCTCGTCCGGTGCGTCGCCCCGGGCCCGCAGGGCCGCGAGATCCGTGAACTCGGTCGTCCAGTCGCTGATCAGGAAGGACGTGTCGTACGAGACGTCCAGCCACTGGTGTGCGACGACGGTGACCGCCTGGCGGGCCGCCTCCAGGAGGAACAGCGGATCGAGCAGCGCGGGCCGCTGCGTGTGGTCGTTGTAGTAGCTGTGCGCGCGAGGTGCCTGGAGGGCGACGGCGAACGTCTCGTCGCCGAGCCGCACCGCGTCCGTGACGAAGACCTCCATCACGGCCCGGCGGTGCACCAGGACGCGGTCCATCGAACGCTGGTAGGCGAGTTCGGCCGCGGCCGGAGCGGCTTCCGGCCGCTCCTGCTCAGCAAGGGTCATGCCCGTTCCGTTCGTCCGTGGGTCTGCTTCGGCGGCCCTTGAGGGCGCTGAATCCAGCCTCACAGCCGCCTCTGTGGGTTCGGCTGCGAACGGCGAGGGGCCCGGCCGACGGTCCGGGGCGGCTGAGTGGAGAGCCGCTCAAGGATCGCTGGAGGCCTGTTGCACGGCGTGCCCCGGACATGCAAAAGGGCCGTCTCCCTCAGGGGACGGCCCCGCTTCCCGCACCTTTTCCCCCGGACAGCAGGGCTGTCCGGTCCTCCCGCCGCGCCGGATCAGGACGGGTCGACTGCCAGGACCACCTTTCCGCGCACATGCCCGCTCTGCACGAGCTCGTGTGCGCGTACGGCGTCGGACAGCGGGAATTCGGCGCTGACGTGGACCCGCACCGCCCCGCGGTCGGCCATCGCCACCAGCTCGGCGAGGTCGGCCGGGTCGGGGCGTACGAACACATAGCGTCCGCCCAGCCGCGTCACGTCACCGGAGATGGAGGCGAGCCGCCCGCCCGGCCGCAGCAGCGCCGGCGAGCCGGAGAGTGTGTCGCCGCCGATGAGGTCGAACACGGCGTCGACGCCCTCGGGGGCCAGGGCGCGCACCCGGTCGGCGAGCCCGGGCCCGTAGACCACCGGTTCGGCCCCGAGCGAGCGCAGGAAGTCGTGGTTGCGCTCGCTCGCCGTGCCGATGACGCGCGCGCCGAGGGCGCGGCCGATCTGGACCGCGAGCGAACCGACCCCGCCGGCCGCCGCGTGCACGAGCAGCACCTCGCCGGCGGCGATCTCCAGATGGCGGCGCAGCGCCTGGTAGGCGGTGAGGCCGGCGGCCGGCAGTCCGGCCGATTCGCGCCAGTCGAGAGTCCGCGGCCTGTGCGCCAGGGTGCGTACGGGCGCGGCGACCAGCTCCCCGTAGGTGCCGCGCTGCATGTGGTCGGCGCGGACGTACCCGACGACCTCGTCGCCCGCGGAGAACTCGGTGACACCGAGACCGGCGCGTTCGACCACTCCGGCCATGTCGCAGCCCATCACCAGGGGGAAGTGCGACTCGAACCAGTCGTCGATGTAGCCCTCCCGGATCTTCCAGTCCGCCGGGTTCACGCCCGCGTACTTCACGCGGACGAGCACGACGTCGGGCCCCAGACGCGGCTCGGGGAGGTCCATCAGCTCCAGGACCTCCGGACCTCCGTAGCGCTGAACGGCGATGGCCTTCACGAACAAAACCCCCTGCTGGTAAGGCGACTGCACGCACTCCAAGACGATGGCCCTCGCACTATAGGCGAGACTTGAGCCAGAGTTCTGCCACACAGACGTCAATTGACATATGACCGAGTACTCCGTCAGAGTCGCGGTCATGCTCGTACTGTCCGCCGCCACCGGCAAGTTCGGCACGAACGTCCATCTCGTCGCCGCCGGACCGGGAAATCCCTGCCTCATCGTCGACCCGGGGCACGACTCCGCCGACGCGGTCCTCGAGGCCGTCCGTGCCCACCGTCTGGAGCCCGAGGCCATCCTGATCACGCACGGCCACATGGACCACACCTGGGACGCGGTGCCGCTCGCCCGGCACTACGGCATCCCGGCCTGGATCCATCCGGCCGACCGCTACCAGTTCGGCGCCCCGGCCAAGGGACTGCCGGACTCCTTCCCCCGCGACCTGCTCATCGGCCACCCCGACCGCGAGCCCGACGAGGTGAGCGAACTCCCCGAACAGGGCGGCGAACTGACCTTCGCGGCGTGCCGGGTCACCGTGCTGCACACCCCCGGCCACACCGGCGGCTCCGTCATGTTCCGCTTCGGCACCGGCGATGTTCCGCTGCTGGCCACCGGCGACGCCCTGCTCGCCGGCGGCCCGGGACGCGCGGACGCGCCGGGCGCCAGCCCCGCCGCCCTGCACAGCTCCCTGCGCATGGTCGCGACCACCTGCCCGGACGACACACGCCTGCTCACCGGGCACGGCCCCACCACCACCCTCAGCGAGACGGGAATCCGATGACCGACACCTCCGAGACCCCGGCGAACGAGACCTCCACGACCTCAGGGAGCCGTATGCGCACCGTCCTCTTCCAGTCGTTCGGCGACCCGTCCGTCCTGGCCGTCGCAGAGGTCGCCGTGCCCGCACCGCAGCCCGGGCAGATCACGATCGACGTCGAGTACGCGGGCGTGAACTTCGCCGAAGTGATGTTCCGGCGCGGCCAGTTCCCGGTCGACCTGCCGCACTTCCCGGGCCTGGAGGCGGTCGGCACGGTCCGCGCCGTGGGTGACGGTGTCACCGGGTTCGAGACCGGCGACCGGGTGGCCGCCCTGACCCTGGGCGGCGGCGGCAACGCCGAGGTCGTCGCCGCCGGCGCGGAGCACGCCGTACGGCTGGACGGCGAACTCGCCGGCCTGGACGGAACCCTGGCGGCGGGCGCCCTGTGCAACGTCACCACCGCGCTGGGCGTGCTCACCTCGGCCGGGCACCTCGCCCCGGGCGAGACCGTGGTCGTCCTCGCCGCCGCCGGCGGAGTGGGCACGGCCGCAGCGCAGCTCGCCCGGTCGCTGGGCGCGGCCCGGGTGATCGGCGTGACGAGCTCCCCGGCCAAGGCCGAGTACGCGCGCGGCTACGGCTACGACAGCGTGGTGTCGTACGAGGAGATCGAGCAGGAGGTGGCCGAGCGGACCGACGGGGCGGGCGCGGACCTGGTCCTGGACTCCGTCGGCGGCGCGTTCCGCTCCTCGGTGACCGGCCTCCTGGCGGCCTTCGGCCGGCACGTCGTCTTCGGCAACGCGGCGGCCGAGGACGTCACCTTCGAGGGCAACCACCCCTGGTACACGAACAGTTCACTCGCCGGCTACAACCTCGGCGGCGTCGCCGGCCGGGCACCGGCGCTGCTCCGCGCCCACCTGGAGCGGGCGCTGTCGGAAGTCGCCAAGGGCCACGTCCGCGTGGACGTGAAGGTGCTGCCGCTGAAGGACGTGGCCCACGCGCACGAACTGCTGGAGAACCGGGCCTCCACGGGCAAGTACGTCCTCGATGTCCGCTCCTGAGATGTGAGAGCCGGAGCCGGGGCCGCCGTCCCGACTCCGGCGCGGACCTCTCATTCGAGCCGCGGGTCCTTGTCCCACCGGCGGAGCATCAGCCCGAACAGCGTCACAAAGCGCGCCGCAGGCCCCACGTCTGCAGGGCATAGGGCCGTCCCTTCTCCTCCCCCCGGATCAGCGGCACGTCGAGGAGTCCGAAGCCCGCCTTGGTGGCCACGGCGACGCTCGCGGCGTTCTCGGCCTCCAGCTCCAGGACCACTTGTCCCACGCCCAGCTGATCGAAGGCATACTCGGCCATCACCCGGACCGCCCGTGCGGCCAGCCCCTGGCCGCGGTGCGCCGGGCCGACCACGTAGCCGATCTCCGCACCCTCGGGGGCGCGCCGCAACATCACCTCGCCGAGCGGCGTGCGGCCGTCAACGGTGATGGCGAGCAGGATGGTCGTGCCCTCCGCCCGCATCTGCCGGTCCTTGTTCAGCCGTGCGCGAGCGACCGCTTCGTCGAAGGGTGAGACGATCGGCGTCCAGTACGCGATGTCGGGATGGTCGAACAACTCCGGCATCGCGGCCAGGTCCGCCTCCGTCCAGTCGCGCAGTACGAGACCTTCCCCTGCGAGCTCGATCCGCTCGGGAAACGGTAACGGGGTACCACTCATGGTGCCGATCCTCCCTGGCCTGACAAGACAGGGCAGCATAACTGGGGCGGTCATCTGCTCACCGGGCTTTCCGTTGGCTCCTGCACCTGAGCGCTGACCTCCGGGAACACCGAAGTCACGGACGGCCGCGGGGGCGACTCCTGGAGGCGGGTCCGGCCGAGTGCCAGGCAGTCACCGGGCACGGCTGCGTGCGCGCCTCGCCGGCGGGGTGGTGTGCGTCGGCATCTCCGTCAGGCCCGGGCAGTAGACGTGCAGGCTCACCGCCGGCTCCAGCGCGTCGTTGACGACTTGATGCACACACCCCGGCGCGAACACCCGCTGCGCGCCCGTACCCAGCACGCGCCTTCCTTTGAGCGTCCGCTCGGTCAGGGTGCCCTCCAGCACGGTCAGCACCCCGGAGGAGCTCCCGTGGTCGTGCAGCCCGGTGCCCTGACCGGGCACCCAGGACAGCAGCCACACCTCGTAGCCGTGCCCCGTGCGCAGACGCGGACCGCCGTCCCAAGACATCAGGTGGGCGCAGCAGCGGGGAAGCATCAGGCCACAGGCCTCGGTCGTGTCCATTACTGGTCCTTTCGTCCGGTCGGGTTCATCGGGTCGGTCAGGCGCCCCACGACCGCTGACGCCGCGCTGACCGTGGCCAGGAGCGCGGTCCGCTCGCCGTGCAGGAAAAAGTGGTCGCCGGGCAGAACGTGGCGAGTGACACCGCCCGTCGTCTGCTCGTGCCAGGAGGCCATCAGCTCGGGCGGCACTTCCCGGTCCTGCGTCCCCGCGAAGGCCACGACGGGGCACCGGAGCGGGGGCTCGGGCCGGTGCGCGTACGTCTCGACGACCGAGAAGTCCGCACGGATGGTCGGCATGAGCAGTTCGAGCAGCTTCGGTTCGCGTCGGCCGCGTCCTCCTCCAGAGGGAGTTCATCGACCCGGAACACGGCCTGCACTCCGTCGAAGCGGTCCTCCCTGCCCTGTGCGACCCGGCCCTGGGTGAGGACCGCGCGGGCCTGTCCGTGTTCGAGCAGGAGCCGGACGCGCTCGTCGGGCAGTTCGGGGTCGATGGGCAGGTACGCGGCGCCGGCGGCGAGGATGCCGAGGACGGCCGCGCACTGTTCCCAGCCCTTCTCCATCACCACGGCGACCAGGTCGTTGGGACGGACGTCGAGGCCGGTGAGACGACGGGCGATGCCACCGGCCCGGGCGGCGAGTTCTCCGTAGCTGAGGGTGCGGCCCGGGGTGACGACGGCGGTGCGCTCGGGCGTCGCGGCCGCCGCGGTGAAGAACGGCGCGTGCAGCAGCCCCGACGGCAGCGGGCCCCCGGTCCGGTTGTACGCCTCCCGCTCGGCCACTGCGGCGACACCGGCATGGCCCCAGCCGAGCGGGATGACGCCGCTGCCGCTGTTGCTCCGGCGGCCAGGGCCAAGGACCGCCTCCAGGAACGCCTCGAAGACGCCGGCACCCGCCGCATCCGCGGCATCGCGGCCCAGACCCTCCTTCTGGCCTTCCAGCTCGCCCACGCCAACCGCCGCAAACTCGCCTCTTGGCCGACGCCAGCGCCCTAGGCGGCGAGCGGCCCCGCCGACGGCCCGCCCGACGCCGCAGGACCAGGCCCCTGGGCACGTGGGCCCCCAAGGGCCACATCACCCAGCGCTGAGACCTTCCTCACAGAGAGCGCGCCCCGAGAGCTGCTCAAGCAGGATCCACAGACGAACGCGGACCACCGACGGTCCGCCTCACCCTGCCCAGAGACAGACCTCACACCACAGAAACAGGAATGGGCGGCATCGCCATCGCGATGCCGCCCATACCGTCGGTGCAGCTGGAGCACTTTCGTCGGTGCTCCCGTTGTGCGCGAGGGGGGAGTTGAACCCCCACGCCCTTGCGGGCACTGGAACCTGAATCCAGCGCGTCTGCCTATTCCGCCACCCGCGCATTGGGTGTGTCCTGGGCGTCTGTCCCTTGGGGCCGGCGCCTTCCGACACCCAGAACATTAGCACGCTGGAGGGGGTGGGTTCACATCCCTTGTCCCCGCAGGCAGACCCTCCACCGAACCTTCGATGTCCCTGCCACGTATCAACCCGTACCGGTTCACGTATCAACCTCGTACCGGTACCCGCCGTCTCCGCAGGAGGGGGTCGGGGTCCACAGTCAGGTGCGGGACACTGGTCTTCGGCCGCCTCTACGATCCATGCAGGCATACCGGAGGCGGTCACGCGCAGCAGTACCACCGGAGGAGTTCGAAGAGGAGCTCCACAGGGAACTTCGTCATGCGTCGACACCCGTCGGCCGCGCTGACAGGGGGAACCAGCCGATCGACCGGCGCGTGGATACGATCAGTAAGCAGTACCAGCAGAACCCGGCAAGCGGCCCGCAGGGCAGTACACAGGACGGCAGCCAAGGAGGAGGTGCCCCATGGGAGTCCTGAAGAAGTTCGAGCAACGTCTCGAAGGTCTGGTCAACGGCACCTTCGCCAAGGTGTTCAAGTCCGAGGTCCAGCCCGTGGAGATCGCCGGAGCGCTCCAGCGCGAGTGCGACAACAACGCCACCATCTGGAACCGCGACCGGACGGTCGTGCCCAACGACTTCATCGTCGAGCTGAGCACCCCCGACTTCGAGCGGCTCAGCCCCTACTCCGGCCAGCTCGGCGACGAGCTCGCCGGCATGGTCCGCGACTACGCCAAGCAGCAGCGCTACACCTTCATGGGCCCGATCAAGGTGCACCTGGAGAAGGCGGACGACCTCGACACCGGCCTGTACCGGGTCCGCAGCCGCACGCTCGCCTCCTCCAGCAGCCAGCAGGGCGGCCCGGGAGGCGGCGCGCCCGCCGCCCCGCAGGGCGGACGCCCCGGCGGCTACGGCTACCCGCCCGCCGCGGCACCCTCCGGCGCCCCGCCCATGCCGTCCGCGCCGCCGCCCGGCGGCCGCCCCGGCGGCTACGGCTACCCGCCCGCCGCGAGCGGCCAGCGGCCCCCGGCCGCCGGCGGACGCACCCGCCACTGGATCGAGATCAACGGCACCCGCCACCAGATCTCCCGCGCCACGCTCGTCATGGGCCGCAGCACCGACGCCGACGTGCGGATCGACGACCCCGGCGTCTCCCGCCGGCACTGCGAGATCCGGACCGGAACGCCCTCGACGATCCAGGATCTCGGATCCACCAACGGCATCGTGGTGGACGGGCAGCACACCACCCGCGCTACGCTCCGCGACGGCTCGCGGATCGTCGTGGGCAGCACCACCATCATTTACCGGCAAGCCGAAGGGTGAAGCGGGGGCAATGTCAGAGCTGACCCTCACGGTCATGCGGCTGGGTTTCCTGGCCGTACTGTGGCTGTTCGTGATCGTGGCCGTGCAGGTCATCCGCAGCGACCTGTTCGGTACGCGTGTCACTCAGCGCGGTTCGCGCCGCGAGGCGGGCAGGCAGCAGCAGGCCGCCGCCCGCCAGGCGCCGCCGCAGCAGCGCCAGCAGCCCGCCGGAGGCCGGCGCGGCCGTAACGCCCCCACCAAGCTGGTCGTGACCGAGGGCACCCTCACCGGCACCACGGTCGCGCTCCAGGGCCAGACCATCACCCTGGGCCGGGCACACGACTCGACGATCGTGCTGGACGACGACTACGCCTCCAGCCGCCATGCCAGGATCTACCCGGACCGCGACGGCCAGTGGATCGTCGAGGACCTCGGCTCCACCAACGGCACATACCTGGACCGGTCCCGGCTGACGACTCCCACACCGATTGCACTGGGCGCGCCGATCCGCATCGGCAAGACCGTCATCGAGCTGCGGAAGTAGTGCTACATCATGGATAGGCGCGAGCGGAGCGAGCACGCAGTGGCGGGCCCCACCCCGGCCCCCCGCGCGCTCCCGACCGGAGGGTGGGCAGTGTGGCTCGACACGACCGGCTGTACCCGGAGCCGACAGGCGAGGTGCGCATGAGTCTGTCACTGCGCTTCGCGGCCGGATCGCACAAGGGCATGATCCGGGAGGGCAACGAGGACTCCGGTTACGCCGGCCCCCGCCTGCTCGCCATCGCCGACGGCATGGGCGGCGCGGCGGCCGGAGAGGTCGCCTCCTCCGAGGCCATCTCCACCATCGTCGCCCTCGACGACGACGTCCCCGGCTCCGACGTCCTCACCTCGCTCGGCACGGCCGTACAGCGCGCCAACGACCAGCTGCGCTCGATGGTCGAGGACGACCCCCAGCTCGAGGGCATGGGCACCACCCTGACCGCCCTGCTGTGGACGGGTCAGCGCCTCGGCCTGGTGCACGTCGGCGACTCACGCGCCTACCTGCTCCGCGACGGCGTCCTCACCCAGATCACCCAGGACCACACCTGGGTGCAGCGCCTCGTCGACGAGGGCCGGATCACCGAGGAAGAGGCGACCACACACCCGCAGCGCTCGCTGCTGATGCGCGCCCTCGGATCCGGCGACCACGTCGAGCCGGACCTGTCCATCCGCGAGGTCCGCGCCGGCGACCGCTACCTGATCTGCTCCGACGGCCTGTCCGGCGTGGTGTCCCACCAGACCCTGGAGGACACCCTCGCCAGCTACCAGGGCCCCCAGGAGACCGTCCAGAACCTCATCGAGCTGGCGCTGCGCGGCGGCGGCCCGGACAACATCACGGTCATCATCGCCGACGTCCTCGACCTCGACACCGGCGACACCCTCGCCGGGCAGCTGTCCGACACCCCCGTCGTCGTCGGCGCCGTCGCCGAGAACCAGCACCAGCAGCACGACAACGGCATCATGCAGACCCCCGCCGGCCGCGCCTCCGGGCTCGGCCGCCCAGGGCACGGCCGCAGCGGCGGAGGCGGCGAGTTCGGCCCGCCCGGATCCGGCGACACCACCGGCTACATCCCCGCGGGCGGCTTCGACTACGGCGACGACGACTTCACCAAGCCCCGCAAGAAGGGCCGGTGGCTGAAGAGATCCCTCTACGGCGCCCTCGCGCTGGCCGTCATCGGCGGCGGCCTCTACGGCGGATACCGCTGGACGCAGACGCAGTACTACGTCGGCACCGAGGACGAGCACGTCGCGCTGTACCGGGGCATCAGCCAGGACCTGGCCTGGGTCTCGCTCTCGAAGGTCGAGAAGGACCACCCCGAGATCGAACTCAAGTACCTGCCGCCCTACCAGCAGAAGCTGGTCGAGGCGACCATCCCCGAGGGCGGACTGAAGAACGCCCAGGCGAAGATCCAGGAACTGTCGGTGCAGGCCTCCGCGTGCAAGAAGGAGGCGCAGCGGCGCGACGCCGAGAGCAAGAACAACTCCAAGACCGGCGAAGGCGAGGCCGGGGGCACCACGGGAACCACTCCCGCCTCCTTCACGTCCAAGGCCACACCGACGCCGAACCCGTCCAGCCCGTCGGGTTCACCGTCGGCCCCGGAGAAGTCCACGCCCCCGACCACGACCGCACCCACTCCCAGCCCCGGCCCCAGCCTCTCGGAGGAAGAGCAGAAGGTCGTCTCGCTGTGCGGTAAGCAGTAGCCGTGAGAGGCCCTGTCACACGATGAGCGGTACGAATACGTCGCACTCGCCGACGAACCACACGTCCACGATCGGCGCCATCGGCGCGCCGAGCCGGCGCAACACCGAGCTCGCGCTGCTGGTGTTCGCCGTCGTCATCCCGGTGTTCGCCTACGCCAACGTCGGCCTGGCGCTTCACGACTCGGTGCCGCCGGGCCTGCTGAGCTACGGGCTCGGACTCGGCCTGCTCGCGGGCGTCGGGCATCTCGTCGTCCGGAAGTTCGCGCCGTACGCCGACCCCCTGATGCTGCCGCTGGCCACCCTGCTCAACGGGCTCGGTCTGGTGGTCATCTGGCGCCTGGACCAGTCCGAGAAACTGAACAACTACGCCGACGCCGCACCGCGGCAGCTGCTGTACTCGGCGATGGGCGTCGCCCTGCTGGCGGTCGTGCTGGTCTTCCTCAAGGACCACCGCGTCCTGCAGCGCTACACGTACATCTCCATGGCCGGCGCGCTGTTCCTGCTGATCCTGCCGCTCGTGCCCGGACTCGGCGCGAACATCTACGGCGCCAAGATCTGGATCAAGATCCCCGGCCTCGGCACGCTCCAGCCCGGTGAGTTCGCGAAGATCGTCCTCGCGGTGTTCTTCGCCGGCTACCTCATGGTCAAAAGAGACGCCCTGGCCCTCGCCAGCCGCCGCTTCATGGGCCTGTACCTGCCGCGCGGCCGCGACCTCGGACCCATCCTCGTCGTCTGGGTCATCTCGATCCTCATCCTGGTCTTCGAGACCGACCTCGGTACGTCCCTGCTGTTCTTCGGGATGTTCGTCATCATGCTGTACGTCGCCACCGAGCGGACCAGCTGGATCGTCTTCGGTCTGCTGATGTCCGCGGTCGGCGCCGTCGGCGTGGCGAGCTTCGAACCGCACATCCAGACGCGAGTCCAGGCCTGGCTCGACCCGGCGCGCGAGTTCAAACTCTCCCGCTCAGGCATCCAGGACGGCATCGTCCACTCCGAGCAGGCCATGCAGGCCCTGTGGGCCTTCGGCTCCGGCGGCACCCTCGGCACCGGCCTCGGACAGGGCAACTCCGACCTCATCGGCTTCGCCGCCAACTCCGACTTCATCCTCGCCACCTTCGGCGAGGAACTCGGCCTGGCCGGCGTCATGGCGATCATGCTGCTCTACGGCCTGATCGTCGAACGGGGCGTGCGCACCGCCCTCGCGGCCCGCGACCCGTTCGGCAAGCTGCTGGCCATCGGCCTGTCCGGCGCCTTCGCCCTCCAGGTCTTCGTCGTGGCCGGCGGCGTGATGGGCCTCATCCCGCTGACCGGTATGACACTGCCGTTCGTGGCGTACGGCGGCTCCTCCGTGATCGCCAACTGGGCGCTCATCGGCATCCTGCTGAGGATCAGCGACACGGCCCGCCGCCCGGCCCCCGCCCCCGCCGCCAACCCCGACGCCGAGATGACCCAGGTGGTCCGCCCGTCATGAACAAGCCCCTGCGCCGGATCGCGATCTTCTGCGGCCTGCTCGTACTGGCCCTGCTGATCCGTGACAACTGGATCCAGTACGTCCAGGCCGACGAACTGCGCACCGACAAGAACAACCGCCGCGTCACCATCGAGCGCTACGCCTCACCCCGCGGCGACATCATCGTCGACGGCAAGCCGATCACCGGCTCCGCCGAGTCACCGGGCAGCGACTTCAAGTTCAAGCGCACCTACAAGGACGGCCCCATGTGGGCCCCGGTCACCGGCTACGCCTCACAGGCCTTCGGCGCCACACAGCTGGAGAACCTCGAGGACGGCATCCTCACCGGCAACGACGACCGGCTGTTCTTCCGCAACACCCTCGACATGCTCACCGGCAAGAAGCAGCAGGGCGGCAACGTCGTCACCACCCTGAACACCGCCGCCCAGAAGGCCGCTTACAACGGCCTGGAGAAGCAGGGCGGCAAGGGCGCCGTCGTCGCCCTGGAGCCCTCCACGGGCAAGATCCTGGCACTGGCCTCCTACCCGTCGTACGACCCGTCGTCCTTCGCCGGGAACTCCACCACGACGGACAGCAAGGCCTGGCAGAAGCTGCAGAAGAAGAACAACCCGGACGACCCCATGCTCAACCGGGCGCTGCGCGAGACCTACCCGCCCGGCTCCACCTTCAAGGTGGTCACCGCGGCTGCGGCCCTCGAGGACGGGCTCTACACGTCCGCCGACGCCAAGACGGACTCCCCGGACCCGTGGACCATGACGGGCACCAACACCAAGCTGCCCAACGAAGGCAACATCCCCTGCAAGAACGCGACACTGCGGGTGGCCCTCCAGTACTCCTGCAACACCGTCTTCGGCAAGATCGGCGCCGACCTCGGCAACGACAAGATGCTGGACATGACCAAGAAGTTCGGCTTCGACGAGGAGCAGTTCACGCCCGTCCGCGCCAACGCCTCGGTCTTCTCCGACGACATGAACCCCTCGCAGACCGCCCTGTCGTCCATCGGCCAGTACAACACCGCCGCGACCCCGCTGCAGATGGCCATGGTCGCCTCCGCCGTCGCCAACGACGGCAAGCTCATGAAGCCCTACATGGTGGACGAGCTCCAGTCGTCCGGCGTCGACCCGATCGAGAAGACCGACCCCGAGGAGCTGAGCCAGCCGCTGTCGGCGGAGAACGCCCAGATCCTCCAGTCGATGATGGAGACGGTCGTCGACAAGGGCACCGGCTCCAACGCCAAGATCGGCGGCGTCACGGTGGGCGGCAAGACCGGTACCGCCCAGCACGGCGTCGACAACAGCGAGAACCCCTACGCGTGGTTCATCTCATACGCCAAGGGCGAGGACGGCAGCTCGCCGGTCGCCGTGGCGGTCGTCGTCGAGGACGACAACGCCGTCCGTGACGACATCTCCGGTGGCGGCCTCGCGGCCCCGATCGCGAGGAACGTGATGGAGGCGGTCATCGAAAGCAAGAAGTGACCCCGCTCACGCCTGCTTCACATCGGTGCACGTTGCGATACCGGTCCTGTATCGGCTGACGGGCTTGGCCAGGTCACACAAAGCGAGCCGGGTACGGTAGGCCCGGACGGCAGCCTCCGACCGTACAAGCGTGCCGGTCGGGACCGACGGAGAGGGCTGGTAGGTAGCTATGGAAGAGCCGCGTCGCCTCGGCGGCCGGTACGAACTGGGCCAGGTGCTCGGGCGTGGTGGCATGGCGGAGGTCTACCTCGCGCATGACACCCGCCTCGGCCGCACCGTGGCGGTGAAGACGCTGCGCGCGGATCTCGCGCGTGACCCTTCCTTCCAGGCCCGGTTCCGCCGGGAGGCCCAGTCGGCCGCCTCGCTCAACCATCCCGCGATCGTCGCGGTCTACGACACGGGCGAGGACTACATCGACAACGTGTCGATCCCGTACATCGTCATGGAGTACGTGGACGGCTCGACACTGCGTGAACTGCTGCACTCCGGCCGCAAGCTCCTGCCGGAGCGTGCCATGGAGATGACCATCGGCATCCTCCAGGCCCTCGAGTACTCCCACCGCGCCGGCATCGTCCACCGCGACATCAAGCCCGCGAACGTCATGCTGACCCGCAACGGCCAGGTCAAGGTCATGGACTTCGGCATCGCCCGCGCCATGGGCGACTCCGGCATGACCATGACCCAGACCTCCGCGGTCATCGGCACCGCCCAGTACCTCTCACCGGAGCAGGCCAAGGGCGAGCAGGTCGACGCCCGGTCCGACCTGTACTCCACCGGCTGTCTGCTCTACGAGCTGCTCACCGTCCGCCCGCCGTTCGTCGGCGACTCCCCGGTGGCCGTGGCCTACCAGCACGTCCGCGAGGAACCGCAGTCCCCGAGCGTCTTCGACCCCGAGATCACGCCCGAGATGGACGCGATCGTGCTGAAGGCCCTCGTCAAGGACCCGGACTACCGCTACCAGTCCGCCGACGAGATGCGCGCCGACATCGAGGCCTGCCTCGACGGCCAGCCCGTCGCCGCCACCGCCGCCCTGGGCGCCGTCGGCTACGGCGGCTACCCCGACGACCAGCCGACGACGGCCCTGCGCGCCGACTCCGGCGCCGGCGCCACCTCCATGCTGCCCCCGATGAACCCGGACGACGGCGGCTACGGCTACGACGACCGCCCCGACCGGCGCCGCGGCCAGCAGCGCAAGTCCAACACCTCCACGATCCTGCTCGTCGTCGCGGGCATCCTCGTCCTCGTCGGAGCGATCCTGATCGGACGATGGGCGTTCAGCGGCGACGGAGGCGCGAGCAACGACACGCTCCCGGCGCCCACCTTCGTCGGCGAGAAGCTGGCCGACGCCCAGCAACTGGCGAAGAACAGCGATCTCAAGCTGAGCACCACCAAAAAGCCCTGCGACGACCAGATCAAGGGCAACATCTGCAAGCAGAACCCGGAGCCCGGGGTCGAGGTCAACAAGGGCGACACCATCTCCCTGGTCGTGTCGACCGGCGCGCCCAAGGTGACCGTGCCGGACGTCACGGGCCTGACCTACGAGAAGGCCGCGGCCCAACTCGACGACAAGGGCTTCAAGGTCGAGCAGAAGACCGAGGAGTCCGACCGCACCCCCGGCGTGGTCACCGACCAGGACCCCAAGGGCGACACGGAGCAGGAGAAGGGCTCCACGATCACCCTGACCGTCGCCAAGGAGGCGGAGAAGTCCACCGTCCCGGACGTGCTCGGCCAGAGCTGTGACGCCGCCAAGCAGCAGATGCAGGCCAGCGAACTGGTCGGCAACTGCACCGAGGTGGAGACCGACGACGACAACCAGGTCGGCAAGGTCATCCAGACCACCCCGCAGGCCGGCACGTCGGTCGACCCCAACTCGTCGGTCAACATCCAGATCGGCAAGAAGAAGCAGCAGCAGAAGGTCAAGGTCCCGCAGGTCGTCGGCCAGACCGTCGGCCAGGCCAAGCAGACCCTCGCGCAGCAGGGCTTCACCAACATCCAGTTCGCGGGCGGCAGCGACCAGAGCGACAACGCCCTCGTCGCCGGCCAGAACCCGGGTCCGAACCAGGAGGTCGACGACCCGGCGGCCACGACGATCACCCTCCAGACCGTGGGTGTCGGAGGCGGCAACAACAACGGCGGCAACGGCAACGGCGGCATCTTCGGCGGCCTCAGCGGCAGCAACAAGGACGACTGACCCCGCCCGCACCACACCGACACACCCCAGAGCCCCCGGCCCCACAGGGCTGGGGGCTCTGCCGTGCACGGCAGACGGCAGACGGCAGACCCGCAAGCGTGTGCGCCCGTCGATCGTGTCTTCATATGTCCCGACTCGTTCACCGGGTGGGGTGGGGAATCGCAACCCGCCCCGGCCACACGAGCCGAGAAGGGCAGAACGTGATCAACGAAACGGCCTTGCTGGAATCGCCGACCCTGCGCGGCAGCGTGCTCGACCGCACCGACGTACTCGACAAGGTCAAGGCACTGTCCCTGCTGCCGGACGGGATGCATGTGACGACCGCGATGGTGGCGTCGTACTTCGACGTTGGTCTCGAAGCCATCAAGTCGCTCGTCAAGGACCACCGAACCGAGCTGGAGGCCAGCGGCTACCGACTGCTGACCGGCGAGGAACTGAGGTCCTTCAAGAACCTCAGTGGAATCCAGTCACGCACCCGATCCCTGGCCCTCTTCCCCCGGCGCGCCGTCCTCAACATCGCCATGCTGCTCCGAGACAGCGAAGTCGCACGTCAGGTGCGTGTGTACCTCCTCGACACGGAGTACCTGGCACGCACACAGCCTGTGGAAAACCCTGCCCCGATGGACGCCGCCTCCCTCGACGCCCGCATCGACCAGCGCATCACCCACGTCCTGGGGACAACCGTCGTCCCCATGTTCAACGCCCTGATCGAAACCTCGAGCGAGCACCGGCGAGAGCTCATCGCCCTCCGGGCAGGCATCCAGCGCATCGAGAAGCGGCTCCGGCAACACCACGCCCGGCTACAGCGACTGGAAAGCCCCCGGGAGAACCGCCCCTTCGCCGGAGTGATGGCCGCGATGGACGCCATGATCGGGCGCGAGTTCGAAGAACACGTCGCCGAGTTGCTCCGCCGCGACGGCTGCACCGACGTGATCGTGCAAGGCGGCGGAAGGGACCGGGGCATCGACATCACCGCGCTCACGGCCGACGGCCGGCGCCTCGTCGTCCAGTGCAAGAGGTTCGCTCCCCACCTCTCCATCACCAGCCCCGAAGTCCAGAAGTTCCTCGGCGCCGCCAAGGTCCTGCACGACTCCGAGGTGGCCCTGTTCGTGGCGACATGCGCCTTCACCCGCGACGCCCTCAACATCGCCAGGGAAAGCGGCATCACCGCCGTCCACCGCGGGCTGCTCGAGGAATGGAGCGGCGGGACGCCCCTGAGCGCCCTGGAGTAGCGGCTCGAACGTCGAAAAGGCCCGAAGTCGCAAGAGAAAGTTGCGGCTTCGGGCCTCCGTCATGCTAGCGGCCCGATGCCCCCGAAGAAGGCGATCAGCCCAGTTCCTTCGGCGGTGTCCGATCCTCGTCCACCTTCTCCACCCGCTCCAGCTCGCCCCACACGACATACCGGTACGTGCTCGTGTACACCGGCGTGCAGGTCGTCAGGGTGATGTAGCGGCCCGGCTTCTTCCTGCCGGACTCCTCCGGGACCTTGGAGAGGACCTTGACGTTGAACTTCGAGGTCTCGGGGAGGATGCCGTAGACCTTGTAGACGAACCACTTGTCCTTCGTCTCGAAGACGATCGGGTCGCCCTTCTTGATCTTGTCGATGTTGTGGAACTTCGCCCCGTGGCCGTCGCGGTGGGCGGCGAGGGAGAAGTTGCCGTCCTTGCCCGACATCGGCAGGGTCGCCTTGACGGGGTCGGTGTAGTAGCCGGCCACACCGTCGTTGAGGATCTTGTTCGACGTGCCCTTCTCGACCAGGACCTCGCTGCCACTCATCGCGGGCACGTGCAGGAAACCGATGCCGTTCTTGGTGTCCAGCGCACCGGGGCCGCCCCGGCCGTGCGCCCAGTCCTCACGGACCTTGTCGGCCTGCTTGCCGGCCGCACGGTCGGCGACCACGTTCGTCCACCACAACGAGTAGGCGACGAACAGCCCGAGGACCAGGCCCGCGGTGATGAGGAGTTCCCCGAAGAAACTGACCGCCATGGCGATCGGGCCGGGCCTGCGACGTGCCGCAGGCGGCCGGGACCCCCCGCCGGTGTACTTCTCGTGGTCGGTGTCGGTGGTCGCTGCCACTGGTCATCTGCCCTTAACTGACGAGCGCATCCGGCTTGCCCTTGCTGCGCGGCCGTTCCTCGACCATCTTGCCCCAGACGATCATCCGGTACTTGCTGGTGAACTCCGGCGTGCACGTGGTCAGCGTGATGTAGCGGCCGGGCTTGGTGAACCCGGAACCCGTGGGCACCGGATTGAGCACGCTCGTATTGCTCGGCGACGTCACCGGCAGGATCGACGCCATCTTGTAGACGAAGTACTCCCCCTGCGTCTCCA